>JANNMJ010000215.1:0-20328 GCA_031397815.1 Hymenobacteraceae bacterium
TGCTGCTCGCCGGCCTCGACCAGGCGGACCGCTTCGAGCTTGAAGGAAAGAGGATAATACCGCCGACCGCTCGGGGTCGACGAAAATTTAGAAACACGCATCTACGGTAAAGATGGTGTACAGCCTACGCCGGACGAGACAATGGGAGGTGTTAGGTGATGTGAGGATAGGACGAAAGTGAGAATTGAACTCTGGCGAGCAGGTAACGCGGTTATGCCACAGCGGCTGAGGAACCGACACCGGCTAGGGCAGCCCCGTTAGGGGCTATACACCTCCAATCGGCGCAATCGGCAGTCGCGTAGGGACTCTACCCCCATCGTCGCCCCGCCGCTCTGTTCCACCGTCATGGTAGTCCCCACGGGACTGCCAGGTTTGGTTTCAAACCAGAGGCTACCGGAAGATAACCCCTACGGGGTTGCCCTTGACTGCCGTTGGCTTTGTGTGGGGTTAGGGTGGTGTTCGAGGGTGTGCGTGCAGGGCTCAGCTAAAAAACGAGTGACAGAGCTACGGGTGCAGGGGTGAAAATAAATTCCACTCACGGCAGCTAATTTAGGGTTACTACAGTCTGCCAATTATTCTCCCTACTATTGTCTTAACTTCAGCAACTTGCACTCACTTCCCTTTCGTATGCCTACTATCTACCGCCTGTGCAGCACCTTGGTGCTCCTCTTTTGGACCGTTACGGTCACCGCCCAGAATTACCGGCCTTTCGGGCCGGACCGGACCTATCACTACCGGGAAACGACTCAGTGGAGCGGCATCCCCGATCAGATTAACCTGTTTCGCGTTGATAGCGTGGCAGCCGGCGGAGCAGATTCTGTTTTTTACTTTAACGACAATATTCCTGGTCGTAATGGCCCTCCCTCAGCAAGTAGTGCTACGCTATTTGGTAAGCATTTTCGCTGGAATAGTCAGACGGGAGAGGCGATTTTCCGCGGATTCGATAACTCCAGCACTACCACCGACAGCGTCCGGCTCCTGACACGGGCGGCGGTCGGCCAGAGCTGGGCCTTTACCAGTCGGGTGCAGGCCACTCTGACCAGTCGGCAGGTGGAGCTGGTAGCCGGCCGGCCGGATTCGGTACTTATCATCAGCCTCTCCGACACCCAGCAGGTCAAGATCAGTCAGCATTATGGTATCATCAGCGGCCCCGGGCTGCACTACTACCTCAAGTCTGACTGCTTCTCGATATACCGCTACAACTCCTCCTCGGCAACTAGCTGGAACAAAAAGCGCCATCAAGTTCGGCTCAGTAGCATCCCTGAGCTGAACCTCGGCCCTTTCGATCTGCGCCTCTCCCAGCTCTACAACGTGCAGCCGGGCGATGTCTTCTTCTATCGAAACTCGTTTGAAGGTGGCTTCTACAGTTGTTTTGAGGCGAAGACACGCCGACAGGTAATCCGGGTAATACAGCGAGCAGGCGTAGCGCGAACGGTCTATTTCCACTCGACGCAAATAAGGACTTCCTCCAACGTCCTAGGTGGTTGTACCTGGCCGCCGAGCGGGGGAAACATCACCCAGTACCAAACCAACGACAGTATGCGTCTTTCCTGGACGCAGGAACTGCTAACGGGTTATAATGGGGCACTTTATAACCAGGTTTTCTATCCTGGCACCTACGACTCTCTTGCCGTCGGCGGACGCCCTCAAGTGCGATACTGCTTGGTGAGTTCGGGGCCAGGTAGTTCTTATTATTATCGCTTTGCGCCTGGGCTGGGACTAACGGAGTATACCGACTCCAATGGCTCTTCCTGTTGCCATCATGCCCAGACAGATCGGATGGTCGGCTTCATTAAGGGTACCGAAGTGTGGGGCGATACCACTATGCCCCGGCTGCTGGCCCTACCGGATGATGTGCGGCGCCTGCCGGCTACCCTGGCACCCAACCCCAGCGATGCCGCCGCCACTCCCCTGCTAACCTTCAGCACCGACCAGCCTCAAGCCGCTACCCTGGCTCTCTACGATGCGCTGGGCCGCCAAGTCTGGCATCAAACCCAGCAACTAGCAACCGGTGGGCAACGGTTGCCGGTCAGCACCCACCATCTGCCTGCCGGCCTCTATCGCCTTCGTGTTACGCTTGCCGATGGTCAGCAGAGGGTGCTGCCGCTGGTGCGGGAGTAGTACCGCAGAAATCCCTTCGGGGTAGTTCAGACCAAGAATTATCGGTATTCAGAAGGGGTTAAATCAGAGAAGCCCGGGGTTGTTTTGCAAAAAATCAACCCCGGGCTTCTGCATTATAATACGGTTCGCGATACGAGTCGCGTAGTTCCTGCCCTACTCCACCACAATCGTCACCGCCGGAGCGCCGCTGACTTGCGCCACGTACCGGCCGGGCAGCAAATGGCGGACGGGCAATACGCGGTCGGCTTCATGGAGCGGTTCGCGCAGGACGGTGCGCCCGAGGACATCGGTCAGGGTGAGGACGGGGGCGGGAACGGACGATGTGGCCGTAGCAGGGCGACTTTGATCAGCAGTGGGCGGGGCGAGGAGACCGGTGAGGCTAACGTGCAGCTCGTTACGGACGGGGTTCGGCCAGAGGCTCAGGACGGGGCCAGCAGACGGGGTTTTGCGCAGCACGGTCACCACATCGGAGAGGTGGGCGGTGCCGTCGGTGTCGAGCTGACGGAGGCGGTAGTAAAGCACTGCGCCCGCGACCGACGCCGCCGAGCGGTCGAGGAGGGCGTATTCGTGCGCGGTAGTCGTGGAGCCGTGGCCGGGCACGGGCGCCCCGACGCTCAGGAAGCCCGCTTTCGGGTTACTCGACCGCTCCACGATAAAGACCGCGTTCTGGTCTTCCGAAGCCGTTTGCCACTGCAATTGCACGGCGCCGTCGGGGAGGTTGCGGGCGCTGAAGCCGGTCAGGGCCACCGGCAGCGGCCCGCCGCCCAAGCCGGGCGCCGAGAATCCGTAGTACACCCGCACCGTGTTCGCCACCGTCAGCAGCCCCCCGACGGCCAGCTCGACGTACTCGAACGGCTGCGTGCTGGTGAAGGTGAGGTAATAACGGTTGCCGCTGAGCAGGTTGAGCTGCAAAAGGGTGCCGCCGGGCGCGGTTTCGCGGAGCACCACGTTGCCGTTCGCATCGCGGCCGTAGGTGCGGATGGTCAGGGTGCTCAAAAGGCTCAGATCGATGAGCGAGCCGGTGCCGATCACCAGTCCCGCCACCGACCCCGCCGGCGCCTCGCCGTTGAGCCGCAGCCGCAGCCGGGTATCGCCGAGGGCGCCGACGGTGGTCTGGACGGTCGCGTAGTTGTTCGGCGAGAGGTTATCGTCGGCGGCGCGACTGGCATTGGTTACGCCGCACAGCACGCAGATGCCGGTGGTGCTGCGCGTGTAATCGGTGTTGTTGATGGGACTGGGGAAGGTAGATGTGAAGCCGACGCCCAGCGGCGTGGTGCCCTGCTGGATGCCGTAGGCGTAATACACGTCAAGGGCGGAAGCGGCGTCACTGAGGCCGCCCAAGCCCAGCTCAATGCGGTCGAAGCTGCCGGTGGAGGTGAACTCCAGCACATACCGGTTCGTACCGATGACTTTGGCTTCCACGGCATTCCCCCCCAAACGGCTATCCACGACGGTATTATTGGCACCGAGGTACGTGCGGACCCGCACGTTGCTGAGCGAAACCAAATCGAGGATACGGTCGCTCCCGACCACCACGCCCGCCACATAACCCGCCGGGACGGGCGCCGTGAGGCGCAGCCGCAACCGCAGGTACTGCCCCGGCGCCAACCCGACGATGTTCGTCATCGTGGCGTAATTGTTCGGGTCGATGTCGGCGGCGCGCTCCGGGTTCAGCACTTGGCACCCCACGCACGGCGCCGTCACGTTCGTGACCTGATACTCACCCGGTGTAGTCGGCGCCGCGTGCCGGGAATACGCATTCTGGTTCTGGGCGAATGCCGCGCTCACGGGCAGCAGCGCCAGCACCACGGCCAGCAAGCGCCCCACAGAAAAGAAAGAGGAGAACGAAGTTTTCATACGAGCGAAAGAATTAAGTGGAAGAGATGGCGCGAGTCGATCAAGACTGGCGGTTACTCTAATGCTTTCAACTCTCTGCCCATTTTCAGAATCGAAACTAATCTACTTCTTTTCAGTTAGTTACTGAAAATGTTTTTTAAATGAACATCCCCTAAAGGGAAGGCGCTTCCCAAAATGGGAAAAAATATCACTTATCCACGCTTTGATAAACCCTTTCCCGTGTCATTACTTTGCTCTACACCCTAAACCCGCACGCACCTCCTCTGGTTTTTCACCTCAAAATCGCGGTTTAGACCTAATTAGTATAATCTTCGTCCATCTGTTCGTCCTATTTTTCCCGTTTATCTGTTCCGTTTGAATTTTTGGACTATGGCAAGAAAAATGTGCTAAAACTTTTCCTCACTCTCCTCACACTTTCCTATGAGAACCATCGCTACACACCCCGTTTACGTGGTGGCTGACTCGGCATGGCAAGCCGAGGCGCTGACGCACCGTCTGCGCGCCGACGAGCGCTTTCAGCTTCACCCCTTTTTATCGGCTTGCCAGTGTCGGCAGGCGGTTATGGCGCGCCCTCCGGCGCTGGTCATCATTGCCGGTGATTTGGCGCGGGCCGCGCCGCTCGTCCGCACGGCGCGCACCGTGCAGCCGCCCGCTATGGTGCTGGTGGTGGCCGCCACGCCGCAGGCCACGCTCACGCAAGAGCTGCTGAAAGCCGGGGCAAATGGGTTGCTCCCGTTCGACCTGCACGCCGCGGACCAAATTGGGACACTCGCGCTCCGCAACCTCTCGGAGCGGGCGGCCGAGCCGGTGGCACCGCCCGCTTTCGACCATCTACTCGGCCACAGCGCGCCGATGCAGGTGGTGTTTCAGCTCATCCGCAAAGCCGCGACGTCGACTATCACGGTGTCGATTCGGGGCGAGACGGGGACGGGGAAAGAGGAAGTCGCGCGGGCGATTCATCACGGCTCGAACCGCTCGGCGGGGCCGTTCGTGGGGCTGAATATGGCCGCCATTCCGCGTGAGCTGCTGGAAAGTGAGTTGTTCGGGCACGAGAAAGGCGCGTTCACCGGCGCCACGAGTACACGGGTCGGCCATTTCGAGCAAGCCCACGGCGGCACGCTCTTTCTGGACGAAATCGCTGACCTCGATTTACCGCTGCAAGCCAAGCTCTTACGCGTCTTGCAGGAGCGCACCCTGACGCGGGTCGGCGGCACCACATCACGGCCGCTCGACGTCCGCCTCATCGTGGCGACCCACACCGACCTCGCGCTTCACGTACGCGCCGGCACGTTCCGCGAAGACCTGTATTACCGGCTCCTCGGCCTCCCCATCGTGGTGCCGCCCCTCCGCGAGCGCGGCGCCGATATTCTGCTCCTCGCGAACCAGTTCCTGCGCGAGTTTTGCCCGCCCGACGTCCAGCGCCCGTGCCGCTTCACGCCCGCCGCCGAGCGGATGCTGCTGCGCCACCCCTACCCCGGTAACGTCCGCGAGCTGCGGGCAGTAGTGGAGCTGGCAGCGGTTATGGTAGAAGGCAACGAAATCACCGACCTCGACCTCGTATTTCCGCCCGACGGCCTCCACGCCCCCAACGACGACCTCCTGCCCGTATCGGCGAGTCCGCGCGTCACGCTGCGCCAACATAACATACGCATCGTCCAGCATTACCTCGATTATTACAAGGGGAATGTGCTGGTGGTAGCCGGTCAGCTGGGCGTCGGTAAATCAACCCTGTACCGGATGATTCAGAGCGGGGAGGTGAAGATTTAGAGCGAGGGTTTATTAAATCAAACGGCGGTCAAGCTTCAATTATTAATTGAAGCTTGACCGCCGTTTGATTGAACTCCGCGCCCCTTGAGGGAGAGGTGCCCCGAAGGGGCGGGAAAGGCGGTTACGGAACGTACTTGAGCAGTAACCATACTCCCCAATCCCCATTCAGGGAGACGGTGCGATAGCGCGCATCAACACCGTCTCTGGGACAGAGCCGGCTACGTTTTCCCCCGTCCCTACAACAGCTCCAACAACGTCTCCAACCCAATTCCTCTAGAGCCTTTCAATAGAATACGGCGGTGGCGCGGCGGGTGCGCAGTGAGCCACGCGGCGGCTTCGGCTTTGGTGGCGAAATGCCGAACGGCGGGGTTCACGGCAGCGGCGGCGGCCATTTCGGGGCCGATCAGCACGGCGTCGGGGTAGGCTAGCTCTTCGAGGAGCTGACCGAGGCGGCGGTGCTCGGCGGCCGATTCGGCGCCTAATTCGAGCATATCGCCGAGGATGAGGAGCTTCGGGAGCGGCTGACCGGCGTCGTCGGTGGCGGGTAGCGTGGCGAAATGGCGCACGGCGGCCGTCACGGAGCTGGGGTTGGCGTTGTAGGCGTCGAGGGTGAGGTGGTTGCCGGTTGCTGGGCGGAAGGCGAGCTGCGAGCGGTTGTTAGTGGGCGCATACGCCGCCAGCGCCGTGCGGATATCGGCTTCTTCGACCCCTAAAAACCGCCCTACTGCGGCAGCGGCGGCCAGATTTTCGAAGTTGTAAGCGCCGCTGATTTGGGTGAGGAGCGGGGCGGAATCAGAATCGGAATCAGAATCGGTCAGCAAGAGCAAGACGAATGGGTCGGCCGCGACGAGGCGAGCGGGCGCCGGGTACGCCACGGCCTTCGGCAGGCGGGCGGCCCACGGCGCCAAACGCGGGTCGGCGACGTTGACGAAGGCGGTGCCGCCGGTAGCTTCGAGGTACTCGAACAGCTCGGCTTTGGCGCGCGCGACGTGCTCGACCGTCCCGCCAAACCCTTCCAAATGTGCCTTGCCGATGTTGGTGATGAGGCCGTGCGTGGGCACCGCAATCTGCGCGAGCTGCGCAATTTCCAGCGGATGATTCGCGCCCATCTCAATCACCGCGACTTCATCGCCCCCCGCTGCTACCCGCAGGCGCAGCAGCGTCAGCGGCACGCCGATGTGGTTGTTGAAGTTGCCGTGCGTGGCCAACGTGCGGTAACGGCGACCCAGCACGCCCGCGAGCAGCTCCTTAGTAGTGGTCTTCCCGTTCGAACCCGTCAGCGCCACTACCGGCCCGCCGAATTGCTGCCGGTGATGATGCGCGAGGGCTTGCAGCGCAACCAGCGCATCGGGCACGACGAGGTAGCGCGCCGGGTCAGTTGCGGCGAGCGCATCATCGTCGATCACGGCCAACGCCGCCCCTTTCGCGAGGGCATCAGGCGCGAACTCAGCGCCGCGCCGGGCGCCGTTCAGCGCGAAGAAAACCGCCCCGGCAGGCACCGTCCGCGAGTCGGTGCTGACGAGCTGATCGGCGGCCAAAAACCGCTCGTAAAGCGTCGTGAGCGTATCGGCGGAAAGGGACGCGGGGGCAGAAGCAAGCATAAATCGGCGGGCAATGACGCGCTCCGGGGGCGGAGCGGGCCAAAATTAGCCGTGCGCGGGGCCAACTTCGGGCTTCCCCCAGCCGTCTTGCTTGCAGAAGCGGCCGGACTGGCCAGAACGTCTGGACTGTCCGGCTGACCGAACTTCGCTGTGGAATCACATCCCCACATCATTCACATCTCCACATCGGCCTCCCATCTGTCTCACCTCTCTCCCTCATCTCCCCATTAATGCCTCACTCCTTTACTCTCACGCGTCGTTTCGCGGCCATCGGCTCAGCCGTCCTCGGTTTATTTCTGACGATGCGGGCGGCGCCGGTCAGCGCGCAGCAACGCTGGGGAATGGAGTTCGGCGACGTGCCGGTGGTAGTGGCCGGGGATACGCTCCCGAACGCGTGGGCCGGGGGCTTTAACTCGGCGGCGTTCGGGCAGATGGATTTCAACGCCGACGGCGTCCCCGACCTGTTCATTTGGGACGCTACCGCGCGTCGGCCGCTCACGTTCGTGGCCGAAAACGGCCGTTGGCGCCACCGCCCCGCCTACGAAGCGGCGTTCCCGGTGAACGGCCGCACCGGTTTTCTGGCGCTGCTGCGCGATTACGACGGCGACGGTCGGCCGGATTTCTGGTCGGCGGAAAACCAGTTTGTGCGCCTCTTCCGCAACGAAGCGACGCCCGGCGTTGGCGTCGGCTTTCGGTTCGTGCCGGTCGGCGGCTACCTGCAAAGCGTCAACCCCGGCGACCCGCCGATTGAGCTCGAAGCCGATCCTTTCTCGACTTTTGATGTCGTCGATATTGACGCCGACGGCGATGTCGATGTCCTCGCCTACGCGTTCGGCACGTCCAACATCGTGCTCCACCGCAACGTGGCCGGGCCGGGCGCCCCGCCGACCTTCCAGCAGGAGCGCGGCTGGGGCGGTTTCTCGTGGTGCGGCGCCGGGCGCTACGCCTTCGGCGGAACTTCCTGCCGCCCCACCGCGCCGCAGCACGCGGTTCCGGCGCACACGCTTTTCGCGGGCGACGTGGACCAAGACGCCGACCTCGACCTCCTCCTGAGCCACGAATACCTAACCGAGCTGGCGCTCCTCACCAATGAGGGCACCACCGCGCAGGCGCTGTTTACGGGCACCAGCCTATCGGTGCCGTTTCTGGGGAATACGGCGCATCCGGCGCGCTTACCGCACGTTCCGGCGGCTTTTCAGGCCGATGTGACGTTCGATGGACAGCCCGATCTGCTGCTCTCGCCGTGGTCGGTGCGGAACCTCGGGCAGGTGGAAGATGCGTTCGACACGCGCCGCTCGGCGCAGCTTTTCGTGCGTAACGGCCCGGCGCTTGGCTTTCAGCAGCCCGACTTTTTGCAGGACCAGATGCTGGATGTGGGAGAATTCGCCGCCCCCACGCTCGGCGACCTCGACGGCGACGGTGACCTCGACTTACTAGTCGGGAATCTGGCCGATTACGAGGCCGACACCCTCGGCGGCGTGCGGCCGTTGTCGTTCCGCAGCCGCCTGCGCTTTTACCGCAACACGGGCACGCCGCAACGGCCACGCTTCGAGCTGGCCGACGATGATTTTGCGTCCTTCGCGGGCCTCAATAAGCGCGGATTCGTGCCGACTCTGGTCGATCTCGACGGCGACCTCGACCTCGATCTCGTGATCCGCCAATCGGCAGATCCAGTGGGTGGGTCGAGTCAGGCGCTGCAATACTGCCTCAACGTGGCGGGGCGCGGACAACTGGCGCAGTTTCCGAGCAGTACGCTCACTACGTTCGACTTTCAGGTTGGCGGTGCGCAGCGCGGCTCGCGGGATGTGCCGTGCTTTTACGATGTGGATGGCGACGGCAAGGTCGATATGCTCCTCGGCACCGATCAGCCTTCCGGCAGCGCGGGACAGATGTTGCAGTACATCCGCAACCAAACCTCGTCCACGGTCACGCCGCGCACCGGCTTCCAGACCGCCGACCCCGATTTTGGGCGCCTCAGCGCCAGCGTCGGCGGGCTGCTCGGCCTCTCCCCCACCGTCCTCGACCTCGACGGCGATGGTCAAAAGGAGTTGCTCACCCTCGCCGACGACGGCGAGCTTCGCGTCTGGCCGCAAGTCCTGAGTACGCCTACCATCCCGACGGCGCCCGTCGAAAACCTCCTCCGCAACGACCTCACGCAGCAGTTCGGCGCCTCGCGGCTGGGGCCGCGCCCCGTCATCACAAGCGGTGATTTGGACGGCGACGGCCGCAGCGAAGTGCTCATTGGAACTACTGGGGGCGGCATTCGGCTGCTCCGCAGTCAGCCGACCGGGTTGCTCGGCGGCGTGGCGGTGGCGCCCGCGCCGGTCGGTCCGGCCGTGGCGGTTTGGCCGAATCCAGCGCCCGTCGATGACCTGCTCACGGTACGCATTACGTCTGTTGACCGGCCAGAAACCCTCGCCACGCTCGCGCTGTTCGACCCACTCGGACGCACCGTGCAAACGTGGCCCGTGGGCGGCGCTCCCACCGCCAGCGTGCGCTTGAGCGGCTTGGCGCCCGGCACGTATTTCCTGCGCGCCGTCACCAAAGAATCCAGCCGTTCTCTGACGACCCGGCTGGTGGTGGTGCCGTAGGGTGTCGCGCAGCCGTTTTCTGCGTGATTTTATGTCGATTTCTGTCTAAATTTCTGATTGTCGATGCTTCCGCTTTCCTCTGATTCTCGCTTTCCCCGCGACATTCGTCTGCTGCTGCTGAGCGGCGTGGGCGCGTGGCTCCTGACGGCAGCGCTTCCGGCACAAGCACAGCTCCGCTACGGGTTGCAGCTTGTGGATGGCGGCACCGGGCCGCGCGTCGTCATCGGGACCGATACGCTCCGGACGCCGTGGGCGGGCGGCTTCAACTCGGTCACGTTCAACCCCATCGACCTCAACGGCGACGGCGTAAAAGACCTCTACGTCCACGACCACACCACCCAGCGCGGCCTAACTTACGTGGCCACCAACGGCCCCACCGGCTGGTATTGGCGCCACGAGCCGGGCTACGAAAGCGCGTTCCCGCAGGAGCCGGTGCTGAACGTGCAATTGCGGGATTTCGACGGCGACGGGCGCGAAGACTTCTTCGCCGTGCAGGCGCCGCAGTACTGGATTCTGTACCGCAACGTGGCCGCACCAAACGGCATCGGCTTTGAGTTTCAGCCCGTAACGTTCCGCCTGAAACAGGCGGTGCCGGGCAACAACCCCCGCTCGATTGCCACCAGCATCTACGGCAAGCAAAGCGTCGAAGACGTGGACGGCGACGGCGATCCCGACATCCTCGACTTCGCCTACGGCCTCGATACCCCCAACCTCTACCTCAACATCACGCCTCCCGGCGCCACGGAGCCGCTTTTTGAGGAAATATCGGAGTGGGGCGATTTCGTGCGCTGCGCCCGCTCCATGCTCGGCTGCCACCAATACGCGTTCACCGGCGTCTTCTGCCGCCCCTCGCAGCCCGCCCACGGCCAAAACGCTGATTACGCCCTCCTCGCCGCCGACCTCGACGGCGACGGCGACCGAGAGCTGCTCATCGGGCAGCAGTACTGCCGCGATTTGGCGCTCCTCACCAACCAAGGCACGGCGGCAGCGCCGGTGTTCTCGCGGTCGGGCTTGGCGGTGCCGTTCCCCAGCGGCCCACCCGCCGCTACGATGGTCCACACGCCGGGGGCGTTTTATCAGGATGTGACGTTCGACGGGCGCCCCGATCTGCTCGTCACGCCGTGGCTGACGGGGCAGGAAGAAGTGAACATTCCGTTCTCCGGCGACCAATACAACACTCAGGAAACCGCGTGGCTCTACCCACGCACCGGACCCGGAATCACCGATTTCAGCTTTCAGCAGACCAATTTCCTGCAAAGCGAGATGCTCGATGCCGGTAATCAGGCCGCTCCCGCGCTCGGCGACCTCGACGGCGACGGCGACCTCGATTTGCTCGTCGGGAATATGGGCGACCTCATTTTCACCGCGCCGCCCGTCAATACGTTTACTTCTTACCGGGGGAAGCTGAAGTTTTACCGCAACGTCGGGACGCCGCAACGCGCCATCTTCAAGCTCGAAGACGAGGATTTTGGTCGATTCAGCGCCCTCAACAAGCGCTCGCTCGTGCCGATCCTTACCGATTTGGACGGTAACGGTAGCCTCGATCTGGTCCTGCGCTACACCTCTGACAAGTACGCCGCCGGATCAGATCCGCTGAAATATTTCCTGAACACGGCGCCCGCCGGGCAGCTCGCCGTCTTCCCGAACGATACGTTGAGCGTGCGCACCTTCCGCTTCAACCAAACCCACGGCAACCGCGACCTGCCCGTCTTCCACGATGCCGACGGCGACGGCGACCGCGACATTCTCCTCGGGTCGATGAATAACACCCCCGCCGGCACGATTTCCTTCATCGAAAACCGCGGCGGCTCGCCCGATACGGCTTTCCGGCTCAACACCACGCTCTTCGGCACACTGCCGGGCTTCTTGCAGCAACCCGCCCCCGCCGTCCTCGACCTCGACGGCAACGGTCAGCCCGAGCTAATCACCGCCACCGACGACGGCGAGATCCGGATCTGGCCCGATGCCCTCGCCCGCCCCACTGCACCCCTGACCGGCTACGGCAACTTAGTCCGGAACAACCTCACCAACGTGTTCGGCGCCGGGCGCCTCGGCACCCGCCCCGTCCTCACCACCGGCGACCTCGACGCCGACGGCCGGGCGGAGATTCTCGTCGGCACCGGCGGCGGCGGCATCCGCCTCCTCCGCAGCCAGCCGAACGGCATCACCGGCCTCCGCACGCCCACCGCAGCGCAAAACAGCACCCTAAGCGTGTGGCCCAACCCCGCGACCACGCAGCTTCAAGTGCGCGCCATCAGCAGCAGCAACCCCCACCTTCACCTAGCCCGCCTCACCCTCCTCGACCTCCTCGGGCGCCCTGTTCTCCAAACATCCCCCGCCTCCTCTGCTGAAACCACCCTCGATATCAGCGCCGTACCCAATGGCGTCTACCTCCTCCGCGCCAACTTCAACAACGGCACCACCGCGCAACGGCGCGTGGTAGTGAGCCGGTAGGGGAAACTAGCTTGCGGAAAGTGGGCGGCGTAACCCCGGGCATTTTAGACCCGGGGTAGATTTCTGCGAAATCAACCCCGGGCTTTAGAGTAGAACCCCGTTGGGGTTCCCCGATAAAACTCGACACGCGAACCCCAACGGGGTTCTTCTCCACAGCCCGGGGTTGCCGGCGCTTTGCGCCGACTACCCCGGGCACACGCGCCCGGGTTACAAGCTCCCACCAGCGCAAACCCACCGGTCGCGCCTTGTGCCGCTCTTCGGCTGCCAAACACCAGTCCGCACGGGCGAAACCGGCGCCACTATCCGCTGGCTAACCACCGTCACCTGCCCATCCGCCGACGCAATGCCCGCCGCCACATCCTGCCCCGCAGTGGCGGGTTGATGATGGTGATAACGACGCTCCGAACCGCTCAAAGGACGGTTAAAAGGCTCTGAATCAGGAGAATCGAGAGAATGAATGGGGAGTCAGTACGCAAGGCCGAAAAGCGGGCCACCTCTTCTTGCTTACGCCCTTATCGAAAGGAAGTTCAGCCCCAATACCGCTTGAAAGCGAAAACCCCATCAGCACCTTACGGGACTGACGGGGTTTGATGCTTTAGCCAATTTTAGTCGGCTGATTCTGTGCTTTAACTAACGCTTAGTTGACGCTCTCGGCCGCCACTGCCGTCGGCAGCGCCACCCGACCGGCGCCGCAGAAATTGTGGCCCCAATAGCCTTCGTTGAGCGAGGAAACCATCACGCCCTTATGCGATTCGGAGTGAACGAACTTGCCGTCGCGCAGGTAAATCCCGACGTGGTAAATCGGCGAGCGTTTCGAGCGGCGGAAGAATACCAGATCGCCTTCGCGCATCGCATCGCGCTTCACGCGCCCGGTCCGCTGAAAGAGCGCCCCTGACGAATGCACCAGCGTAACGCCGTACGCCTGCTGATAGGCGCGCATCACGAAGCCCGAGCAATCGGTGCCGCGCTGCGTCGAGCCGCCGCTACGGTACGGGGTGCCGAGCCACTCGGTCACGGTTTCGATGAGGGATTTGTCGGCCGAATGGGCCAGCTTGACGCCCAGCTCCTGCGAGTAAAATCCGTAGAAGAGCGAGTCGCGGAAGGCGTTGGCGCGGGCCGGGTCGTCGCGCTCACCCGCCGAGGGCGGAAGCGAAACCGATGACATCGGGCGGGCAGAAGACGGCGCAACAGGGGCAGGAGCGACGCGGAAAGCGAGTGAGAGCGTGACGGCCGCAGAGGCCAGCAGACACAGGATCGCGTTTTTCATCCGATAACTTTTGGGGACGGCGGCCGGCTTCAGACTGTCTGAAGCGCGGCTCGTGCAAAAGGCGATGAGCAGGCAGTATTACCCGATCAAGGCGTGAGAAAAGGTCTTCGCTAGGAGTCCGAAATGGTGCGAGAAACTCCCGTCTGGGAGCGTTGTATTTGCAAAGATAGCAACGCGAGGCGGCTTGGGATACATTTTTAGCAAAAACGGGTCATATAGAAGGCCTCTAGGTATCAATTTTGCCAAAAACAGGGTTTTTCGACAGAAGTCACAACCTGCTGATAATCAGCGCCAACGCGGTCGGTATCTAAGTCGAAACATCAGACTTGAAAAAAATTGCAACCGGCGCGGCTTGTGGCCGTGTTTGAGGCGTCAGAGCGCCGCGCTGGCGTAGCTGCTTCTCCGTGACGTACTTGGCCGGTCAATGCGTATTCGTGAACAATCTTGGTTGGCCCGTGTGGCCCGTTGGAAGCTCGGCGGCAAGGGCCGCGTGGCGATGGTTATTGGCCGCACTGTGCACCTGAGCGGCGCGACGGCGGCGGAGTTTTTGGCCGATGCCGAATGGGTCGCGCACGAGCAGGTGCATCTGCGGCAGTTTCAGGAGTTCGGGTTTTGGCGGTTTTTGGGGCGCTACCTCTGGGAGTCGGCGCGAGTGGGGTACTATGCGAACAAGTATGAGGTAGAGGCGCGGACGGAAGCCGCTATCGCCGTGGGCCGCGTAACCCCTGACGGCGTAACGCGTTCGCTGCCTACCGGCTGACAGCTTCGTCGCCTCTCTCCCGCCCTTCTCCTTCCTCAGAAACTCGATTATGAAAAAAGCGAATGCCGCCCTGTTAGCGGGCCTTACGGGCGCCGTCGTGGTGAATCTGATTCACGAAACGGTCCGGCGCATCCGTCCCGAAGACGCCCCGCGAATGGATGTCCTCGGGATGCGCGCCCTGACCCGCCTCTTCCGCGCTACCGACGTGAACCCGCCGCCCGCGCCGCAACTTCACAAGCTCACGCTCGCCGCCGACGTCCTCACCAACGGCTTGTATTTCAGCTTAGTGGGCGGCAAAAGCGCGTGGGCGCGCGGCGCGGCGCTCGGGCTGGCGGCCGGCATTGGCGGCGTGGTGCTGCCCGGCCCGCTGGGGTTGGGCGAGCGCCAAAGCAACCGCACCCCCCAAACGCAGGCTATGACGGTGGCTTGGTACCTGGCCGGGGGCTTGGCCGCCGCTGCGGCGTATCGTTCGTTGAAACCGAAACGGCGGTAGCGCACCGTTGAGGCGACGGTGAATGGCCGACAATTGCCTTACCGATGACCGTTACCTTTGCTCAGACTACTGTTGGCAGCCGAGTGCGCCTGCTGCCGGGCTGTCGGTTTTTGGGTAATGAGCAAACTGCTGAACGTCTTAAAATACGTACTCCTGCTGGGCCTCTCCGGGGCTTTGATGTGGTACGCCTTACGCAACCTCGATTTCACCCGAATGCTCGCCGAGCTTCGGACAGCTCGTTGGGAGTGGATTGCCCTATCGATTCTGGTGACGCTGCCGGGGTTTTTCAGCCGGGCGTGGCGCTGGCGGATGCAGCTCACGGCGGCGCAACAGCCTACCCGGTTCTGGGACGTCTACCATTCGATGATGGTCGGGTATCTGGCCAATCTGGTGCTGCCACGCGCCGGAGAGGTAGTGCGCTGCACGGTACTGGCGCGCACGAGCGGCACCCCGGTCAAAGTATCGCTCGGCACTGTGATTACGGAACGGGTAATCGACCTGTCGATGCTGCTTTCGCTCCTCGGCGTGTTGCTGTTGCTGGAGTTCGAGCATCTGCAAACGTTCTTCTACAGCCAGCTCCACGACCGTTACGACTCCCTGACCGCTAACCGCACGACGCTCCTGCTCGCGCTGGCCGCCGTCGGGACGGGCGCCGCGCTAATTGGGTGGTTCGTTTGGCATAATCTGGAGCGATTCCGCCAGAATCGGCACTTTCAGCGCGCTGCGGGCTTTGCGCGCGGGATGATTGAAGGAGTGCTGAGCGTCCGGCGGGTCGAGAATCAGGGCGCTTTCTGGTTCCATACGCTCTTCGTGTGGGCCTCGTATTACTTCACCGCTGTCGTGCTGTTTCACGCGATGCCGAGCACGTCCGAGTTGGGGTTCAATGTGGCGCTGGCGCTGCTCGTGATCGGCGGTTTTGGGATGGCAGCGCCGGTGCAGGGTGGTATCGGCGTGTTTCACCTGCTCGTGCAGGGGGCGCTGGTGTCATATGGCCTCGGTAAGGAACAGGGGATGGCGTATGCGCTCGTTTCGCACACGAGCCAAACGGTGCTGGTGGTGCTGATGGGCGGTATTTCGTTCATCGCCTCGATGCTGAACACTGCCCGCCGTCGGCAAGCCGGCCTCGTCAGCTCCCCCGACGATAGCGCCGATTTGCTCACCGTAGATGTGGATGGCGATTAAGCGCATCCGCTTCTGACCCGTTTCGCTCCCGAATCTCCCTCTCTTCTCCACTAACCCGTGACTCAGGATAAAATCTACCCTTCAGCGGCGGCGTTCGCGCCCATCGCGGCCCAATGGCGGGCGGCCGGTGAGCGCGTGGTGTTCACCAACGGCTGCTTCGATTTACTGCACCTCGGCCACGTCGATTATCTGGAGCGCGCCCGCGCCCTCGGCGACCGCCTCGTCGTCGGCCTCAACACCGATGCCTCGGTGCGCGCCCAACAAAAAGGCCCCGAACGCCCCCTGCAAGACGAAGTCAGCCGGGCGCGCGTAATAGCGGCGCTCGCTTTCGTCGATGCCGTCGTGCTGTTCGGCGAGCCGACTCCGAAGGAGCTGATTGCGGTTGTGCGGCCGTTGGTGCTCGTGAAAGGCGATGATTATCAGCCCGAACGCATCGTCGGTTATGACACCGTGACAGCCGATGGCGGTCAGGTTGTCACGGTGCCACTCGTGCCGGGCTACGGAACCACCCGCATCGTCGAAAAAATCAAAGCGGGCCTCGGGCTGTAACGAACCGCCGGGGGTGGTGCGTAAGTTGTATCTCTGCACCGTATAAGAGCGCTTCAGCTGAAAATCGGCTCCCCCGATTCACGCTGGAACGCTCCCTCACCCACTCACTTCCCCCCGAAAATGCCCGGCATTTATGTAATCCTGATTCTGGTGATGGGCGCAAGCTGGCTGATCCAGTGGCGTCTGCGCTCCCGATTCGAGCAGTACTCGAAAATTGGTCTTCAAAACGGCAAAAGCGGCCAAGAAATCGCCGAGCTGATGCTCGCCGACCACGGCATCCGCGATGTGCGGGTCATTTCCGTCGAAGGTCGCCTGACCGACCATTACAACCCCACCGACAAGACCGTCAACCTCAGCGCCGACGTTTACGCGGGCCGCTCCGCCGCCGCCGCTGCCATTGCCGCCCACGAGTGCGGCCACGCCGTGCAGCACGCCACGGCTTATTCGTGGTTGCAGTTGCGCTCGAAGATGGTGCCCGCGCTCAGCATCACTTCCACCTGGACGCAGTGGATTCTGCTCGCCGGGGTGCTTTTGCTGCGCACCACGCCCCTGCCGCTCTTCATCGGCATTGCGCTGTTCAGCCTGACCACGCTGTTCAGCATCATCACGCTACCCGTCGAGTTCGACGCTTCCCGGCGCGCGCTCGTCTGGATCGATCAGCGCGGCATCGTCACAGCGCAGGAGCACGGAATGGCGAAAGACGCCCTCTTCTGGGCGGCCATGACGTACGTAGTCGCCGCCATCGGCTCGCTCGCCACGCTGCTCTACTACATCAGTATTGCCCTCAGCGGCAGCCGCCGAAACTAAAGGTTCGATTGCTGGTTTTAGCTTCTGATTTCCCCTTCAAACCCGGTGCAGCACTCGCTGTACCGGGTTTTTGGCTTCCGGGCTGAATTGTACTTTGCGCCTTTTGCCGATAGCGTTACTGGCTGCCCGAAATTTGGCTAAACTGCTGACGCGCCGTCCGACTTAAGCAATAAGTCGACAGAAGTTGTACATTTGCTGACCAATTGCCGACTTATCGGTTCATCATTCCCTTTTTTTTCGATGCTGTTTCAGCTGACCGAAGAACAGTTGGCGGTTCAGGCCGCCGCTCGCGAATTTGCACAAACCGAACTTCTGCCCGGTGTCATCGAACGCGATGAGCACCAAAAGTTCCCGACTGAGCAAGTCAAACGTATGGGGGAGCTGGGCTTCCTCGGAATGATGGCCTCGCCGGAATATGGTGGCGGCGGTATGGATACCGTGAGCTACGTGCTGGCGATGGAGGAAATCTCGAAAGTGGATGCCTCTTGCTCGGTCATCATGTCGGTCAACAACTCGCTCGTGGTTTGGGGGCTGGAGCATTTCGGCACTGAAGAGCAGAAGCGGAAATACCTGCCGAAGCTCACGTCGGGTGAGATGATCGGCGCGTTCTGCCTATCGGAGCCCGAAGCCGGTTCCGATGCGACGATGCAGCGCACCACGGCCGTGGCCGACGGCGACGATTACATCATCAACGGCACCAAAAACTGGATTACGAACGGCGGCACGGCGGGCATCTACCTGGTGGTCGCGCAGACGTACCCCGAGAAGCGCCACAAAGGCATCAACGTTTTCATCGTCGAGAAGGGCACGCCCGGTTTCGTGGTGGGGCTGAAAGAGAACAAGCTCGGCATCCGCGCCTCTGACACGCACTCGCTGATGTTCACCGACGTGCGCGTGCCAAAAGAGAACCGCATCGGCGACGACGGCTTCGGCTTCAAGTTCGCGATGGCGACGCTCAACGGCGGCCGTATCGGTATCGCGGCGCAGGCACTCGGCATCGCTTCGGGCGCTTATGAGCTGGCGCTGAACTACTCGAAAGAGCGCAAAGCGTTCGGTGTGCCGATTTCGCAGCACCAAGCCATCCAGTTCAAGCTCGCCGATATGGCGACCAACATCGACGCGGCCCGTCTGCTCTGCCTGCGCGCTGCGCAGGACAAAGACGCCCACCGCGACTACTCCAAGTCGGGCGCGATGGCGAAGCTCTTCGCCTCGAAAACGGCGATGGACACCACCATCGAAGCCGTTCAGGTCCACGGCGGCTACGGTTTCGTGAAGGAATTCCACGTCGAGCGCCTGATGCGCGACGCCAAGATTACCCAGATTTACGAAGGCACTTCCGAGATTCAGAAAATCGTCATTTCGCGCGAGCTGCTCAAGTAGCCGGCGGCAGCGCGCGGCCGAATGTGGCGCCTCAGGGCTGTTTTTCGGCCCGAAACGCCCGTCGGCCGCGCGCCCCGCTCAATATCCAATAGGTTCGCTTGGCGCAAGTAAGCCGTCTTTTTTAAACCATCCTCTGTTCAATTAATGGAAGATTACAATAAAATTATCGAAGCCCTCGGAGTTCGGTACGTGTTGGCGCATAACCTCACGTTGCAGCGCCCGTGCTGCATCCGCAACTCTTACGACGTCGGGAATACGCTGGTGCTGCTGCATCAGGGACGCTTGGCGTTTGGGGAAGATAATCAGGAAGTTGAGCCGGGCGAGCTGCTCTTTTTGCCCGGCGGACGCGCCACGCGCCTCTGCTACGGCGACGCCACGGCAGCCCCGGCGGAGCTATCGAATGATGAGCTGATTGGGTCGAAAGGACAATTCTTCCGTTCCAACGCCGATCCCGAAAAAATTGGCCAGACGCCCGAAAGCCACTCCTACGTCTCGTTCGAGGCGAAAGTGTTCGATTCGGTTAACTTCTTCGCTTCGCTCGATATTCCGGCGTTCAAGATTCCGAGCACGTCGCGCCTCTCGTCGCTCGTCTTGCAGCTCGTAGAAGAGTCGCTCACGGAGCGCCCCGGCCGCGACCGTCTGCTCGGCGTCCTTACCGAGAACGTGGTGGTGGAAGTGGTGCGGCACATCCTGCAACACAACATGTTCGTGGAGCAGCTCGCCACCAACAGCACCTACTTCAAAGACCCGCGCCTCATCGACCTGTTCAACTACATCAAGGAGAACCTCGACGGCGATCTGTCCAACAAAGTCCTCAGCAGCGTGGCAAGCGTGAGCGAAGATTACGTGGGCCAGTACTTCAAGATGCTCACCGGCATCAATCCGCAGGATTACATCGAGTACCAGCGGATGGAACGGGCAGTTTTGCTGCTCCGCACCACGAAAAAGAGCATCCGCGAAATCGGCAAGGAAGTCGGCTACAAAGACACCGCTTACTTCTGCCGCCGCTTCAAGATGATGTTCGGGATTCCGGCCGGGCGGATGCGTCGCCGCGAATCAGCTATTGGCTCGATGATGTAAGTGAGAGGTTTAGGCCGTTTGGTCTGACATCAGCTGAAAATATTTCGCCCCCGTCGGAGAGTATCCGGCGGGGGCGAGGTGTTTTTGGGGGCTTGCGGGAGTCCGGGGTAGGCTGCGGAAGCCCGGGGTAGCCTTTGGCAACCCCGGGCTTCTGGGATGAAACCCCTTCGGGGTAGTTGGGGCGTCCTCTCGTTGCAATTCGTCACGCGTCAACGCGCGACTCGCGCGGGGCTCTGCCCCGTGCGGGCTATTCGCGGGCCTCTGGCCCGCCACCCCAATCGGCGCATTCCTACGTACCCGGCACCGTCTCGGTGCCGGTGGTTGAGCGCTGATTGGCCTCAGCAGCTCCGGCACCGAGACGGTGCCGGGTCCGGTCCGACGTGGCCGGTTTTGATTCGCCTATTGACGCCATCTCTGGG
>JANNMJ010000076.1:0-8561 GCA_031397815.1 Hymenobacteraceae bacterium
CTTGGCTAGTGCATTTGCAAGCTCTAGAGCCACTTTTTCCGATCAAATATCAGAAACAACATAGTCTTCTGAATCAACCGAAAAGACGCTGGGCAACAATGATAATCAACCAGTTGCAAACTTGTGTATAAGCCATAGGGCAGAGCCCCGCGCGATTCCCGCATGTGCGAAATTATCGGTCCGAAATACCCCGAAGGGGTTTCATCGCAGAAGCCCCGGGTTGCCCTAAGCGAAGCGTGGGCTACTCGGGGTAGACGCAGGACGTGCGACAAACCCACACGAAACCCACCTGACTCTTCATAACACAAAATCGCTTCCCATCTCCCAAAACCAAAATTCCCCCTGCCGACCGAGGTCAGCAGGGGGAATTTGATTAGCTAGGCTAAACCAGTCGGGGAAGACTAGTCGAGGATTTCGGTCACCTGACCGGCACCTACCGTACGACCACCTTCGCGGATAGCGAAGCGGAGGCCTTTTTCCATAGCAACGGCGTTGATCAGCTCCACCGTGATGGTCACGTTGTCGCCGGGCATTACCATCTCCACACCTTCAGCCAGCGTGATGATGCCGGTTACGTCGGTGGTACGGAAGTAGAACTGCGGACGGTAGTTGTTGAAGAACGGGGTGTGGCGGCCGCCTTCCTCTTTCGAGAGAACGTACACCTCTGCCTTGAACTTCTTGTGAGGAGTTACCGAGTTGGGCTTGCAGATAACCATACCGCGACGGATGGCTTCTTTTTCAATCCCGCGGAGCAACAGACCCACGTTGTCACCAGCCTCACCACGGTCGAGGATTTTGCGGAACATCTCAACGCCCGTTACGGTCGACTTGAGGTTTTCAGCACCCATACCGAGGATTTCGACTTGCTCACCCGAGTTGATGATACCGCGCTCGATACGACCCGTAGCCACGGTACCGCGGCCGGTGATCGAGAACACGTCCTCTACTGGCATCAGGAACGGCAGGTCGGTCAGACGAGCAGGGATCGGAATGAAGCTGTCAACAGCGTCCATCAGCTCCTCAATCGTCTTCACCCACTTTGGATCGCCGTTCAGACCACCGAGGGCCGAACCTTGAATGACGGGGATGTTGTCGCCGTCGAAGTTGTAGAACGAAAGCAGGTCACGGATTTCCATCTCCACAAGCTCAAGCAGCTCGGGATCGTCGACCATGTCAACTTTGTTCATGAACACCACCAGCTGGGGAACACCCACCTGACGGGCGAGCAGGATATGCTCGCGGGTTTGGGGCATTGGGCCGTCGGTCGCAGCTACCACGAGGATAGCACCGTCCATCTGAGCCGCACCCGTTACCATGTTCTTAACGTAGTCGGCGTGACCCGGGCAGTCTACGTGAGCGTAGTGCCGGTTTACCGTGGAGTATTCTACGTGGGCGGTGTTGATCGTGATACCGCGCTCTTTTTCCTCAGGAGCGTTGTCGATCGAGGAGAAGTCGCGCTTTTCGGCCAAGCCTTTATTAGCCAGCACCATCGTGATGGCGGCCGTCAGCGTCGTTTTGCCGTGGTCAACGTGACCGATGGTGCCGATGTTGACGTGGGGCTTGGAACGATCAAAATTCTCTTTTGCCATCGGGCGGGGGAAAGTAAAAAGTTAAGAAGGCTGTTGAATTGCGGAACGTGCGAACACAAAGATACGGAACCTTCGCGACCTGCGCGAAACGCTCCGTATCCGAAGAGGGTGCGCGAGCGCGCGAACTGGAGCCGTTGCGGGGATTTGAACCCCGGACCTCTTCCTTACCAAGGAAGTGCTCTACCCCTGAGCTACAACGGCGGATATGAGAAGTTTACGGCTTCTAGTAGCTTGCTTGCGCCTTGCTGAGCAAAACGAAGACAAAAACCAGTAACTAAAACCTGGGAAAAGAGCGGAAGACGAGGTTCGAACCCGCGACCTACAGCTTGGAAGGCTGTCGCTCTACCAACTGAGCTACTTCCGCAAAAAAAGGTTAAAAGGCTTTATCAACACCTGCTCCCGGTGCCTTACGGCGCTGGTTACTGGCTTTCAAAAACCTCAAACCCTTAGTGGTGGGGGCAAAAGGACTCGAACCTTTGAACCCGAAGGAGGGGATTTACAGTCCCCCGCAATTGCCGCTATGCGATGCCCCCCGCTAAGTGCGCACCGGCGGTTCCGGTGGGCTTGTATGGTGTTTGGGAGCGCAAAAGTACGGTCTATTTCTTTCCGAGCAAATTTTTCGGCGGAAATTTTCAAGAGAAACTCTCTGCCGCGTGTCCAGTGGGTGCTCAGGCAGGTTGGGAGCCGAAGTGCGCAACCAGCAAATGGTAGTGGTGGAATTCGTGCGCGGCAATGACCCAACCAAGGGCGCGTACGCTCGTGCGATGCCCGGAAGCGGTGCCGGTGCGGGTGTCGGTATCAGGCGGCAAGTTGCTGAGCAGCGCGACAGTAGCGGTGCGCTGGGCGGTGTATTCAGCGAGCAAATCGCTCAAAGATCGCGCGTTCGCTTGGGTATTGGCGACGTAGGCATCTTGATCAAAACCGGGCAATGGTTGCTGCTCGCCGCGGGCGATGGCGAGGGCGCGGTAGGCGAAAACGCGCTCACAATCGATGAGGTGTATCAGCACTTCCTTGATGCTCCACTTGCCGGGGGCAGTGGGCTGGCCGGCGGCCTCATCGGTGACGGGCGCTAGTAGGTTATGCAGCGCGGCGGGTTGGGCGCGCAGGATGGGCAGCAGATCGCCGGTGGCGGGGAGCTGCGCGAAGTAAGTGTCGTAGTAAGGGGCGTATTCGCCGGGTTCCGGACGGGAGAACATTGGAGGAAAGGCTATGGTGGAAAATTGGCCGTTGACACAGCCGTAGTTTTGGGCTGACGTCGCAAACTTCCGATGAAAACCTCTGATCGCTACGCGCGCCTACTCAGCTATTTCGCCGCCGCCCAGCCCGACCCCGAGACGGAGCTGCGCTACACGTCGCCGTATGAATTGCTGGTGGCGGTGGTTTTGAGCGCGCAGTGTACCGATAAGCGCGTGAATCAGGTAACACCGGCGCTTTTCAGTCGCTTCCCGACGCCCGCTCACTTGGCGAGCGCCGACCCGGAGGAGGTCTTCCCGTTCATCGCGTCGGTGTCGTATCCGAACAACAAAGCCAAGCATCTGGCCGGGCTGGGGCGGCTGCTGATGAGCGAGTTCGGCGGGGTAGTGCCGAGCGATGTCAACGATTTGCAGAAGCTGCCCGGCGTGGGTCGGAAGACGGCGAACGTGATCGCATCGGTCATCTTTCAGCAGCCGACGATGGCCGTTGATACGCACGTTTTTCGGGTGTCGCACCGCATCGGGCTGGTGCCCGCCAAGGCGCGCACGCCGTTGGCGGTGGAGTTGGCGCTGATGCGGCACATTCCGTCGGCGCAGGTGCCGAAGGCGCACCATTGGCTGATTCTGCACGGGCGTTACATCTGCGTGGCGCGCAAGCCAAAGTGCGCGGAATGCCCGCTGACGGACGTTTGTCGCTACTTCGACACCCTTCAGCGTAAGGCGTTACGGGATGCGCAGAGCGGGCGCCCTTCCCCTACTGCCTGATGTGCGGCATCAGCTTTTTGCTCGACCGTACCGGCGCGCTTGGGCCGCAGGCGGCGTCGCGGATGCGGGCCGCCACAGCGCATCGGGGGCCGGATGGCTGCGGCAGCTACCAGTTCGGCGATGGCGGACCGGGAACCGTGTACCTCGGCCACAACCGGCTCAAGATTGTCGATCTATCGGATGACGCCAATCAGCCGTTTGTGTCAGCTGATGGCCGGTATGCGCTGGTGTATAATGGTGAGATCTATAACTGGCGCGAGCTGCGGACTGAGCTGGAAACCGAAGGGGTGAGCTTCAAAAGCCAGAGCGATACAGAAGTGCTGCTGCACTTGCTGATCCGAGAGGGTACGGCTGGCTTACCGAAACTGCGCGGGATGTTCGCGTTTGTATTCTACGACTCAGCCGAAAAGCAGACGATAGCTGTCCGCGATGAGCACGGCATTAAGCCGTTGTTTTGGGCAAACTCAGACGAAGCGCTAGCTATTGCCTCTGAGATTAGCGCGGTGCGCACTAGCGGGGTAGAGGCGGACCTAACTGAACCCGCCATTAAGCTGTTACGGCCGCTTGACGCTGATTATGAGCTATTCTTTACGCCGCATTCGCGGCAAGAATATCTGACCTATCGTTACGTGAAGCACCCGCCGTGGGTGTACCTCCACGAGGTGAAGCCAGGGACAGCCAAAGTTTGGACTGGCCTGCCATATGATGAGTTATGGACAGAGCTGCGTTACTCCGCTGAACGCGTTATTCCGCCTCACACATCGCGTGCTGAGTGGCTACCGCGCGTGGAGGCGCTACTTAAACAGAGCCTCGACCGCCATCTGCGTGCCGATGTGCCTGTGGGCTTGTGGCTCAGCGGCGGCGTTGATTCGACGCTTTTGCTGGCGCTGGCTCGCGAGGTAACCGACACTGCACCAGCGTGTTTTGGCATTAGCCTAGCGCCGACCGAAGGATCTTTCGGAACCGAAGACTACCGTTTCGGCCGACGGGCGGCGGCGCTTTTCGGGGCGGAGTTCACGGAAATTTCCGTTGATGATTCACTCCTGAATTATACCGACGAATCACTCGCCGCCCTCGGTCAGCCCATCGCCGATTCATCTGTCCTGTTGACGTGGTGGCTGGCCCGGCAGACGCGCGCCGCCGGCGTGAAGGCCGTGCTGAGTGGCGCCGGGGCCGATGAGTGGTTTGCCGGCTACAACCGCCACCGGGCATTTGCGTGGTATCAGCAACACGAAGCGTGGATTCAGCGGCTGGCGCCTTTGCTGCGTGTTATTGGTCAGGCTCTGCCTACGGGCTTCAACGTGCCCGGCCGAAAGCAGCTTCAGCTGGTTAGCAAGCTACTGACGCGCGTTGGACAAACGGCCAGCCGCGACGTAGCCGCACACTTCACCGCCCTTGACGAAGCGCTGCCCAACCTGATGCGATCCCACATCATAAGTATGGATCTCATGGCGAAGCGACCAACGGAGAATGAGCTACTCGAATTCGATCGAAAAACCTACCTCCCCCAAGACATCCTCGCGCTCACTGACCAAACGTCGATGCGCCACGGCGTCGAAGTGCGCACACCTTACCTCGACCAAGATCTGACCGCATACGTCGGCCAGATTCCGGCGAAGGAGTTGCTCCGCAACGGACCGAAATGGATGCTGCGCGAGCTGCTCAACCGGCGCGGCGGCCAAGCCTTCACCAAGCGCAGAAAGGAAGGCTTCGGTTTACCGCTCACTCGCTGGCTGCGTCTGCCGAAATACGCGTGGCTCTTCGACCCTATTCGTCGCCAAGATCATCCGCTGTTTGAGTACTTGGCTTATAACGAGACTCAGGAGTTTCTGAAGCGCTTTCTGGCGGGGCGCCACGATCTCGGCGCCGAGGCGTGGGCGCTGATTACGCTGTTTCGCTGGTACGATTTGCAGAAATTTTCATCGTAAGCGCACTTGGTGGCAGCCACACAAACCGTCATCTACCTGCACCAATACTTCTGCACCCCCGCGGAAGGCGGCGCGCTGCGCTCTTGGTTCATTGCCGAGGAGCTAACGCGGCGAGGGATTCGGGTTGAGATGATTACCGCGCACAACCAGCCTACGTACCAGCGCCGAGCGCTGAGCGCGTTGCTGACGGTCCATTATCTGCCCGTGCCCTACGCCAACAAATTCGGCGTGGTGGCGCGTAGCTGGGCTTTTCTGGCCTTCGGATGGCGCGCCTTACGCCTTGCGAGCCGTCTCGTGAGCGAAACGGGCGCAGCGGGCACCGTGTGTTTCGCGACTTCCACCCCGCTCAGCATCGGCGTGGTGGCGCGCTTGCTGCGCCGTTGGCGCAGCATACCCTACGTTTTTGAAGTGCGTGACTTATGGCCCGAAGCGCCCATTCAGCTCGGCTACGTGCGCGCCGCGCCGCTGCAATGGCTGCTCCGACGGGCCGAAAAATGGATTTACGACGGCGCCCGTCACCTCATCGCCCTCTCGCCGGGAATGGTCAGCGGGATTCGCGGGACGCAGACCGCAACTCCGGTGACGCTGGTGCCGAATATGGCGGACACCGACGCGTTTCAGCCCGCCTACGCAGGCTCATCGTCGGCCGATGCGCCTTTTCTTATCCTTTACGCTGGCGCGTTGGGGCGCGCCAATCACGTCAGCTTTCTGCTGGATGCCGCCGAAGCCGTCAGCGTTGCGGGGCTGACGAACGTGACGTTCGTGATAGCGGGCGAAGGCGCTGAATCTCCCGCCTTGCAAGCCGAAACGGCCCAACGTGGACTGACGAACGTGCAGTTCGTCGGCGCTCTCAACCGCGCCGAAATCCAGCAGTGGCGCGCTCGCGCGGCGGCGTCGTTTACGTGTTTCGATACCGTGCCGGTGCTCGATACCACATCGCCTAACAAATTCTTTGAAGGCTTGGCCGCCGGTGCCCTCTCCATCACCACCACCGGCGGGTGGCTGCGCGAGCTGGTCGAAAGCCATCAGTGCGGCTTTGGTTATCAGCCGCATCAACCCGCCGAATTCGTCGAAAAGCTCCGGCCGTTCGTCCTCGACCGCGCTCGCCTGCTGACGGCTCAACGCAACGCCCGCAGGCTAGCCGAAACCCAATTCAGCCGCGCGCAGCTTAGCGCTGAGGCCGTCCGGGTGATTACTGCGTAATGGCTTCGACAGAAGATATTTACCGCTTCTTCGGCTTGTATTTCGAGCCGTCCAGAATTTTCTGCGCGTCGGTTTCCGCCAGAAGCTGCTCCAGCGTTACGGTTGGGTTTTCGGCCATATAGGCGCGCACAATCTGCCACCCGACCCACGCGGCGATCCGGCCGGGCGCTTCCCTGCCGATTTCCGGCGTGCTCGGGCGCTCGCCGATATACTTCTGCGTTAGGAAAGGCTGGGTTTGATAGAGCAGCTTTTGGGTCAGGAAGTGAACCCAGATTTTCTGCTCGTTATACGCCGTCCCGGCCAGCTCGCGGCCGGTGAAGCCAATTTTGAGCGAATCGGGCGTACACGGCATCACGCGGTCGAGGAAGTAGTACGCCTTCCCGAGCTGAATCATCTGATTAAGGAGCGTGCGGTCGGTGAAATCCTGCTTGAGGTACTTGTTGCTGATTTGCAGCACCGCCTGCGGCACCAAATACGGCCGCTGATAGCGCCGCAGCATATAACCGGGCACGTTCGGCCGATAACTCGCCTTCGACCCCGCGAAAAAATCCAGCCCCAACACCATCACCGAGTCGTTCACCAGCACATCCTGGCTCATCCCCGAGATGAACGTGTAAACGGGCGGCACCTTGAAATCGGGGAAGTAGTGCCGAACGTGCTGAAACGCGCTGCGCAAATCGGCCTGTTCGGGGGCCATATCGCCGAATGCGGTGCGCGTGTCAGCCGCCAGCTTTTGCAGGCCGGGGTTCGTGGCGAGCTTCGTGAGCTGGTCGGCGAGGAGGGTATCGGACGGGTATTGACGCCGCAGCAGAAACTGCCGCGCGAAAAGCGGGTCGCGCTGCAAAAAGGCGAGCGCATCCGTCGGTTTCTGGATCTGAAAGAACGGCGTTTCCAGTCGCGTCAGCTTCAATTCCACGGGAATCTGACGAATCGCCGGGTCGTCCGACGCGCACAAGTCGGCCTTGTCCGAGCCACAGGCCGTCATCAGAGCGAGCGCCGCCGTAGCAGCCATAAAGGCAAGAGGCCGTACTGGCCCGGATTTCGCTGACATTGGCTTTCGAGGTCTACTTTCGGGCCGCAAAAGTAGGTTGGCCCCGGAGTGGTTCCGGGCTACCTGTTTGGCATTGTTACTTTTCGAATGATGAAAAAAATCTTCTTCTCTGTCGCGCTTGCGCTAGGTCTGACTTCCGCCGCTCAAGCTCAGGTCGAGATCGGTCTGAAAATCAGCCCTTCTATTGGTTTCAGCCGCTCTTCAGGAGTTCAAACGGCCGATTTATCCGGCGGGACGGCTAAAACCGAGCTTGCTTCTGACGGAGCACGCCTTCACTTCGGAGGAGGTCTGATCATCGATTATTTCTTCGGCGAGAACTATGCGTTCAATACCGGGGTCGAGCTGCTCGGCAAAGGCGGTACCGTGAAAGCCACCAATACGATAGCCGGTGTGGGCGCCGCTTCAAAATCCTTTGACTTGGGGATGCAGTACGTACAGGTTCCGCTGGCGTTGAAGCTCTTTACTAACGAAATAGCGCCTGACACGCGTATGTATTTCTTAGTTGGCGGGCAATTGGCGGCACTCGTAGGCGGCAGCATCGATGGTAAGAAAAACACCGACGATGGTCGTAAGGCAACGAAAAGCTTCAACACTTTTGATGCTGGCGTACAGACTGGCCTCGGTGCTGAGATGCTATTAGGTAAAAGCACGAAGGTTTTTGGAGGTTTTACCTATCAGCACGGCCTGATTGACGTGCTCGACAAGTCGTTCGCGAACTTAGGTGGTGATGATTTCACGACCAAAAACTCTTTGGTCAGCCTCGACCTCGGCTTGAAATTCTAAGCTTTTCCGCCGAAAATTTCCCTTGCGCGGGGTGCCGACTGGTTAAGTC
>JANNMJ010000157.1:0-12279 GCA_031397815.1 Hymenobacteraceae bacterium
ATGAAAACCAGATCGAGCCAGCGGTCGAATTTGAAGCCTACTTGCGGCAGTCGCCCTACGTGGACGAAGCCCTGCGCGGCGTGCAGGCGTTCGCTGTGGAGGTTCAAGGCATCCATTCCGGCCACTATTACGTGGCTTCCCCGTACCCGCGCCGCCTCAACCAGCGCCGTGAGCAGCGCCCGCCCGATGCCTTGCCCCTGCGCTTCGGGGGCCACGTAAACCGAGTTTTCGACGGTGAAGCGATAGCCTTTTCGCTCCCGAAAATGACTCAGCGACCCCCACCCGACCACCGAACCGTCTTCCGGCGCCTCGGCCACCACCACGGCGAGGCCGTCGCGCTGGTGCGCGTCGAACCACGCGGTGCGGTCGGCGAGGGTGTCGGGTTCGTAGGCCCACGACGCGGTGGCGGTTCGGACGGATTCGTTGTAGATGGCGAGAATGGCGGGGAGATCGGCGAGGGTGGCGGGGCGGATGGTCATGTAAGGTTGGTTATACGGCTGGCGAGCGGCTACTAGGCTTGTAACTCAGTTACAGCGCCTTCTCAAAGCACACGCTGCTCTCAATAACGGCATAAGGGCCGTAATTGGGAATCGGCGTGTAGCCGCTTTTTTGGTAGAGGGCGATGGCTTCGGGCTGTTTGTTGCCGGTTTCGAGAACGCATTTGGTGTAGCCCAAGTCCCTTGCCCAAGCTTCCAGGAAGGCCAAAACCATCGTGGCGATGCCTTGGCCGCGGCGCGTGGGGTCGACGTACATCCGTTTGACTTCGATTAGACCGCCTTCGTCGTCGGAGAACGGGCGGATGGCGCCGCACCCGACGGCGGTATCACCCTCGTACGCTACCACTACGTGCCGAATCTTATCGAGCTGGTTGTGCGGCGTGAACAGCGCCTGCTCGGCGCCGTAACGGGCGTGCAAATCGTGGTCGAGCCGCTGGATGAGGGTCGCGAAACCGGGGTCGGTGGAATCGGTGCGGACGAATTGGAGCATCGGGTACATAGCGGGCGGGCAAAGTGGACGATTTTTCACCGTCGAAGGTAGGACGCGAGGATGGGAGCCGGACGGTGGATATCGGTTGATCGGATACTTTTCGGAAGTAAAAACTATCCGATCACGGTTGATCGGATACTTTTCGAAAGCAAAATCTATCCGATCACGACTGATCGGTTACTTTTCGAAAGTAAAAAGTAACCGATCACCCTTTTTCACGCGCTACTTTATGGGACGCACACCCCCACGGGCGGGCTATATGCTGGCTGATTTACGGCGCTATTTCGGGCTACCACAATGGGAAGTAGCTGGTCTTTTGCGCGTTTCTGAGGATTATTACCGGCTGTTGGAGCTTGAGAAGCGCACGCTCAACATCCGGCAGATGGGGCGGATTCTGCCGTTGCTGCAAGCTGTTCCGGCGACCTTGGCGGCGCACGACCGGGAGCTGTGGGAACCGTCGCCACCCGCTTTGCCGGTCGCGGTGGCGGTTTCTGGGACGGCCTCGCCGTACCAAAATGCCGTGGAAGGGCGCCTTGATTATTGCCGACATACTGCGTGGAAGCTGCGCTTGGCCGCACATACCTACGCCGTGCAGGCCCGCGTGGCGGCGCGGTGGGCCGAGGCGCTGCCCACGCTGCGCGCCACCGAGCCTTTCTATAGTGAACAGGGCGTGGCGGAGTGGTTGGCCGCCCGCGAGGTGGCGCTTTCGCCGACCGCTCTGAGTAAATGGCACCTGCTGCTGGCCCGCGCAACCGGGCTGGACGCCGAAGCCGCCGAGCTGACGACCTTACTGGGGGCCTGAAAAAAATCCGTCGCGGCCCGCCCTCACTGGAGGGCAGACCGCGACGGATTTTCTGCGTCATCGAAGGAAAAAAGACCCTTCTCTCCTACTCTTTACTCGTTCACCACGAGGCGCTGCGACGCCGCGCCCGCCCGCACCACGTACACCCCGGCGGGGAGCGCGGCCAAGTCGAGGACGGTTTCGGCGGTGGCCGATGCGGTTACGCGGCGCACCACGCGACCGGTGGCATCGAGCAGCTCGACGGGGCCAACGGCGGCGCCTGCTACCCGGACGCTGCCGTGTGCGGGGTTCGGGTAGAGGGCCAAAGCGAGGCCGCTACCTGACGTAACCCGACCGGATTCTCGCCCGAATACGAGCGCGAAACGGCCGCGTACTTCCCCGGCCGCGCGGGCCGTGACGGTGACGGTGGGCTGCTGTTGCAGGTCGTAACGGGTGCCGGTGAGACGGTCGAGGAGGGCGGCTTCGGTACCGGTGAGGTTCGCGACTTGGGCCGTTGCCAGCTCGTAGGTACCGGCGGCGGGCAGGTCGAGGAGCAGCTCCACGGTGGCGCCTTGGAGGGCGGTTTCGGGGAGACCGTTGACGGCCAGCTCGGCCAATTCGGCGCCGGTGCTGGTCAGGCTGACCAACGTGGGTAGGCCGGGGTTGTGGGCGGGTTTCTCACCATCGAAATCGCGGTCGGCGGCGGTGGTGGCGCCTTCCTGGAAGTAGACCACGGCGCCGTCGGTTTCGGTGGCGGGGGCGCCGGTGGCGCGCAGCGTCAGGTGGGCGGCGGGCCGTGGGTCGGCGGCGGAGCGGTAGTGCGCGGGGCTGCCGAACGTGGTCACGCGGCACGCATTGGTGAACGTGAAGCTCACGGGCGCCGCATCAACCTGCACGAAAAACGCCTGCCCCATCGGGATGATGCCGTTCGGCAGCGAGCCGATGCCGTTGGCGCGCGTCAGGTACAGGCCGTTGGTGGCGACGGTGCTTTGGAAGACCGAAACGGCCGGGTTGAGGCTCGCCGGGACGGTCACCAAATCCCAATCAATCGGCGACGGGTAGGGGTTGCCGAGCAGATGCCAGCCGGTTTTGGTGGTGGCGCCGGTTCGCGTCAGGTTCGGACGGGTAACGTCGGTTTGGGTCAGGGGGCCGACGAAATCCGGCGTCAGCCCACCTTTCATGTACGCCGTGTAACCGGCGCCCACGGTCAGGGCCGAGGCGAGGTTGAGGGGCGAGAAATAGCCGGTGATGAAATCACTCTGACCAGGCAGGCGGGTTTCGTCGAACCCGAACACGTTCGGGTAGGGCTTCACGAGCAGCGGGTTTTCGGCGGTGTTGTACGCGGGCGTCGCCACGGGCACGAAGCCGGGCGTGGCGAGGTCAGCGACGGTCGCGTTGGTCGTCGGGGCGGCCATGTGGCGGTAGCCGAGACCGGCGTTCGGGGCGGGGTTCAGCCAGACTTGCGCCGTGGCCGTGCCCACCACTTTGCCCGCGCCGGTGTTGGCGAGGAGCGCCGTACCGGCCGCATCGGAGAGCAGCCGCAGCGGCTGGCCGTTGAGGTTGAAATCGCCGCTTCCGGCCACGGTCAGCACCTGCCGGATATCGGTCGGCTGCGTCAGGCTGACGGTGGCGGGGTTGCTGATGGTCAGGTTCCGAACTTCGGCGGGCAGGTTCAAGCCCGTGACCTGCGCGGCGCCGCCATTGAAGCCGTAATCAGCAGTGACCGGCAGCGTGAGGCCGCCTGTAAGCTGGATTGCGCCCGCATTGCCCAACCCCAGCGGGTGGCCCACGGTGAGCGTAGCGGCTGGTTCGAGGGTAAAATCCCCGGCACCGCTCAACACGTTCGGCCCCGTGAAGAGGGCGCCGCCAGTCTGCACCAGCACGGGCGCTGTGGCTTCGACGGGGCCGCTGAGCGACGCAATGCCGGTGGCGGTGACCGTGATGTGGTGGAAATCACCCGCCGGAATCGCTTCCACGCCGGTAATCACCAAATCAACCCCGAAATCAGTGGCCGTGCTCACCGAGCCGTCGGGGGTGGTGATGGTGATGGGGCCGTTGAACGTGGCGGGCGGCGAAGAAACCGTAATCTCCGTACCGCCGCCGCTCACCACGAAACCGGGCGCAGCCACGCCGTCGAACGTGACGGCGGTGGTGCCCGTGAAGTTGGTGCCGCTGATGGTCACGACGGTACCCGTCGGGCCGTGGTCAGGTACGAACGAGGCGATGAGCGGCGCCGGACCGGCCAACGCGCTGTTCAGGCGGACGCTGACGGTGGTCGTCGCGATATCGGCGGTGACGAAATCGAGGTCGCCGTCGCCGTCCAAATCGCCGCTCGCCACGCTTTGCGGAGAGTCACCCACGGGCACCGATGCGGCGAGCGCGAACGCCCCGCTGCCGTTATTGAGGCCGACGCGCACGACGTTCGTGCTGCGGAGCGCGATGAGTAAATCGAGGTCGCCGTCGCCGTCGATATCGGCTAAATCCAAGTCGTTGATTTCGGAACCGAACACGAGCGTACCGACCGCGCCGAAAGCGCCGGTGCCGGTGTTGCGCCGCACGGTCACGCTGTTAGCGGGACCGTTGGCGGTGAGCAGATCGGCGTCGCCGTCAGCATCGATATCCGCCAGCGTGAGCATCTGCGGGGTGGCTCCGACGGTGATTTCTTCGGTCCCGCTGAACGTGCCGTGCCCGTCGTTGCGGCGAAGGCTGACGGTGCCGCCATCCTGATTCGCGGTCAGTAAATCGAGGTCGCCGTCGTTGTCCACGTCGCTCAGCGCCACGCCTACCGGCATCGCGCCTACTGATACGGTTCCGCCGTCGGCGAAGGTACCGAGGCCGTTGTTGAGGCGGATGCTGCTCGTGTTCACGGCCTTGTTGGCGGTCACGAAATCGAGGTCGCCGTCGCCGTCCACGTCGCCCGCCGCGATTGCAACGGCGAATTCGGGCACCGCGATATCGGTGCTGCCTGCAAACGTGCCGTCACCGGCATTCAGGCGCACGCCGAGGGTCATCGGGCTGGTCGACATCGTGAGGACGTCGAGGTCGCCGTCGGCGTCCACGTCGGCCAGCGTCATGGCTTGGGGCGCATTTTCGGTGGCCGTAACGCCTCCGGCCGTGAAGTTCGCCGCGCCGTCGTTGAGGCGGACGCTGATCTGGTCGGCGTTGATATCGAGGATGACGAGGTCGCGGTCGCCGTCGCCGTCCATATCGGCGAGCTGGGCGTCGGCGGGGCCGGGGAACGTCGTGACAGAAGGTGCCGGGCTGAACGTGCCGGTTCCGCCCGTCGCGGCGGCGCGAAGCTGGTAGACGTGCGGCTGCAACGCCTTACTGCCGACGTTGCTCTGAATCGTGGCCGGGGCGCTGACCTGAATGACTTCGCCGGGGGCGAAATCGACGTTCGCATCCAGCGTCAGGCTCGTGCCGACGCCGCTGAACACGCCGCCCTTGCGCCCGCTGCTCTGCGTGCCGAACACGCGGAAACGCGACGCGGTGGTTGGCTTGACGGCTTCGGAAAGCGTGATGCTGAGGTCGGAGAAGACGGCGGTTGTGTTGGTCTGCCGCTCCGGCGTGCGCGCCGTCACGGTGAAGGCGTTTTCGTTGAGGCGGACGGAAATGACGCCGACGTCGTTTCCGAAATCCGTGGTCAGTAGATCGAGGTCGCCGTCGTTATCGAGGTCGCCCTGCGCCACGGCATAACCCGCTGGCGAGCTGATGGGGGTTCCGGCCACAAACGTCGCGTTGCCGTTATTGAGCCAGAGGGTCGCCAGATTGTCGCCGTTGGCACCGCCATTGACGTGTACGATATCAAAATCGCCATCGCCGTCGAAGTCGCCCACGGTCGCCTCGAAGCCCTGAGCGTCGTTAGCGGGTAATTCTAAAGTATTTCCGAAAGCCCCCGTACCGTCGTTGCGGCTGACGCTGATGCCCGTGTACGAATTGACCACCAGGTCGAGGGCTCCGTCGCCGTCCATATCACGCAGGAATGTCCCGTTGCCACTGACGGTGGGAACGGTGCTGCCGCCGGAAAACGCGCCGCTGCCGTTGTTGAGCCGCACGTTCGTGAAGTTGTTGTAGGAAGAGACGAGATCGAGATCGCCGTCGTCGTCCACATCGCCCAGCGCCACGCCTGCGGTGAAGTTGCCAGTAGGCACGTTGGCGGCGCCCACGAACCCCCCGCTGCCGTTGTTGAGCCGGACGCTCACCACCGCTCCGAGGAAGTTGGCGGTGACGAAGTCGAGGTCGCCGTCAGCGTCGAGGTCGCCCACGGAGATTACGCCCGGCCCATCGCCCACGCTCACGGTCACACCGGCGCCAAAAGCCCCTGCGCCACCGTTGAGGAACACGACTACCTGATCGTTATTGTACGAAGTCGCCAGCAGATCCATATCGCCGTCGTTATCGAGATCCGCCGGAATCAGGGAGTAGCACTCTGAAACGGTGCCGATCACTGCGCCCCCGCCCCCGAACGTGCCGTTGCCGTTGCCGGGGTATACGCGGAGCTGGTTGCTGCCGCCGCATGCGATGACATCGAGCAGACCATCGCCGGTTACGTCGGCGGTTGCCACGGCCGAAGCGTCACCGCCAGCGGAAATGTCGGCGCCGTTCGTAAACGTGGCCGTGCCACCCGTAACCGCCGCCGTGTACTGGTACACGTGCCGGCGCGCCGCTTCACCGCCGGTGCTGACCACGGTGCCGGGCACCGTGACGCTCACCAGCTCGCCGGGGGCGAAGCTGAGCGTGGGATTGAAGGTGACGGTATTCGCCGCCGTGCTGTAAGCGCCGGCTTTCTTGCCGCCGCGCTGCTGGCCCCAGATGCGGATGCGGTTGCTGGTGCCGTTGTTGACGTTTTTGTTGAACGTGACTGCCACATCGGCGCTGCGCAGGGCATTGGCGTCGTTGCGGGTCGGGGAGACCGACGATACCTGAAACGCATCCTGATTGAGGCGGACCCGCGCCAGATCGGTGTTGGAGTCGACGACAACCAGATCGAGGTCGCCGTCTTCGTCGAGATCGCCAACGGCCGTCGCCTCGCCAAAGGAGTCGGCGGAAGCTGCGGCCGTGAATGCACCGAGGCCGTTGTTACGCCAGATGCCGGTGCCGATGGCGGAATTCGTCATCAGGTCGAGGTCAGCATCGCCGTCGATATCGGCTAGCGACAGGTAATGTGGCACCGAGGTAGCCAGCGTGGCGCTGATCGTGAAAGTGCCCGTGCCGTTGTTGCGGCCGATGCTCACGGAAGTGCCGTTGAGGTTACCGACAGCGAAATCCACGTCGCCGTCGCCGTCGATGTCATTGGCGATCACTGTTTCGGGGAAATCGCCGACGGCCACCGCCGTACCCGCTCCGAACGCGCCGGAGCCGTTGTTGCGGTGAACGCTCACGGCATCGTCGAAGGTGTTCGCGACGAGCAAATCGAGGTCGCCGTCGTTGTCGACGTCGGCGCAGGTGATGCCGCGCGAGCCGGTCGAAGTCGGCACCTCAGTGGTTTCCGGAAACTCGCCAAAGGCGTAGTTGTAGAGAATCCGCACCGAGCCGCTGCTCGAGATGAGCAGGTCGAGGTCGGCGTCGCCGTCCACGTCGGCGGCCACTGCATTCAACCCCGTCAACCCGGGGTCGTTGCCGACAGCCTTGGGCGCCTGAAACGTGCCGTTGCCGTTGCCGAGCCAGAGTGTCGGCCCGCCGCTACCGATGACGAGAATATCGAGGTTGAAATCATCATTCATCTCTGCCACCACGATATCGCGGGCATTGGCGAACGGCAGGTTCAGGCTGCCGGTAAACCCGCCGGCGCCGTCGCCGAAGCGGACATTGATCTGGTCGCTCAGGAACGTAGCGGCCACCATATCCAAATGGCCGTCTTCGTTGAAATCGCCGAGCTGCACTTCGGTCGGCTGGTCGCCGAGGGGCACGTTAGGGGCCGTCGCGAAAGTGCCCGTGCCACCCGTAGCCGCCGCCGTGAACTGAAAGACGTGCGGCTTCACCGGGCGGTTGGCGGGTGCCAGCGACCGGACACTAGCCGGAATGCTCACGCTCACCGCCTCACCGGCCCGAAAGGACGTGTTGGGGTTGATCGTCACGGTGTTGCCCGCCAGCGAGTACACACTCGAAATGCGCCCGCCGGCTTGCTCGCCGAAGACGTACATGTGGTCGGAGCCAAAGGCTTGCAGGTCGTCCGAGAACGCGAGTACTACGTTGGTGGCGCGCGGCGCGGCTTTCTGGTTGCGCGTCGGGTAGACGCTCGTAACCGTCATAAAGGACTGATTGAGGAGAACCCGGCTGCTGGGGCGCTGCCGGTCGGCGCGCACCAAGTCTACGTCGCCGTCGCCGTCGAGGTCGGCGTTCGCCAGCCGGTTGGCGTTGAAGAGTGTCGGGTCTTGCTCGCTGGGCCGCGCGTCGAAGGTGCCGTTGCCGCGGTTGAGCAACGTGATGAGGTCGTTCGTGCTGGCGGTCACCACGTCGAGGTCGCCATCGCCGTCAAAATCGGCCATCGTCAGGGTGTTGCCGGCGCTTCCGTTGAAGAGGTACACGGCCGAATTCAGCGCGAACGCGCCGGTGCCGTCGTTGAGGCGGGTTTCGAGGTAAGCCGCCGTCATGGGAGCATCGTCGATTGAAATCAAATCCACGAAGCCATCGCCGTTCACATCCGCCACCAGATTCCGCGACATCCCCCCCACTCCCGGCCGCGAGACGATTACGGTAGCCGCTCCAAAGACGCCGGCGCCGTTGTTGCGCCGCAGAACCGTCTGGTCGGCACCATTGTGGTTGAACACGATATCGAGGTCGCCGTCGCTCTCGATGTCGGCGAGTACCAGATGCGAGGGATCATCGCCGGTGGGCAGGTTGGGCGCCGCCACAAACCCACCCGCGCCGTCGTTGAGCCGGATAAAGAGCTGATCGCCGTTGAAGTCGTCAACCACGAAATCGAGGTCGCCGTCGGCGTCGATATCGCCCACGATCGGCTCGTTGCTGTATCCTGTGAAAGGAACAAGGGTAGAGCCACCTGAGCTGAACCCGCCCGCGCCGTTGTTGCGCCACACGGCCACACGGTCGGGCGAGGAATGCACGAGCAGCACATCGAGGTCGCCGTCGCCGTCCACGTCGGCCAAGGCACCTTCGTGGTTATTGGCATCGACGGCTCGGTTGAGGGCCGCGCCAAAGCTACCCGCCCCGTTACCCGGCCGCACTACCACGAAGCCATTGAGTTCGTCGAAACTGACCATATCGGGTCGCCCGTCGCCCGTTACGTCGCCGAGCGCCATAGATTCTACGCCGGATGTTGGGCTCCCCTGAGTCGGGAGAGTAGCGGACGCAAATGCCCCCGAACCGCCCGTCGTGGCCGCCCAAAACTCGTGGACCTGCTTGACAGCCGCCACCCCGCCGCCGCTCGTCACGCTCGGCGGCACGACCACCTGAATCTTCTCGCCGGGCCGGAAATCGGTGCTGGGGTTGAAGGTGATGGTGTTGCCGACGGTGGAATACGTGCCCGCTTTTCGGCCGCCGCGCTGCGCGCTGAACACGGCCATATTCTGGTCGGTAGCGGCGTTCATCGCCTGCGAGAAAGTGAGCGCCACGTTGGTGGCACGCGGCGCACTGGCAGTATTCCGGGCCGGAGTGCGGACGATGACGCTGGGTTGGGCGAGGCTCGCCAGCGGCAAGCCTAGTATCAGCCAGCCCATCGCCCATAACGGACGGTAAGAAATGTTTTTCATCAGGCAGTAATGCGTGAGAGATAAGGGGAAGGTGATAAGGGGCGCCGCCGACGCCCAAACGGCGTTTCTTAGCGGCCGACAAAGCTCCCTCCTCCCCCACTCGCGCAGCATCACACATTGATGTATTGGGGCTGTAAATCAGGGCAAAACCACCCGTTTATGTGGTGTGAGACGCCTCTCTACAACTTGACTCAGCTCACCACGCGCTACTTCTTGCCCAACACTTTTCGGAACATCAGCAGGGCGGCGGGGTGGTAAATGGTACCGTGAGTTTCCTGCGGCATCGGCTGGTAAAACCACGTCAGCCCCTTCGGTGCCTCGGCGGTGAGGGTTTTGGCTAAGCGATTGGTATTCTTCACGATGTCTTTGGCATCGCTGGAAGCGATGAACAGCGTTTTGCGGAGGTCGGGGTGGGCGCGCAGCCACGCGGGCGCTTGTGCCACGAGCTGCGCGTCGTTCCACCACAGGCTGGGGTCGATGGCGAGGTATGTATCGAAGAGGTCAGGCTCCAGAAAGAGTGTTTCCATCACGAACAGCCCCGCCAGCGACTCGCCGACGATGGCGGTTTCGGCCGTCGTGCGGTAGCGCGCCTTCACCACCGGCATCAGCTCGGTGCGGATGAACGAGCGGAACGCGGCCGAGCCGCCCACGTGCAGCGCAATCTTTTTATCAGCCGCGACGGTGGTGGGGCCGGTGAGGTCGCGCCGCCGCTCCGTATTTTCTATTCCGACGAGGATGAACGGCCGCATCGTCCCGTTGGTAACGCCAATCTGCACGAGGCCCGCTACGTGCAGGAAGTCTTCCTGCATACCGCCGTCGGGCATATAGAGCACGGGCAGGCGCAGGGTGGCCGAATCGGCGTAGCCCGGCGGCAGGTACACGTTGATGCGGCGCGTCTCGCCGAGCACTTTTGATTCGAGGGGGAATGTTTCGCCTATGGCGAGGGGGGCCGTCGAAAGAGGTGCGGCGCCTTGACTTTGCCCCGGCGTGGCGGTGGCAAGTAGCCAGAAGAGCGTCAGGAAAACGGGCAAAACTCCACGGAAATAGCGCATAGAGCCGAAAAACGGATAAAGCCCGATTACTTCGGATAGCGCATAGGGCGCTGCCTGATTCTTAAAGTTGCTTATCCGTCCCTATGGCTACTTTTCGGAGGAAAACCGCCGATGCTGGGTTTTCGGTTGAAACGGCGCCGTTCCTTCCCCTCTTCCTTTCCGTGCGGTGATTCTATGCTCTACTACTTCCTGAAGGGCTTGCTTCGTCCTGCGCTGCGGGTTTTTTACCGGCAGACCGCCGTCGAAGGGCGCGCGGGGTTGCCGGAAGCGGGGCCGCTGCTGGTCGTCGCGAATCACCCGAATACGCTCATGGATCCGCTGTTGGTGGGGATGCTGTGGCGACGGCAATTGCGTTTTCTGACGAGCAGCCGGTTTTTTGTCGGCTTTGGCGGGTGGGTGCTGCGGGCGGCGGGCGCGATTCCGCTGTATCGGCAGGAAGACACTACGGCCGACGACACCACTGGCGCCAGAGCCGGAACGCGCCTGACGGGCGTGCAGCGCTCGGCGCGGAACGAGGCTTCTTTCCGGGCCACGTTCGAGCTGCTGAAAGCGGGCGAGTCGCTGCTGATTTTCCCCGAAGGCTCATCGGTTCTGACGCGGCGGTTGCGGCCGTTCAAATCCGGCGCGGCGCGGATTGCGCTGGGGGCCGAAGCGCGGCACGACTGGCAGCTCGGCCTGCAAATCATCCCCGTCGGCCTCGATTACGCTGCGGCCGACCATTTCCGCACCCGCCTCTCCAGAAGAATCGGCCCGCCAATTCAAGTAGCAACCTACCGGGCGGCGTATGAAGCCAACCCGTCGGCCGCCATTCGGGCGCTTACCGAGGCGGTGCGCGGTGCGCTCACTGCCCAGCTCCTCGTAACCCGCTCCCCCGCCGACGAGGCGGTTTTGCGCGCCCTGCCGGCCCTCCTCCCCGACCTCCGCGCCCCGCTCACCCGCCTCAGCTCCCCCCACGACGCCGATTTCCATCTCTCCCAATCCCTCCTCCACGCCCTGACGCAGCTCGACGCCCGCGCCCCTTACCACAGCCACACCCTCCGCCGTCGCCTCACCACTTACCAACGCGCGCGCCAGCAGTTGCGCCTGACGGCGGAAACGTCGTGGCAGCCCATATCAGCGGTTTCGGCGGTGCTGATGGGGGTTCTCGGCAGTCCGGTTTGGCTGTGGGGGATGCTGAACAACGCCGCAGCGTATGCGCTACCCACCACGCTGGCGCGGCGCCTCACCACCGAAACCGAGTTTAGGGCTTCTATCATTATGGTTACGGGGATGCTGAGCGTGCTGCTTTGCTACGGCGCACAAACGTGGCTCGTGTGGCGCCTCACGCAGAGTGCGGCGTTGGCGGGCGCGTATCTGGTGGCGCTCCCCGTCACGGGCGCGTTCGCGCTGGCTTTCCAGCGGCGGCTCACGCAGTGGGGCAGCCAGTTTCGCCTGCGGCGGTTAGCGCGTAAGCGCCCCCGCTTGCTGGCTGCGCTGCGCGCCGAGCACGCGGCTTTGGTTGAGGAGCTGAGGGGGGTGTTGGGAGCCGGGTATAGCGTATAGCCCGGGCGTTTAGCGTATAGCCCGGGGTAGATTTCTGCGAAATCAACCCCGGGCTTTGGAGAAGAACCCCGTTGGGGTTCCCGATAAACTTGTAAATCAGGGACTTGACGCGGGGCTCCAGCCCCGTGTCCGGCTATTCGCAGGTCTCTTGACCTGCCATTTACCAGCGTGGTCAGCTCTGTCCCAGAGATGGCGTAAAAAGGACTTC
>JANNMJ010000196.1:0-67722 GCA_031397815.1 Hymenobacteraceae bacterium
CGCCGTCATCGTGTAGCTCGCCACCGTCATCGGCTCGGCCAGCTCCGCTGCCCACGCCGCCAAGTGGTTGCGCACGGTGCCGTACCAACGGATGGTGTACATGCGGAAACCCCGACCGGGCAGGGTGTTGATGTAGGCATCTCCTACGCTGCCGGAGCCACCGCACAGATGCTGTCGATGACGGGGCTGGTCGTATCGGCCCCGCCCCACACCCGGCGCATCTCGTGATGCTGAAAGTCCTCGACCACCTTCGCGTAAATCATCGTCGTGGTAATCTTGGCGTGTCCCATCACCTTTTGCAGCACCGCCAGCGGCATCCCCCGCATCAGGCTCTGCACCGCGAACGTGTGGCGCGCCGTGTGCATCGTCACGAGCTCGTACTTAGGTACCTCGTACTTCGTCAGTTGACCATTGACCATCATCACCTGTTCGACGACGTGCGTGAGGCCCGCATACCGCGCAATCTTCTTGAGATTACGGTTCATCACTTGGTTGGCCGTCACCGGAAACAGGCTGAGCCGTTTCCCTTCGTACTTGGCCAACAGCGCCAGCGCCGGTGGGGTAAGGTAGATGCTCACCGCGCTACGCGTCTTATTCTGCGTGAGCCGTAGCACCTTGCTGTTATTCCAATCTTGTAGGTGGCCCGGCCGCAAGTCGCGCAAGTCTGCGTAGCGCAAACCCGTCCAGCAGCAGAACAGAAACACGTCACGGGTCGCCACAAGTCCGGATGGTAGCAGCACTTGTTCAAGCAGTGCCAGCTCCGGCGCCGTCAGGTGGGTTTTATCGCCCTCATATTTCGGCTCTCGTAGCGTATCCAAGTCCAGCGGAAGCGGCAGCTTGCGCGTCTTTACTGCCCACCGAAAGAACGTCAGAAGCTGCCGCGTATTGAGCCAAATGGTATTCTGCGACACCCGCAGCCGTTGCCGCAGATAAGTTAAGAAGGCTTCGTGCAGCACCTCGGTGAACTGGGCCAGCGTCAGCTCACGGCCCAGCGTGGCCGCGAATCGTTGCAGCCGGCCGCGCGTCGTGACGTAGGTTTTCAAAGTAGCCGCGCTCATTCCACGCGCCCCCTTCGAAGCTATAAACGCGTCGAACAGCGGCAGCAGCGGCGGCGACGGCGGTGACGGTGGAAGCGGGGTAGGCGTTTTCGCGGCCTGCTGCTCGCTCAGCGCTGCCCGCAGCAGATCGGGGGTCGGCTCGATTCCGGCAATCCGTAGATGGCGGTAAGCTGCTTCAACGCGGCCAGCCAGCGCCTTCAGATTATCGTTGGCATCCTGGTAGCCGCCCAGTGCCTTTCGGAACTTGCCGGCGTCGGCGTCCCACTCTTTCAGGGTGCATCGCTCCGCCGTACTAAGCCGGAGCCGATGGCCGTCGAAGTAGGCACGTAGGTGGATTTGGCAGCGGCCGTCAGCATCCGGACGGTCCGTGCGGCGTTCAAATTTGATGATCATCGGATGGGGCGCAAATGGGGGCGCAGGTGGGGGCGTAAATGGGGGCGTAAATCCGCACACATCCGGTCACACATCCGAATCAGGACCAACGCAAAAACCCCGGAAAACCGCATCTGTTGCCAGATTTGCGGCTTTCCGGGGCTTCCGGGTACTAATAGTTGTGGTGGCGCTAGGAATCGAACCTAGATCTAGAGCTTCGGAGACTCCAATACTATCCGTTGTACGACGCCACCGGTTCCGAAGACGGCAAAACCCTGCCGTTCGTGGGGCAAAAGTACGCCCCACACGGTAACGGGCCAAACGCCGAGCGGTATTTACCAAACCTCTGCGCCGCAGATGCGTTTGGCAGTGGGAGCTTCGGCATCGGGCCGAGGTCGTTTTTTTATTTTTCAGATGGCTAAGAAAACGCTATACACCACCGAGGCGACGGCAACAGGCGGTCGCAATGGTCAGGTGCGCTCCTCCGATGGAGTGATTGACATGCAGATGTCGGCCCCGCGCGGGCTGGGTGGTCGCGAAGGCGCCACGAACCCCGAACAGCTCTTTGCCGCCGGGTATGCCTCCTGTTTTCAGCAGGCGCTGCTTGTGACGGCCGGGAAAGAGAGTATGACCCTCGATTCCGCCTTCCGCGTGAACTGCGAAGTGGCGCTTCAGCAGGACGGCGAAGCCTATGCGCTGGCGGCGACGCTGGCGGTGCAGGTGCCCGGCCTAAGCTCCGACAAGGCCGAGGCGCTCGTGAAGCGCGCCCACGAAATCTGCCCTTACTCCGTCAGCACGCGGGGTAATATGCAGGTCCGGCTGCTGCTGATCGACGATAACGGGCATCGGACGGAGATTGCCTCGTAGCATATCTCGTAGGGTAGGGGCGGGCGTTGTGCCCGCTCGCGCTCGCGTAGCAAAACGCTTAAAAAACGCCGCCCCGAACGAAGTTGAATCGTCCGGGGCGGCGTTTTTATTCTGACTTTATCAAGTAGACAAACAAGCAGGCGTTCGCCTTACTTGGTCTCTTCTACGGCTTGGCGCACCAGCTCGGCGGCGTCTTTCAGCACCACGGCCGAGCGCACTTTCAGGCCCGACTCGTTGATGATGCGCGCGCCTTCTTCGGCGTTCGTGCCTTGCAGGCGGACGATAATCGGCACGCGGATGTCGCCGATGTTTTTGTACGCTTCCACGACGCCGTTCGCCACCCGGTCGCAGCGGACGATGCCGCCGAAGATGTTGATCAGAATCGCTTTCACGTTCGGATCCTTCAGGATGATCCGGAAGCCCGCTTCCACCGTTTGCGCGTTGGCTCCGCCGCCTACGTCGAGGAAGTTGGCCGGCTCACCGCCCGAGAGCTTGATGATGTCCATCGTCGCCATCGCAAGACCGGCGCCGTTGACCATACACCCGACGTTGCCGTCGAGCTTCACGTAGTTGAGGTTCGAGTTCGAAGCTTCCACTTCCAACGGATCCTCCTCGTTGAGGTCGCGGAAGGCGGCGAGGTCTTTCTGACGATAGAGGGCGTTGTCGTCGAGGGTGACTTTGGCGTCGACGGCGAGAATCTTGTCGTCCGACGTCTTCAGCGCCGGGTTGATCTCGAACATCGCCGAGTCGGTCTCGACATACGCTTTGTAGAGATTGGTGACGAACTGCACCATCTCCTTGTGCGCGGCACCTTCCAGACCCAGCCCAAACGCGATTTTACGCGCCTGAAACGGCCGCAGACCCACCGACGGGTCGATGAATTCGCGGTTGATCTTGTCGGGGTGGTTTTCGGCTACTTCCTCAATGTCCATCCCGCCTTCCGTAGAGCTAACGATCACGTCGCGGCCCGACGTGCGGTCGAGCAGGATCGAGATGTAAAACTCCTTCACTGGCGAAGCGCCGGGGTAATACACGTCCTGCGCCACCAAAATCTTGTGGACTTTGCGGCCTTCCGGGCCCGTCTGCTTCGTGACGAGCTGCATGCCGATGATCTGCCCGGCAATCTCTTTTACTTGCTCCAGATTCTTCGCCAGCTTCACGCCGCCGCCTTTCCCGCGCCCACCGGCGTGGATTTGGGCTTTCAGAACGTGCCAGCCCGAGCCGGTTTGTTCGGTGATGGCCTTAGCGGCTTCAACGGCCTCTTCGGCGGTATCGGCGGTGATGCCTTCCTGCACCCGCACGCCGTAGCGCTTGAGGATTTCCTTGCCCTGATACTCGTGGATGTTCATTGCTGACTCCTTGCGTGGAAAACAAAATGTATTGACTGGGTCCGCGAAGGTACGGACGGAGTAGGGGAGATGTGGTTCGATGTGGATCGATGTGGGGATGTGATTCGATATGCACATCCCTTTCACATCTCCCGCATCCCTTTCACATCTCCCACATCCCCTTCACATCTCCCACATCCCTTTCACATCCCTTTCACATCCCCTTCACATCCCCACATCCTCCCCACCGATGTAGTTTTGCTACGAACCCAACCCGTGCCCCGCCGTGCTGCAAGCCATTGATGTTAAGAAAAGCTACGATACCGTGGATGTGCTTCGCGGCGTAACCGTGGAGATCGGTAGCGGAGAAGTCGTATCCATTGTCGGAGCGTCGGGGGCGGGGAAGAGCACGCTGCTGCACATTCTCGGGACGCTCGACGTGCCGGATGCCGGGCAGGTGCTGTTCGATGGGAAGAATGTGACGAAGATGAAATCGGCGGAGCTGGCGAAGTTTCGGAACAAGAACCTCGGCTTCATCTTCCAGTTTCACAACCTGCTGCCGGAGTTTACCTCGCTCGAAAACGTGATGCTGCCGGGCCTGCTCGCCGGGCGCCCCGAAAAGCAGGTGAAAGACCGCGCCATCGACCTGCTCACGATGCTCAACCTCTCGCACCGGCTCCACCACAAGCCAAGCGAAATGTCGGGCGGGGAGCAGCAGCGGACGTCGGTGAGCCGGGCGCTCATCAACTCGCCCAAAATCGTCTTCGCCGACGAACCTTCCGGTAACCTCGACTCGAAGAATGCGCGTGAGCTGCACGAGACGTTCTTCCGCCTCCGCGATGAGATGCAGCAGACGTTCGTCATCGTCACCCACAACGACGAGCTAGCCGCGATGGCCGACCGCCGCATCGTGATGCGCGACGGCGTGCTGGCTACCTTGCGCCAAGTCTAATACTATCCTGATCCAAATTGTCTGCGCCCTCGCAGGACCGCCACTCGGCGTCCCTGCGTGGGCGCAACTGACTTAGAGCGGTTCTCAGGTGCGTGTACGTGCCGTTGCCGCGCATCCTCACCCCCAACCCCACTCCAAAGGAGAGGGGAGCCTTACCGGGAAGGTTATCGACTCGGAAACCGCTCTAAAAACGGCGCTACGAACCCGCCCCGAGCAAATACTTCATCTGCCGGAAGCTGTACGTCAGGCCGAGCACGATGCGCCCCGCCGACACAGTGTGGTTAGGGTCGGAGTGCCGGTAAACCGGGAGCTGACCGCTGGCCGTGACGCTGAAGTTGCGCCAAAACACATCCAGCCCCGGCCCGAGCATCGCTTCGTTGAGCGCGTGCTCACCGGTGAGGCGCCCGTCGAGGCGCTGGCCGTTGGTGCGCTCGTAGTAGAGCTGCGCGCTGGGGATGAGGCGCCAATCGTCGCCGATGGGCACCGTGTAGAACAGCGTGGCGTAGTGCGTAACGGCAGGGGCGAGGCTCTCGCCGAACCGGTTGCGCGTGCTGACTTTGCCCGAGGTGGTCAGGCTCAAACCCGCCCGCTGATACCCCAAGATGTACGTGGCGTACGCCAACGGGTCGAGGGTGCCGGTGCCGGGCTGGTGCGGCAGCTCATACCGCACGCCTTCGGGTGAGCGCCGGTCGGAGTTGCCGGTCGGCAGCTTCGCGCCGACGCCGAGAATCAGCAGCTGCTGCACGCCTTCGGTCTCGATGCGCCGCAAAACGTGGTAGCCGACCAGCACCGTCACATCGCCCATCCCGCTGACGGCGGTTTGGGTGCCGCGCTCCTGCGTCAGGTTTCGCACCATCGGCACGTAGGCGCTCATTTCGAGGCGTTTCCCCAGAAACCACCGCGCCCGCAGCTCATCGACGCGGTAAATCTCGAAGTCGGTCGGGTCGGGGGGGGCGGCGGTGGGGTGGTCGTGGCCGTCGTGCGCCACGCGCAGCAGCCCCGGCGAGCCAGTCGGCATCACGTTGTGGGCCTGCCCCTTGTAGCCGTGGTACGCCCGGTAGCGGTGCAGCCACGTCACGGAGCTTTGATTGTCGTAAGGCGTGAGGCCCATGAAGCACCCGCAGAGGTCGCACGCGGGGGCGGCCAACGGCGCCAGCAAGGCACCGAGGCAGAGGAAAAAGCGCATCCGCATCAATCCGAAATAATCAGGGGGAGATGCGGCGGCCTAGTGGTCGTGCGGGTCGTTGTGCACGTGCTCCACCGCGAACAGGTCGGCCACGTTAGTGGCTACCCGCGCTACCTGTGTGCGCTCCATCATCACGAACCGCTGGGCGGGGTCGGTGAGGTCGATGCGGTTGGTGCCGCTGAGGAGCTTATCGACCGAGGCGGCGATGTGGATTTCGGGGGCGATGTTGCCGGTGACCGTCGCGGGGGTAGTGGCGGGCAGGGGGAGCGTGACGGTCATCGGACGGAAGTTCTCGTCGCGACCGATGTGGTACGTCAGCGCGCGCGCCGTGTCGCCGACGGGCCGGTATTCGCCTTCCATCACCAGAAACTTATACCCCGACGCCCACGACCAGAACATGTTGTATATCGGGTTGAGCACGCCGGGCTTGTCGCCGGTGTGGTTCGCCAGAGAATCAACCCCGACGCTGAAAGTGAGGCTCTTGTACGTGCCGAGCGGCACCGCCGGAATCTCGATGACTTGGTTATCGGCCGGGGCGCTGGTGGCGCGGATGAGGTAATACGCCTTCGGGGCGGTCCAGATGGAGCCGTCGGCGCGCGTCAGCTTCACGTTGCTGACGTAGTATTTCAGCGAGTCGATGACGTAGGGCTGACCAGCGGCATTCCGGTACGCCTTGCCGTAGACGAGGGCGGCACCATCGGAGCCGAGGTGCTCGAACTCGACCGAAATCGGCTGTTCGGTGGCGCTGGGGTGATGGTCATCGTCGTCATCGCCGCAGGCGCTGAGGATGAGGAAAGCGGCAGGAGCGAGGAGGAGGGTCAGGCAACGCAGCGCCCGACGGGAAACGAATGAAAACACGGTAAAAAAAGCAAATCAGGTGAAACAAATGGCCCCGCGCCCTGCCCACGGCAAGCGCGAAGCCTTGACCCGGCCGGGCAACGGCGGGTCAGACGGAAAGCGGCGGCGCACTCGTGCGCGGGCGCTCTCCTGATTCTCAGCTGATAGCGGGGGCGGGTGGTCGGAAACAGACGCCCCGGAAGGCGTCGTAAGCCGCTGCCGGGCGGGCGGTGGCCCAATCGGGCGCCGCAAACGCCGTGAATTCCGCGAGCAACGTGGGCATTTCCGGCGGGGCGGGCATCACGAAATCAGGCAGCGAATCGGCCCGCAGCCGGAGCAAGCCGTGCGTGGCCGTCTCGGCTTCCTTGAGCTGCTTGCGCAGCACGCACGAGCCGTGGCAGCCGACTTCCGGCCGGTTGCGGTTCTCGCAAAGCGTGCGCTCAATCTCGGCCCGCTGCCACTCGAACCGTACCCGAATGGCCGTAAGCGCCAGCGCGTGCGTGAGCACGAGACTGAGCAGCGCAAAGGCCAACGCGAGACGGGGAGCGGTCATGTCGGCCCAAAGGTACCGCCGAACTCCGGGGCGTAACTTTTGTAAGCACCGAAAAAAGCGGTTCTCTTCTTCGCCTTCGATGTTCAGCTTCACGCGTTCCCAACGTCGCACCACGGCTTTCAGCCTGCTCGTCCTCTTCGTGGGGGCGCTGCTGATGGCGGGGGCGTGCGCGGTATGGTGCGGGCCGAGTCATCGGGGCGCGATGGGTTATATGGTGGTGCTCTCGGAAGATGCCAAGCAGTATCTGCACGTTCATCCGCAGGAACAGGCCGATAAAGGGCCGGTGGTAGCGTTTCAGACCCAGTTCGAGCAGGCGGGGCGTTACCGCGTCTTCCTTCAGTTCAACCATGCCGGGAAAGTGCAGACCGCTGATTTCGTGCTGAACGTAGCCCCCGCCACCGACGCCGCTGCCACGGCAAAGCCCGCCGGCAAAGCCGCCTACCTCTGCCCGATGGGCTGCGAAGGCTCCGCGAGCGACAAGCCCAGCGAGTGCCCGATGTGCGGGATGGCGCTCGAAAAAGCCGCTTCCTGATGCGCCCGGCAGCTTGGCTGCTGCACGGGTTTCTGTTGAGCAGTGGGGCAGGACTGACGGTAGGCGCGGCACTTGGTCAAGCGCCCGCGTCAGTTCCGCTCTCCCTCGATAGCGCCGTCGCGGCGGCCGTGCGTGTCAGCCCGACCGTGCGGCAGGGGACGGAAGAAGCGCGGGAAGCGGCGGCGCTCCGGCGGGCGTCGTTCTCGCTCATCAACCCCGGCCTGATTGTCGAGAACCCGACGGGCGGCTTCTACACCCTCGGCGCGCAGCAGACGTTCGAGTTATCCACGGTTTACGGCCGACAAGCGCGCCTGAACCGCGCCCAAGCCGAGCTGGCCGAGCAAAGCCGCGCCGTGGGCCAAAACGCCGTCCGTCGCGAGGCGCGCCGGGCGTATCTGGCGCTGGCGCTCGCCGACGCCCGCACCTGCCTGCTGCTTCAACAGGATTCCCTGCTCCGCCGTCTCGCCACGGCAGCCGACCGGCTCCGGACGGCCGGGGAGATTGATGCGCTCCAGCACCTCAGCCTCACCACCGAAGCCCGGCAGGCGACGAACCGCGTCCAACAGGCGCGGGCCGACCAACGCGCCGCCGCCCAACGGCTGGCGCTGCTCCTCGGGCAGGCGCCCACCGCCACTGCTGATTTCGCTCACCGCCATCCCGCTGTCGCTGCTCGTGACGGCGTTGGTGTTCCGGGCGTTGGGCCTGTCGATCAACACCCTCACGCTCGGCGGACTGGCGATTGCAGTCGGCGAGCTGGTCGATGATGCGATTGTCGATGTCGAGAACGTGTACCGGCGCTTGCGCGAAAACAGCGCGCTGCCCGTGCCGCGTCCCACGTTGCAAGTCGTTTACGAAGCGAGCGCCGAGGTGCGCAACGCCATCGTGTACGCCACGCTCATCGTGGTGCTGGTCTTCCTGCCGCTTTTCGCCCTTACGGGGATGGAAGGCCGCATTTTCGCGCCGCTTGGGGTGGCCTACATCACCAGTATTCTGGCGTCGATGGTCGTTTCGCTGACCGTGACGCCCGTGCTGTGCTCGCTGCTCCTGCGCTTCCGGCCGCTGGCCGCGAAGAAGCCCGCCGACCCCGATACGCGCCTCGTGCGCTGGCTCAAGCACCACGACCGGCGGCTGCTGGGCTTCGGTTTCCCTCACCCCCGCGTGGTGTTGGGCGTTACGGGCGCGCTGCTGCTCGGGGCGGGCGCCATGCTGCCGTTCTTCGGCTCCGAATTCCTGCCCGCATTCAACGAAGGGTCATTGACGGTGAGTTTTTCGGCCCCGGCGGGCACGTCGCTGGCGCAATCCAACCGGCTCGGCACCCTCGGCGAGCGCCTGATTCTGGCGATTCCGGAAGTTGCGGCTACTGCTCGTCGCACCGGGCGCGCGGAGTTGGACGAGCACGCCGAATCAGTCAATAACTCTGAAATCGATGTCACGTTCAAGACCGACGAAGCCCTCGCCGCCACTGGTCAACCCCGGCGTTCCAAAGCCGCCATCCTCGCCGACCTGCGCGAGCGGCTGGCGGTGCTGCGCGGCGTGAGCGTGAACGTGGGCCAACCCATCAGTCACCGCCTCGACCACCTCATCAGCGGCGTGCGGGCGCAGGTGGCGGTCAAGGTTTTTGGACCTGATTTGATGACGTTGCGCCGGTTGGGTCGTCAGGTGCAAGCCGTGGCCACCAAAGTGCCGGGTGTGGTCGATTTCCAGACCGAGCGCCAAGTACAAGTGCCGCAATTGCTAATTCGGCCGCGTCCGGCAGCGCTGCGGGCCTACGGAATGGAGCGCGGCCCCGTCGTCGACGACCTCGAAACCCTTCTGCAAGGCACCGTCGTGGGCCGGATTCTCGCGCCCGACGGTCAGCAGAGCTTCGAGCTGGTCGTGAAGCTCCCCGATTCTCTGCGGAGCAGCGTGTCGGCCATTGGCGCCGCCCCGCTCCAAACCCCGGACGGCGGCCTCGTACCCGTCTCCGCCCTCGCCGACCTTCTCGACGAGCCCGGCCCGAACACCATCAACCACGAAAACGCCCAACGGCGGCTCTCGCTCTCGCTCAACGTAGCCGGGCGCGACCTCGGCTCCACCGTCGGGGAGCTGCAAGCGCGACTGCGACGCGAAGTGCGCCTACCGCCCGGTTACTATCTCACCACGGGCGGGCAGTTCGAGCGCCGCGAGGAAGCCGGACGGCAGCTCGCCGGGCTGGGGCTGCTGGCCGTGGCGGGCATTTTTCTGATTCTGTTCGCGCATTTTCGGTCGGTGCTGCTGGTGGTGCAGGTGATGCTGAGTCTGCCGCTCGCGCTCATCGGCGCGGTGGCGGCGGTGGCGCTCACGGGCGGCACGCTGAGTCTGGCGTCGCTGGTGGGGTTCATCACGCTCACGGGCATTGCGGCGCGCAACGGCATCATGATGATTTCGCATTACCTGCATCTGGTTGAGGCGGAAGGGGAGACTTTCTCGGACGAAATGATTGTCCGCGGTTCCCTCGAACGCCTCGTGCCGGTGCTCATGACGGCCCTCGTGGCCGCCCTAGCCCTCTTGCCGCTCACCCTCGACCCCACGGCGGCGGGCAAAGAAATTCTTTACCCCGTTGCCACGGTTATTCTGGGCGGCCTGTTAAGCTCGACGCTCCTCGATGTCGTGGTGACGCCGGTCGTGATCCGGCTGTTCGGTCGGCGGGCGCTTGCGCAATGGCGCGCCGCCCGGCGGCAGCCGCCCCTGTTGGTTCGTTAACGTCACATTTTTTTCTCCAATCCGATGTCCACTCAAACCTTCAAGACCACCATCAACTGCGGCAACTGCGTCCGCGCCGTCACCCCCGACCTCAACGCCGAACCCGGCATCGACAGCTGGCAAGTCGATACTCAATCGCCCGATAAGCTCCTCACCATCAACGGCGAAGTATCCGCCGAACGCATCAAAGCCCTTTTGGCGGAGATTGGGTTTGAGGCGGAGCGGGTTTCGTAGGGTTTCGGGGTGACGCTTGCCCCGTGTGAGCCCGGGGTAAATTTCAAAGAAATCAACCCCGGGCTCCTGGGATGAAACCCCTTCGGGGTATTTGTCTCAGTCTTGACGCGGGGCTAGAGCCCTATGGCTTATACACAAGTGCAAAGCCGAATATAAGGCACACTCTTATGCTCGCTTGGCTAGTGCATTTGCAAGCTCTAGAGCCACTTTTTCCGATCAAATATCAGAAACAACATAGTCTTCTGAATCAACCGAAAAGACGCTGGGCAACAATGATAATCAACCAGTTGTAAACTTGTGTATAAGCCATAGGGCCAGAGCCCCGCGTCAACGTGGGGTGAGCCAATGTGCCCAGTCAAGCGCATTCAAACCCATTCAAACCCATTCAAACAAGCGGCCCCTCGGTTCATTGAACCGAGGGGCCGCTTATTGTTGCAGGAAGGAAGGTGGGTTTTACCGCACTACTTACCGCACCACCACGCGGCGCGCAAACGGTTGGCCCGCGCCTTGTCCGCGCAGGACGTAGATGCCCGCCGCTAGGCCGCGCAGGTCCACAGTGGCGCGGGTGTGGGCGGTGGCGGGTACGGTTTGCGTGCGCGTGGCCCAACCGAGGGCATCGACGAGGGTGAGGGTGAGCGTGCCGGTTTCGGGGCGCTCCACTTCCACTTGCAGGCTACCGATGGCCGGGTTCGGCCAGACGCGCAACGTGGGGTCGGAGGAGGCGCCGGAGGTCAGGCCGGTCGGGCCGTTGATGGCGGTCAGGACGGTGTTCGTGGCGAGGGGAACGTTGTAATCGAAGACGATGCGGGCCTGATTCGGAATCTGATCGCCGCCGACGAGCGCGTTGTTCGGCTGCACCCGGAAGCGCACGAAACCGTCGGAAGCGATGAGGTTGGTGGTTTGGGAGGGGAGCAGAATATCTTCGAACAGGACGAGCATCTGACCCGTCGGGCTGACGCTCCACGCGCAGTTGTGCGAGGCGGCGAGCACCTGAGTCGTGTTCAGGCGGAGCAGCGACGCCGCGAGGGAATCGTGAATCGCGACGGTGAAGGCCGTGTCGGTGCCGTGGTTCTGGAACCGTACGGTGTATTCGAGCCACTCGCCGCTCGCCACCTGCGTGGTGCTGAGCTGGATATGGTTCACCTGTAAATCGTTCGGGTCGTAGGAACCCGTCACGATGCGCTCCGCCGTCGAGACGTTATCAGCGGGGAGCTGGTCGCCGAAGATGGGCGAGACGGTGGCCGTGCTCCGCACGTTGCTGCCGAGCGGCGCGGTGGGAGGGAGGCGGAAGATGACGTTGAAACGGCGCGTCTCGTTGGGTTGGAGCGTCCCGAAATTCCACGTCAGGAGCTGGGTGGCGGTGGTATTGGGCGTTACGGTGCTGCTCTGGAACTGGAGCTGCGCGTCGTAGTTGAGCACCACGCTGCCGGTGGCAATCGGCACGGTGCCGGTGTTGCGGTACTGCACCTGATAGTTGAGCAGGTTGCCGGGGCGGGCGGGCGAGATGAGCGTCAGGAGCACCTGTACATCCTGCTGGCCGGGGATGGGTTGCAGGGCGAACGAGCGCCCGGCGGCCACGTTGCCGTAGCTCGTGAAGGTGGCGGGCGTGGTGACGCCGGTCGGCATTACGGTGTAATAAGGGGGCGGATTCGGGAGCGCGACGGCGTGCGCGCCGAGGTCGGTGAAGGCGTCGTACGTACCATCGGAGCGGGTGACGTAGGGCAGGCGCTCGGGCAGGGTTTCCACCACGAGGCCGTAGGGGAAGGGGTTTTCAGTGGCGCCGCGCACGGCGTCGCGGTCCGAATCGACAAAGACTTCGCCCCGGATGGTGTTGTAATTCTGAATGACGCGCACCGCAAACTGCTGCGATAGGTCAGAATTGAGCACCAGCGGGCCGAGGAGCACGCTATCCTGCTGCGAGTAGCCGTTGACGACAAGGTCGCCGCGCGAATTGACCGCCGCCTCGTAAAAATCCTTCACCGTGCGTCCGCCCGATTGCAGAAGCCACAGCGGGTCGCCGGTTTGTTGGTCGAAGGCGGCGATAAAGCCGTTGAGCGAGGTGCCGTTTACGTCCATCGTGTACGTGCCGACCTGCATCGTGCCCATAAACGAGCCCGTGGCGTAGAGCTTGCCGTGCCGGTCGGCCGTGATGCCGTGCGTTTGCACCAGCCCGCGCATCGGCACCGTCCGGAAGCGGGTACTCACGAGCGGCTTCACCCATTGGAGCGCGCCGTCTGGGGTGTAGCGCGCCAGAAAGCCCGACTTGAACCCCTGCACGCTGAGGCGGGTGCCGCCGCCGAAATCCATATCGCGCTGCATCGTGCCGTAGAAGTACGAGTTGCCCGCCGCATCGATGGCCATTGTCGAGGTTTCGGTTTGCTCCAGTTCCAAGCGCCGCACTATCTGGCCGGTGGCGGGGTCGAGGCGCATCCACGCCGACATGCTGACGGTATCCGTCGGGCTTGTAAAAGCGGTGGAGCCCCAATTAAATCTCCCCCGGTAATCAATCCGCAGAAAAACGCGCCCCAAGCTGTCGGTGCCGAGATTATAGCCCCGGTTAAACGTCGTGCTGTCCTGATTGGCGCCGGTCTGGGTCCAGCTCAGCGTACCACTGGGAGTGTATTTGAGTAGGAAAGTATTTCCCAAGCCCCAACTAGCATTATACGGCGTATAAATCTGCCCACCGACGCGCGACTGAAACCAGTAATCGCCGGTGATATAAAAATTGCCGGCTTCGTCGACGGCCGCATCCTGCACGAATCGCCAGCCATCGCCGCCGCCGTTATCGGCCCACAGGAGCGCGCCGCTCGGCGCGAGCTTGCAGACGTAATAATCGCGCGCGCCGCCGCCCGAACGCAGCGTAGTGCCGCCGATGGTTAAATCATCCACGTACAGCCCGGCCACATACACGTTCGTCTGGCGGTCGATGCGAATAAAAAAGGTGCAATACTCCCACGAGCTATTGAACGGCCGTTGCCAAACAAGCTGCCCGGCCCGGTCGAGCTTCACGACAACCTGATGCTGGAGCGTATCGGGGCTGATAATCGTCTGCCCCGCGAAGGAGAAGCTGCCTTTATAGCGCAGCAAGCCGTAGGAGTTGCCGGCCGAATCGACGGCGGAGATATTAATCGATGCATTATTGCGCCCGCCCGGCGTGAGCGGCAGCGCCTGAAACGCCGTCTGATACTGCGCAAGCTGCGGCGCGGGGGCGCTCTGGGCGGAGCAGAGCGTTGTGGGTCGGATGATTCCGAGGAGAATCAAAAGCCCAAAAAATCGGAAGAATTTCATCGGAAGGAAAAAGAAGGAAGCCGAAAATAATTAAGAGAAAGCCCGGCGCTCCGGTTGCGCTGACCGCCTTCGTCCGGTGGGGAAGGCGGGGTTATTTTCCTGACGAGATTTTTAATGGAGATACGGCGAGGGTGGAGGATTTATTTAAATGGTAGAAGCTGCGTGGTAAGCCGCATGGCGGTGCGTGGCCGATTGGGGTGTCCCCCCACCCCGGCCCTGCGGGCCACCCCTCTCCTCCGGGGCGGGGAGTTTTCCCTCTTAACGTTCACGCCTATCGCAACTAGGTGCGAACTCCCCAACCCCGAAGGGGGAGGGGTGCCCCGAAGGGGCGGGGTGGGGAACGCGGTTACAGCCACGCGGTTACGGCAATGCGGTTACGGCAATGCGGTTACAGCCACGCGGTACGGCAATGCGGTACGGCAACGCGGTTGCTCGCACTTCAGGCCCTCAAAACCCATACGTCAGCCCCAATTGCATCGCTGGTAACACGGTGCGGGTGGTACTGCCGTTTCTGCCCGGCGGCACGGCCCACCACCGGACCGTCGGCGCGACGAGGGCGCTCAGGCGCGGCGTGAGGCGGTATTGCGCTTCCAGTCCGCCGCTGACGCTTAGGCTGACCGGGCGGTACGGCCCGGCGCTCGCGCTCACCCGCTGTAGCACGAATTGGTCGCCGTTCCAGACGGGGAGGGTGCCGCCGCGGAAGACGGTTACTTGGCCCCCCACGGTGGCGCCGAGGCTCCAGCGGTTACGGTTCAGGAACAGGAATTGGGCACTGATTGGCAGCGTCCAGAAGCGGTACGTAGGGCGTAGGAGCTGCTGAAGGCGGTCGCGCTCGGTGATGGTGCGCGTCCAGATAGTGGTGGTGTTGTAGATGAGCGTATCATAGCTAGTGAAGTAGAAGTATGTGGTGTCGCGGGTGTTGATGTTGATGGCGCGCACGATGCGCGTGCCTTGGTGGAGGGTGGTGTCGATGGTGAAAGTGGTGTCGTTGTAGGTGCGTTGCGTGGTATGCTCGGAAGTGAAGCGGGCTTGCGTTTGGATGGTCGCTTGGCCGATTCCGGCGCGGAATAGCCACCGGTTTCCGAGGGTATGCTGCACCTGAATGCTCTGCGCTAGGGCCGCTTGGGTGCGCTCCTGATTCCCGTTCGGCGCTGCCGATGCGAGGACGCTCCAGCTCGGCGTGGTTTCGAGCAGCCCCATCACCGCCCACGAGCTGCGCGCCGTGGGGAGTTGCCGCCAATCGGCGCACGGTGAGGTGGTGGAGGTGGTTTTGGTGGTCGAGGTAGAATCGGAGGAAGTGAGGGCGGCGGTTAGAGTGGGCGGCGCTTCGGGGAGGGCGCGCTTCAGGCTGTCTACTTCGTGCAGCAGGGCGGTCAGGGCTTGGGTTTGGGCGGCCAATAGGCTTGCTAGGCGGGCAGAGCGGGTCGTGCTGGTATCCGTCGGGCTGATGGGCGCGCCAAGTGCGTGCCGGATAGCCGTGTCGAGGGCCAGTGCGTGTTGCCAGCCCGGCGCGAGGGGCAAAGCGGCGCGCACGGAAGTGCCCGCCGCGAGCGATGCGCTCGGCTGCACGGCGTTCAGTTCGGTGGTGCGGCTGCTATCGGCTACGCGAATCGTAACGGTTGCGCCGGGCGCCGTGGTAGTCAGCAGATGGGACGCCGATGCTGCGCCGTGGGTGCTGAAAATCGGTGCGGCGTGCGCTTGCGGCGTTGCGGATGCTGCCGAACGGATGCTTGCGGGCGCCGCTGCGCTCGGGGTAGTGATGGAGGCAGGTACTGCTGCCGATGCTGCTCCTGATTCTACTTCTGATTCAGCACCAAACGCCGCTTCGGTAGCCGACGCGCCGGGCACAGCGGGCGCATCGGCCACAACCGGCGCAGCCACGCTGACCGATGCAGGCGCGGGCGCCACTGCTTCGTCCTTTAAAGCCGAAACGCCCTGCGTACCACCCCACCAAAGCAGCGCGCCCGCAGCCAGTCCGCCGACGAACTGCCGCCAACCGCCACCCCTTATGACAGGGACGGGCGGCGGCGGTGGTGGAGGCGGCGGTGGCAGTTTCGCGCGCAGCTTCTCCCAACCGCCGGGGATGGCGGCGGGCTGGAAACTGAGGTTCTGGCGGAGCTGGTCGTCGAACCGCTCTTCGTTGGCGTTAGGCGTGGGATTGGCACTCATGACAGGGCGGGCTGGGGGTGGTTTCGGTGCGCCGGAGGTACTTGGCGAGCAGCTTCCGGGCGCGGGATAATTGCGAGCTCGACGTGCGCTCGTCGATGCCGAGCTGTTCGCCAATCTCTTTGTGCGAGTAACCTTCCACGCAGTAGAGGTTTAGCACGAGGCGGTAAATGGTGGGGAGGGTTTCGATGGTCGCTACCAGCTCTTCCCCGGCAAGGAGGGCGGGGGCGTCGGCCTCGTCAGCGGAAAGCTCGGCGGCGGCATCCAGCCCGACTTCCTTCCACCCCTGCACTTCGGCGCGGTAATAATCGAGGCAGGTATTGACGCCGATTCGTCGCACCCAAGCATCCAAAGCGCCTTCCCCCCGATACTGACTCAGGCGACTAAAAACGCGGATGAACGCTTCCTGCACCAAGTCTTCCGCCTCGGCCCGCGACCGGCCATACCGCAGACAGACCCGCAACAGCAGCGGCTCGAAGTAATGATATAGCCCTTCCTGCGCCGCCGGCTCATAGCGCAGGCAGCCCGCAAGGAGGGCTTCAAGGGAAGGAAGTCGGGGCACGAGGAAGGAGGCGTACCTGCCTGACGAGGTTTCCCTGAAAAATACGGCGGGTGGGGGAGGAAATTTTTTTGGGGGGAGAAGAGAGGGGGGAGATGTGGTAGATGTGAGGATGTGGAGATGTGTGGTTTTGACGCGGGGGCTCCAGCCCCGTGTCGGCTATTCGCAGGTCTCTTGACCTGCCACAGGATTCGCGCGTTAGGAATGCCGATTGGGGTGGCGGGTCAAGAGACCCGCGAATAGGCCACACGGGGCAGAGCCCCGCGTGAAGTCGGTGGGATGTATCCCACCTTATCAAATGGCAGCGTTTGGTCGACTGGGATACATCCCACCTTATAAAACGGCGGCATTTGGTCGATTGGAATACATCCCACCTAACCAAATGGTGGCGTTTGATCGCCCGGGATACATCCCACCTAATCAAATGGCAGCGTTTGATCGACTGGGATGTATCCCACCTTATCAAATGGCAACGTTTGGTCGATTGGGATGTATCCCACCTTATCAAACGGCGGCGTTTAGTCGACTGGGATACATCCCATCTTATCAAACCACCGCCTTCCACCGGCACCGGGACGGTGCCGGAGACGTATCCCCCTAAAACGCACAACGGCCACCCCGCGCTTGGCAGGGTGGCCGTTGGTATGGCGCACCGCCCCAGCTTCCGGCCGGGACGGGCTTTACATCACGCCCTTGCTGGTGCTATTGGGGCGCTATTGGGGCGCTATTGGCGCATCAAGCGGAGCGTCTGCACCTGACCGTCGGCGGGTTGGAGGCGCACCAAGTAGGTGCCCACTGGCAGACCGGCGATGGAAATCGGGTGCGTCAGGCCAGCTTCCACCGTTTGGGCGGCGAGGACGGCGCGACCAGCGGCATCGAATACCGTCACCACGCAGGTGCCGGAGGTGAGGGCCGAGAGGTCGAGGGTCGCATCGCCGACGGTTGGGTTCGGGTAAACCGTGGCCGTGCCGTTGACTGCTTTCTCGAAGGTGACGGTTTCGATGTTCGAGAACGACATCTGCCCGTCCGTATCGACCTGCCGCAGGCGGTAGTACACGAGGCCCGTGTGCGTGCGGCCGACGTTCGCGTCGGTGGCGGTGTAATCGCGGCGGGTGAAGGTGGTGCCGGCGGCGGTGCGCCGGGCGACTTCCACGAAATCACGTCCCGTGAACGACCGCTCTACCACGAAGTAGGCACTGTTCTTCTCCTGCGCCGTCGCCCATGTCAGCACCGCGTCGTGGCGGCGGGCTTTGGCCGTGAAGCTGATCAGCTCCACCGGCAGCGCGCCACCGCTCGTGGTGATGATGGCCGGGCTTTGCGACCCGTTGTTGTTCGCTAGCTCGGCGTCGGCGGGGCCGTTGGCGGTGCTGCTGGCCACGCCGCTCGCGAAGCCCGCGTCCGGCATCTGGAACGTGAACGAGTTCGTGAGGGTCTGGCCCGAGGCCAGCGCCGTTACCGGGTTGTACACCAGCAGGCCGGTACTCGGCGTGTAGGTGGCGCCGGTTACGCTGAACGGCGTGCCGTTCGGGTTGCGCAGGTTCGGCTGGAGCTGCACGCTCACCACCACGTTTTGGGCGGTGCTCGGGCCGTTGTTCACCGTGGTTACGGTGTAGGTGACGGGGTCAGCCGCGTTGGCGGTGGTGGTGCCCGAAATGGTGGTTACCACGTCGTTGTACGGCGCCACGGTCACGCTCAGGGTGGCCACGTTCGAGACGGCGCCGGTCACGTCGCTCACCACGTACGGGATGCTCACGACGGCTCCAGCGAAGGCGGGGTCAGGGGTGAAAATCACTTCCCCGGTCGTGCCGTCCACCGCGAAGGTGCCCTGACCGGCCACCGTGAAGGTGGTCTGGATGCCGGGAGTCGAGGGGTCGAGGTCGACGGTGGTGAGCACGACGCCGTTGGCATCGGTGTCAGAGGTTCCGGCCGTCAGGCGCACGGCTTGGCCGAGGTTGCTGGTGGCGGCGTCGTCGGTGGCCAGCGGCCCGACGTGGAACGTGATGGTCGCGATGTTCGAGGTCGAGTTCGTCTGGTCGGGCAGCGTGTAGCTGATCGTGCTCGATCCGGTGTAGTTGAGGTCAGGCGTGAAGGTCACCAACCCGGTTGCATCCACCGAGAACGAACCTTGACCGGCCACCGCGAAGGTGGTCTGACGGCCGGGCGTGGCGGGGTCGAGGTCGACGAGGTTCACGCGGAGACCGTTGGCGTCGGTGTCGTTAGCGGTCACGTTGAGGCTCGCGGCGGTGTTGGGGGTGGTGTAGGCCACATCGTTCACGGCCAGCGGCCCGACATTGACGGTAATCGTCGCGCTGTTCGAGAGGCCGCCCGCGTTGTCCTGCACCGTGTACGGCGCGATGGCCGTGCCGGTGAAATCGAGAGCGGGTGTGAAGGTCACCTGACCGGCGTTCGGGCCGTTGGTAATCAGGTCGAACGTGCCGCCGGTAACCGTGACGGTGGTCTGCTGACCCGCGAGGGCGGGGTCGAGGTCGATGGTCGTGGCCACGAGCGGGGCGCCGGTGTTGCCGGGCTGGTCGTTGCCGACGGGGTTCACCGTAACCGCCGTGTTGCTCGGCGTGGTGAACACGTCGTCAAAAGCGAGTGGCTGGCTGAAGACGATAGGCGTCGGGCTAGGCGTATCGCCGTTCGGCGTCGCCGGGAGGGCGGTGCTGTTCGTTGAAGCCTCGCCGTCGAGAACCTGCGACGGCGGCACCGCCACGCCCCCGATAAACGTGTAACCCGTGTTCGGGCTGCTGCCCGCCGTGCTCACGTACACTTGATCGAATTGCGGGGTGGTCGGGATGCTGCCGATGCTTGGGTACGTCACCCGCACCGTGTAGGTGATGGTGGCCGCCGCGTTGATGGCGAGCGCGCCGGTGCCCGTCAGCAGGCCCGTGTTGGCGCCTTGGCCGGTGAACGCGGGGTTCACGGTGAGCGTAGCCGCTCCGGCCCCGGTGATGACCGGCGTTCCGATGATGGTCACGCTCGCAGCCGTCGGGAAAGTGGAATTCGCGGAACCGCCGAGCATATCGTTGATCTGCACGTTCGGGTCAATCACGGCGCCGGTGTTGCGCACCTGCGTCGTGAACGTCACATCGAACGTGGTGGCGTTGACGCGCACCGGAGCGGCGGCGCTCTGCACCACATCGACTTCTTCAACCGGGAACACGCACGAAGCACCGTCGGATTGCGCGGCTACGGAAGCCGTGCCGATGTTCGCCGTCGAGCCGTTCTGGGTGTTGTAACCGGCCAGCGTGCCTTGGTTAGTCGCTGCGTAGAGCAGACCGGCGGCGTCGAAGAAAATCGACCCCACATCTTCCCCCGACGTGGTCGGCGTGCCGAGGGCGGTGACGGGGCGGATAGCACCGGCGGCGTTCAGGTCGATCTTGAAAATCCCACCGGGGTAGAAGCGCGACGCGTAGATGTTGCCGTCGGCGGGGTTGAAGCCCATATCACCGAAGTTAACGGCTTGGCTCAGCGTCAGCGCGGTAACCGTGCGGGTCGAAACCTGCAAGCGGTAGAGCGTGCTCGTCTGGTTGTTGGCGATGTAGGCGTTGCCGCTCAAATCGGCCGTAGCGGCGTTGAAGCCCCCGGCCGGCAGCCCAGCGACGAGGCCCAGATCCTGCACGCCCGTCGAGCTGAGGCGGTAGAGGCGGCTGGTGCCCAACCCGAAGGCGTAGAGGTAGCCGTCGGTGTAGTTCAGGAACAGCGCGTTGAGCTGCACACCGGTGTCGTAAATCGTCGAGGACGTGTACGTCAGGCCGCTCGTGGACGAGCTGGTGCGGTCCAAGCGCTCCAGGACCGAGGTGGTGGTGGTCGGCGAAAGCGTCACGCGGTAGAACACCGAGTTGCAGCTGAACGGCGCCCCGGCGATGCTCACCGCAAGGGTGGCTTGGTTCGAGGTCGCGCCGACTTCGTCCTGCACGGTGTAAGGCGTGGTGGCGGTGCCCGCCGTGAACGTGGCGAGCGGCGTGAACGTCACCGACCCAGCCGGGGCGCCCACCGTGGTGAACGTGCCTTGTCCGGCGACGGTGATCGACGTCTGGATGCCCGGTGTGGCGGGGTTGAGGTCAATCGTGGCGGGGTTGATGGTGGCGTTGCCGTTCGCATCGGTGTCATTCGCCGTCACGGCGAAGGTCACGGGCGTGTTCTGAATCGTGCCGTTCGCATCGTTCACGGCCACTGGCGCCGCATTGGTCAGCGTGACGGTGTAAGTGGCCGGGTTGCTGTACGCCGTCGGCGTGCCGGAGTCGTACACGAGGTACTGGATGCTGGCGGTGCCGGTGTAGGTCGAGCCCACGGCCGGGGTGTAGCGGATGCTCGACGTGCCGTTGGTGCTGAACGCACCAACCGTCACGCCGCCGACTACGAACGGCACCGACGTTTCGCGCGTGCCGGGCGTAGTTGGGTCGAGGTCGATGGTGTTGTTGCGGACGCCTTGAGCGTCCACATCGTTGGCGGTCACGTTGGTCGTGACGAGGGCGTTGTAGGCCGTCGTGGCCACATCGTCCGCCGTGCGCGGGCCAACGTTCACGCTCACCGTCGCGGCATTCGATACTTGGCCGAGGTTATCCTGCACGGTGTAACTGATGGTGGCGATATCCGTGTAAGCGGCGTTGATCGGCGTAAACGTGATCTGGCCGAGCGCATTCACCGAGAAGGTACCGCCGCCGTTGGTGGCGGGCACGTTCGTTTGGTCGAGCACGCCGGGCGTGCTTGGGTCGAGATCGACCGTCGCGGGGTTGATGGTGGCGTTGCCGTTCGCATCGGTGTCATTCGCCACGATGCTGGTGGTGGTGCTCGCGGCCAACGTCGTGTTGTTCGGCGTAGCGAAGGCGTTCGCCACTGCTACCGTCGTCGCGTTGGTCAGGGTCACCGTGTAAGTGCTCACGTTGCTGTACGCCGACGCCGTGGCGGTCGGGGTTTGCGCATCGTACAGCAGGTACTGCACGCTGGCCGTGCCGATATAAGTCGAACCCACCGCCGGGGTGTACTGGATGCTCGACGTGCCGCTCGTGCTGAACGTGCCGACCGTCACGCCGCCCACTACGAATGGCACCGACGTTTCGCGCGTGCCGGGGGTGGTCGGGTCAAGGTCGATGGTATTGGTGCGGATGCCTTGGACGTCCACGTCGTTAGCGGTCACGTTGGTCGTGACGGCCACGTTGTAGCCCGTCGTGGCGGCGTCATCGGCGGTGCGCGGGCCGACGTTCACGCTCACCGTAGCCGCGTTCGATACCTGACCCGTCAGGTCACGCACGGTGTAGCTGATGGTGGCGATATCGGTGTAAGCGGCGTTGATCGGGGTGAAGGTGATCTGGCCGAGGGCATTCACCGAGAAGGTGCCGCCGCCGTTGGTGGCCGGGACGTTCGTTTGGTCGAGGACGCCGGGCGTCGTTGGGTCGAGGTCGACCGTCGCGGGGTTGATGGTGGCGTTGCCGTTCGCGTCGGTGTCATTCGCCACGATGCTCGTGGTGGTGCTCGCGGCCAACGTCGTGTTGTTCGGCGTGACGAAGAAGTTCGCCACGGCTACCGGCGTCGCGTTGGTCAGGGTCACCGTGTAAGTGCCGACGCTGCTGAGCGCCGCGTTGCCCGCCGCGTTATCAAGGAAGACGTAGTTGACGCTGGCGGTGCCGACGTAAGTCGCGCCAACTGCTGGCGTGTAGGTCACCACACCCGTAGCGGCCACCGAGAAGGTGCCGACGGTCGCGCCGCCCACCACGAAATCGAACGTCGTTTGCACGCCCGCCGTGGTCGGGTCGAGGTCGACCGTCGCGACGTTCTTGCCGTTGATGTCGGTGTCATTCGTCGTCACGTTCAGGCTGACGGCCGTGTTGTAAGCCGTAGTGCTGGCGTCGTTCGTCGTCAGCGGCCCGACGTTCACCGTCAGGTTGGCCGAGTTCGAAACCTGCCCCGTCGCGTCAAGCACCGTGTACGGCGTGACGGCAATCCCCGTGAACGCGCTGTTGAGCGGCGTAAACGTCACAGAGCCAGCCGGAGCGCCCGCCGTCGTGAACGTGCCGCCCGCTACCGTGAACGACGTCTGGATTCCGGCCGTGGCCGGGTCAAGGTCAATCGAGCTGGTGTTGATCGTGCCGTTGCCGTTCGCGTCGGTGTCATTCGCCGTCACGGCGAAGGTGACGGGCGTGTTGTTCGGCGTGTTGGTCACGTCGGCCACCGCTACTGGGGTGGCGTTGGTCAAGGTCACCGTGTAAGTGCCGATGCTGCTGAGCGCGGCGTTGCCGGTCAGGTTATCGAGCACCACATAGCTCACCGACTGCGTGCCGACGAACACTGAACCCACGTTCGGCGTGTACGTCACGATGCCCGTGTTGGCGGCCGAGAACGAGCCGTTCGCCGTGGCGAACGTGGTTTGCACACCTGCCGTAGCCGGGTCAAGGTCCACCGTCGTGACGTTGATGCCGTTGGCGTCCGTGTCGTTGGTGGTCACGTTCAGGCTGACAGCCGTGTTATAGCCGGTCGAGCTGGCGTCGTTCGTCGTCAGCGGCCCGACGTTCACCGTCAAGCTCGCCGAGTTGGAAGTGGTGCCGTCGGTGTCCTGCACGGTGTACGGCGTGGTCGCCACACCGGTGAAGGCGCTGTTGACCGGCGTGAAGCGCACCGAGCCAGCCGTTACGCCGACTGTGGTGAACGTGCCTTGTCCGGCGACGGTGATGGACGTCTGGATGCCCGCCGTGGCGGGGTCGAGGTCAATCGTGGCCGTGTTGATGGTGCCGTTACCGTCGGCGTCGGTATCGTTCGCCGCGACGGCGAAGGTGACGGCCGTGTTGTTCGGCGTGTTCGTGACGTCCGTCACGGCTACCGGGACGGTATTGAGGCGCCGGTTCGGACCGAATTCCGACGTACCCACGCTCGCCAGTCGCGCGGTGGCGGTGAAGAGGGTGGCGTTCGTGAACGTGACTCCGGCGGGTGCCGTGAGGGTGCCCGTGAAGTTGCCGCTGGCATCGGCCGTCAGGGTGCCGACGTACGTGACGCCCTCGCCGTGCGCGACGACGGCGGTATTGCCCGTCGAGACGGCGCCGTCTTGGTTGGCGGGCGAGTTATCGGCGACGAAGACTTCGATGGTGGCGCCCGCGAAAGCCGCCGCGCCCGTCAGGTTGCCGATGTAGCCGGTCGCGCTGGCCGAGGTGCCCGAAAGGAAGCTGGTGCTCGTGAAAATCGGGTAATCGATGCCCCGGTTCGGGAGTGGGCTGTTGGCCGCGCCGATGGTGCCGTCGTTGGGGGTCACGCCGTCGCCGTTGCCGTATTGAGCGGCGCCGGTCGCGTTGGCGCTGCCCACGAAATACGTGGCGTTGGTAATCACATCAAGCGCCGGACCGCCGTTGCCGAAAGTCGAGTTCTGCGTGACCGTCACGTTCTGCTGACCGTAGCCAATCACCACGCCCGCCGCCTGCGACGATGAGATGATGTTATCGCTGATCACATCGGTCTGCGTGCCGCGCCGGGTGCCGTCGCGCTGGAGGTACACGATGCCGCCGCCTTCCAGCGAGGACGTCGCGAGGGCCGCGCCGCCGGTGCCCGCGCCCGTGATGGTGTTGTTGCTGACGGTCGAAGCGGCCGTCGTGCCGATCTCAAACTGAACGGCGCTCGAATTCGGGTTCGTGAACAGGTTCCCCTGAATCAGCATCGGCCCGGAACCGCCTAGGTCGCCGAGGGTGATGGCGTCGCCACCGGCGGTCTGGTAGCCGTTCTGCTCGAAACGGTTGCCGAGGATGCTGGTCGTCCCGACGGTCGCGACGAGGTTATCGATGTGCAAGCCGGAGGAGCCGGTGAAGGCGATAGAGCTGTTCTGCACCGTGCCGATGCCCGCGTTGGTGCGGATGTTCAGGCCGTAACCGCCGGACACGGTCAGGTCGTTGGGCCAGCTATTGCTGATGGCGGTGGTGCCGATCACGTTGTTCTCGAAGAGATAACCCGTCGCAGAAGCCGTGCTGCCCACGAGTACCGTCTGGTTGCCCGAACCGGTCAGGCCGCCCCGAATCGCGATGCCGCGCACCGTCGTGTTCGTCGCCTCAATATCGAGGACCGTGGTGACGCTGGTGCCGCTGATTTCCACTTCCGGCCCGTTCACCACGCCAAGCGCCAGCCCGTCCGCGCCCACCGTAGTGGCGGTGCCGAAAGCGGTGGTGTTGGTGTTACCGATGTTGGTGGTCTGCGTCGAGCCGTCGATCACGGTGTTCGCGTCCGTGATAATCGGCAGGCCGTTAGCGGCGCCCGCGTTGCCGGTCTGGTTGATGACCACGCGCTGCGCCGTGCCCGTTCCGGCGACCATATCGGCCAGCCCGGCGCGCAGCCCAGCGTGTGCGTCTCCGTCGGAGACCATAAAAATCGACACTTCCTTACCCGCCGTCTGCCCTACCTGCGCCAGCCCGGCATTGGTGAGCGTGTTGGCGTTGGTGATGAACTGCGCCAGCGAGCCTTGCCCGCGCGAGTTGTTATTGACGACAACATCGAAGTTGAAGCCGAAATCGACGTTCGTGAACGGCGAAGCAATGCCCGCCGGAAGCGTAATCGCCGTAACCGACTGCGCCGTGGTGCCCGGCGTAGTGCCTGACGCCGCCGTGTTCAGGGTAGAAATCAAAGCGCCCGCCGTCGTGACGTTGCCGCCGTCGACGCGCTGCGGGTCTTCGCCGCCCACGCGGTTCACATCGCCGTTGGCGAAAGTTTGCACCGGCAGCAGGCCCGCCACGGCGCCCGGCCGCGACGACGTGACCGTGCTGCTCGCCACGCGTACCGTGTAGGTGTTGCCGGCCGTCAGGTTCAGGAACGAGTAGTTGCCGTCGGTGTCAGTAGTAGTGGCCGAAACGAACGTGGCCGTCGCGCCGGAGCCGTTATACAGCTCCACCCGCGCACCAGGACGGCCGATGCCGGTTGCCGCGTTCTGGCTCCGGCCAGCGCCGCCGCCGTAGTTGATGTCTTCGAAGATTGTCCCGAAAATCGAGGGCGTGAACGATACCGGGGTCGGCGAGGGAGTATCGCCGAGGTCAGTGTCGTTGGCGCGGAGCGGCGGCAGGTTTGCGCCGTCCGTGGAGGCGTCGTTCGAGGTCAGGTCGGCGGGCGGCACCAGCGTGCCGTTCGCGAGGAGCGAGTAGCCTTCGTTCGTCGCCGTCGGGCCGCTGATGGAGGTCGCGTAGGCGTTGTTGTTCTGCACCGTGCTCGGCACGCTGCCCGCCGGGAAAACCACCCGCGCCGTAAACGTGATGGTCGCGCGCTGACCCGCCGTCAGGCTCGCGCCGCCGACCAGCAAATCAGCATTGTTCCCTTGACCGTTGAACGCGGTATTCGCCGCCAACGCGCTCCCGTCGAGGTTCGTGACGGTAGGTCCGGCGGTGATGGTGACGCTCGTAGAGGTCGGGAACGCGGTATTGAGGGGATTGCCGCGCAGGAAATCGCTGACCTGCACTTTGGCGTCGGTCACGGTGCCCGTGTTGCGCAGGCGCAGCGTGTAGGCCACGTCGTAAGTGGTGGCGTTGACGCGGGTCACGCTCGTGACTTCCTTCACCAAATCAATGCGTTGCACCGGGTTGATGCAGCTCGCGCCGTCGCTGACGGCCACGTTGATATCGGTATCGAGGAGCGAGTACGCGCCGGTGGTGGTGTTGATGATATAATAGCCGCCCTCGTTGGCGTAGCCGTACATGAAGCCGGCGATGTCGAAGAAGGCGGAACCGATGTTGGAGGTGCCGTCCGGGTTCGCGCCGAGCTGCGTCACGCGGGCCGAGCCGGGCGTGGTGGCGAAATCGAACGTGTAGAGCATGTTCAGCCCGTAAGAGCCGTACAGCGTGTTCGTGATCGGGTTGAATGCCAAATCGATGAACGACTTGGTGGTGCCGACGTTGTACGTCGCGCTCGGGTTGAGCATCGTACCAGCCGCATTGAGCAGCGGGATGGTCGTGGCGTTCAGGTTGTTGCTGCCGGGCGTAAACCGGAACAGCGAGTTGCGGTATTGCGTGTCGGCGATGTTGCGCGGCGCCACGTAGTAGTTGCCCGACTTATCGAAAACGCCCGCCGCAAACTGCGGAAACTGCGCCGGAGTAGCGCCGTTGATGGTGATGGTCGTGGTGCCGACCCGCGCCACGCCGCCCTGCCCGATGCGGTACATACTCACCGCCGGGAAACCCGTGTTCCCCACCGGATAGGTGAGGGCGTACAGATAACCGTCCTGCGGGTTGTACGCGAGGCTGTTCACCACGAAATCGGTGGTAGCCGGTAAGCCCAGCCCAGCGCCCAGATCGCGAATCTCCGTGAACGACACCACGCCGTTCACCCGGTTCACCCGCGACATAATGGAACGGTCGGCGCCGCTCGCGTTCGTCTCCTGCTGAATGATATAGAAAGTGCCGTCGCACGAGAACGCGGCCCCCGCCGATTGGGCACTCGCCGCCAGCGGCAGAAACGCCAGAAGCAGCCCAAGCAGGCGGCTCCAAATGGGCGATGAGCCGGGCTGCCCGACGGGCGCCAATGGCTGCTGAAGGCTACTTCGCCGGGGCGACGACTTCAAAAGCAAGTCAACTAAATAGTACAAATTCATCATGAGGCGCTTGGCGGCTGGAAAAGCGGAAGTGACGGCTAAGGAGGCGAAAAAGAGGAGCGGAGCAGCTAAGCGATTAGGGGAAAAATCAGCAAAAAATTGGCTTAATGCTTCAACTGGTGACAAAATTCCGGTCTGATGAGCGATTTCTAAGCGCCTATCACGCGAAGGGCGGCAAAAGCCCCGTGAACGGCGCTGTCTTTCCGGTCAGTGCGCTGGAACGGAATCGTTATATTAATCGGGGGTGCGTCGGCCGTCAAAAGGCCGTTTTGAAGCTCTTTCTCGACCCTGATTCTTCCGTTCGCAAGGCTTTTCTCGCCGTCCACTTTTCAAGAGCCGCCGTTCACTAGAAAACCGGGTTTTGCTGGTTGTCTCCCGTGTCAACGCAGCCTACCTTACCCGCCTGCGCCCACACTCGCTCACACTTCTCCCAACCGGTTCTCGGGATGACCGACGATTCGTTTTTTTTCTTCCAGCAACTCGCGTCGGCGGGCGCAGCTGCTCGCCTGCCTGCCACCCGCCCTTCTGGTTACCGCTGCCCGGCCGCGCATCACGTTCGTCAATGCGCCCGCCGTACTGGGCGATGATGTTCAGGTTGCCATCCCACTAGAGCGGTTTTCGAGTCGATGTACCTTCCCGATAAGGCTCCCCTCTCCTTTGGAGAGGGGTTGGGGGTGAGGATGCGCGGCAACGGCACGTACTCAAACCTGAGAACCGCTCTAGATCACCGCCCCAGCACCAATTCCAGTAGAACGACCGCCGCGCCTACGCCACCCAAGAGCTAAGCGAATTAATCGCTTGCCTTCGGTGGAATCAGAAATAAAAAATAAGAAAATAAAAAAGAGAGACAGATTTATCGTCCCTCACTCCCTTTTGCAGCCCACGCAAATCCCAATCAGGCTCCCCTCTCCCTTGGAGAGGGGCCGGGGGTGAGGATTACGTATTCAGGTTGTTGAAAAAATCGCTCATATACGTCCGCCCGATTGGCAGGCGCCGCCCGCCTTCCATTACCACGTTACTCTCCTCAATGGTCTCAATCCGGCTTCTGTTGATGACATACGTGCGATGAATCCGCACGAACAGCGGGCTTGGCAAGCGCGTCGCCACCTCGCGCAGCGTCTGATTGGTCGAGAGCTGCCGTTGCCCCGTCACCACCACCGCTTGGTCGTTCACGGCCTCAATGTACAAGATATCGGTGTGCGATACCCGCGTCATCCGTCCTCCCGACTTCACGAACAACGACGACGGCCCCCCTGACCCGCCCGCGTCGGCCGCGGCCGCGCCCATCTCTTCAGCGGCAAGCGCCACCGGCGACGCCACCTTCGGCGACTGCTGATTGCGGATACGCTCGGTTGCCTGAAAGAAGCGTGGATATTCCACCGGCTTCACCAGATAATCAGTCACTTGCAGCGCGAAAGCCTCTACGGCAAAATCAGTCCGCGCCGTAGTAAGCACCACCGCTGGCGACGTCGGGAGCATCCGAATAACGTCCAGCCCCGACAAGCCCGGCATCTGCACGTCCAGAAACAGAATATCGACCTGCGGCCCGCCGCGCAGAAACTCCAACAGCGCCAGCCCATTCTCAAACGTTCCCACCAGCTTCAGCCCGGGCGTATGCTCGATGTGGGCTTCCAGCGTATGACGGCTCATTGCATCGTCGTCGGTCACAACGCAATTCAAGGAATCGGAAGCAGGAGTCAAGGCGTCGGAAGGGGGTTTAAACGGCAAGCAACGCCCCACCGGCCGGGGGCTAAACCACGGGCTAAGGTAATGCCGGTCAGCGGCTCAGCGCCGTCCCCAAATGGGAAAGGCTATTGAAGGCGCTTCATGCCTTTTGCTTCCGTGTAGATGGCCTGATTTTCAGGGTAGAACACGGTGTGCTAACTACACAGCAATGAATACAAGGCTTGTAATCACGGGGTGAATCGTGTGTGGCCTATCCCTAATCAGCAGCCTTGCCGCATACTTCCTGCTATTCAGCCACAGCAGTATCACTACCCACTAAACAGTACGATTGTATCCTAAAACACGCTTTTACGTAATAGTCAAACGTCCTATCAATCTGCTGGTACTTCAACCTACTGCCCTACTTGACAATGGAAGACCATATTCTGCCGCCATATTACGAGTTGCTGAGCCGTCTCTTGCCCGATCATTTGCAGCGCAACGAACGCATCCTGAAACTACTGGGGGCGTCGCACGATGAAATGCTGGATGCCGAAGAAACCGTAGTGCTTTTAGGAATTTACCGCCGTTTTATGGAGGTAATGCTCCAGAATAACAGTGACCCCCTGCTCACCGAAAGAGTCAAAGATGCCTTTATCACGGCCGTGACGGATTTAGGCGCCAGTCTCGGCGCGGCCAATACTAAAGGCTTTGAGGATAAGTGTAATAACTAGTGTCCGTTTTTGTCCCGGAAAATGTAATTTAGGAGTACCGAAGTGAGGGCTTTCTGTGGATTGTATAGAGCGTACTTTTGTCGTGTCACGAGGCAGGAACGTTTCGTACGTGTGCGCGGTGAAATCAACCGTTGCCCCATGTCTGTGATGCCCCCTTTTGAAAGAGAGGGGGCTTTTTTTTTGACCATTTTTGTTAAACATCAACTCCACTATCGCACGCGTTCGGTCAAGCTAGTGCTGCTGCGGAGCGTACGTGAGCGTCGGCGGCGAAAGCGGGATCACCCGAAAAACACAAAACCCCGCCAGCTGTACGCTAGCAGGGTTTTTCAGTAGAGGAGGAGGGATTCGAACCCCCGGAGGTTTAACCCTCAACGGTTTTCAAGACCGCCGCAATCGACCACTCTGCCACTCCTCTGGCGGGTAGTGGGGCAAAGGTAAGAGCGGGCGGCTTTGCGCAACGAATCCGGGGGCGGAAAAAAAATGGAATCAGCGGGCAGTTAGCCAGTTTTTGCGGAAGGCTTGCTGCTCTGCCGTTACGGTGCGGCCGCTGATGGTCTCGGCGCGGACGACTTGCAGGGCGGGGTCAGCGGTGAGGGTGAGGGAAACGGGGCGCACCGGTAAGCCACGCTGACTGACGTCGGCGGTGACGACGGTGCCGGGTTTTAAGCCCGCGATCGCTTTCGTCAAGTCTTTCTCGGAACGAATCTTCCGGCCGCCGAGGCGCTCGATACGGTCGCCACGGTCGAGGCCAGCGAGGTGGAGCGGGCTGCCGGCTACGGTGCCGCCGCTGAGGGTGGCGCCGGTGGGACCAAAATCCAGCCCAGACGCGCCGAGCCAGACTTTATCCGGCCGGACGGGTTGCAGCGCGAGGCCCGCTGGTTGAAGCAGAGCGGCCCAATCATGCGGCGTGTGGCCTGTGACGTGCCGCCGCACGAACTGCCCGGCAAACGCCGAATCACCGGCCACTTCGGCGATGGCGCGCTGAATGTCGGGCAGCGTGTAGGGCTTTTGCGGCGCCAGCTCAACGGACTGAAACTGGCCATTCGTCTCCCACAACCGCCGCATCACGGCGTCGAGGGAATGGTCGCGGGCGCGGAGCTGCAAGTCGAGCGCGAGGGCCGTGGCGCCGCCGAGGGTGTAATACGAAACGTAGGTGTTGAGGCGATTATTGGGGTCGATGGAACGCGCCGCATCTACGAACGGCGCCTGCTGACTCATCTCCACCGCCGAGAAGCGCCCGGCGCCCGGCAGCAGGCTCTGCTGCACCAAACGGGTGGCGTCCTTCAGATAATCATCGTCGCTGACGAGCGCGGCGCGGCGCATTACGAGGTCGCCGTAATACATCGTAAACCCTTCGGCGAGCCAGAGGTAGCTGCTCATATTGGCGCGCTGGAAGTCGAACGGCTCCAAGTCGGCCGGACGTAGGCGCTCGACGTTCCAGCAGTGAAAAAACTCGTGACTGATGGTGCCCAAATGCTCGGTATCGCCGCTGCGCAGCGGTTTCGGCTGCGGCACCATCGTCGAGTTGCGGTGCTCCATGCCGTCGCCGACGGCGGTGGGTAAATAGTTTGCCAGAAACGTGTATTGCCCGAAATCGAAGCGCGGCAACGTGCCCCAGACGGCCGCCGCCGCCCGCGTAATGCGCTGCGTGCGGGCAGCGAGCGTGTCGGCCTCGGCGGCGGTTCCGCGGTGGAGGAGCGCGATTTCGATGCGCTGCCCGTCCTGCGTCCACGGGCGGCGGGTGAGCTTGCCGAGGAGCACCGGCGAATCCATCAGGTATTGCAGATTCGGCGCCGAATAGCGGCCACCCGGTTCGGGCCGAAGCTGGGTGGCCACGCGCCACGCCGTATCGGGGAGCTGCTCGAACTGGAGCTGATGGACGGAATTGCCCAAATCAGGCGCGTAGGCCAGCACGGCGGGCAGATTGAGGTGCGCGCGTTCTGGGTCGATGGCGGCGTAGGTGCCGTCGGCGCGGTCGGCGAAAACGGTGTAGCTGAAGCGGCATTCGCCGCCGTGTGGGCCGGTTATCTCCCACGTATATGGGTCGGGGTGGCGCACCGCCAGCCGCTGGCTCGTGCCGGGGCCGGGCGCGTCAACCTGCACATCATACACGTTCTTGACGAATTCGTGCAGCGCATAACGCCCCGGCGACGCGCGGGCGAACGCGATGCGCAAAGGCCGCTCCGGCTGGTCGTTCAGCGGGAAAACGGCCGTGACTCGGACTTCGTGATGCGCCGCATTCGGGAAAGCGAGGACGTATCGAACCGGCGCGTTCTGGCCGGATTGAGCCACGGTGAGAATCGGCGAAAGAAAGGGTAAGCAGGTAAATAAGCAGGCAAGCAAGCGCATCAGGCGGACGGAATAAGCCACTAAGTTGCCCCAAAGACCGCGAAAATGCCCGCAAAGCCGCAGCAAGGGCGCGCCCTATCGGGGCTGAGTGGCCGAGCGCCGCCAAACCCCAGCCTGTACGGCCGTGCCCACGAAGCTCATCGTTTGGGTCGGTTGCCAACCGGCAGCGGCCAGCGCGGCGGGCCAGTGCGGCAGCGCTCCGGTGCGCAACCCGGCGGTCAGGCGGAAAAACCGGTACATCACCGCCAGTAGGGCGCGTTGCCAGTGGGTGCGGGCAGGCACAAAATCGGCAATGAGCCAGACCGCACTTGGTGCAGCGGCGGCTTGGAGCCGCGCAATGGCGGCGGGTAGGGCGGAATCGGGGAAAACGTCGAGGAAGAAAAATGTGAGAATGACGTCGAAATCAGCCGTTGGAGGCAGCTCAGCATCGGTGCCGAGCTGGAACGATACGCGGGCGAAATCAGCCGGGGCGGCGGTTGCTTGCAGCCGTTTGCGCGCCCGCGCCAGCATCTCCGCCGACGCTTCTACGTACGTGATGCGGGCCTGCGGGGCGCGCGACAGCAAATCGGGCAGCACCCGCCCGGTGCCGCCGCCGATGAACAGGATACGCGCCGCGCCGCCGGGCAGCCCGTGCCGAATCGTCCATCGCTGCGCCCGCAGCAACGCCCCGCCGAAGACCGCGCCCGCCAAAACATCGTAGAAAGGCGCCACCCGGTCGAAATTCGTCATAATCTCCGAAGATGCACTCGTTGGGGCGCTAACCCCGTTTTTCCTGTCGCGCAGCAAATGATTCGAACTCTATTTCGTCGCACCGCAGCGGCGTTGGCGCTTTTCACCCTCGAAGCCCTCGTGTTGCTGGGCGCTTGGCTGGGCTGCGTGCTGTTGGTTTTTGCGCTCGGCGCGTGGTGGCTCAAAAAAGGCACTTTCGGGTTCGATGCCGCCGCTTTTCGCTTCGCCGATTCCCTCCACGACACTTGGCCGTGGCTGACGTCGGTGCTTATTTTCTTCACCTACATCGGCACGCAGTTCGTGATGGTGCCGCTGGGCCTGAGCCTGTTAGCGTGGTTCGCGTTCCGGAAACGGCACCGCTGGCACTCGTGGCGGGTGCCGGTGGTGGCGCTCGGCTCCACGGTGTTGAATATTCTTCTTAAGCTGACGTACCACCGGCCGCGGCCGCTGCTGCCGCATCTGGTACCGGCGCACGGCCTGAGTTTCCCGAGCGGCCACGCGATGGTGGCGGCGTCGTTTTGGGGATTGTGCTGGTGGCTCGTGCGGCGGCACATGGCGCCGGGCTGGGGCCGCACAACGCTCCTGACGGCGCTCCCGATTCTCGCGTTCCTCATCGGCACGAGTCGCATTTATATCCACGTCCATTACGCGTCCGATGTGGTGGCGGGCTTTGCGGCCGGACTGGCGTGGCTCGGGCTTTCGCTCGCCATTATCGGGCGGTTTGAGCGCCGGGCGGCGCACGTCATCGCGCCGGAGCTACCGCTGGAAGTGCCCACTTCCGACGAGTAAAATGCCGCTGCAAGGCGCGATATAAACTTTTTCTCCGCGCAAAGGCTTGCGCGGTCCGGAAACGCCGCCGTACCTTTGCAGCACCGCTCGCCGCCAGTAATGGCGATGGGTTCGCCTGAAAACTTTGCGGTTGTGGCGAAATTGGTAGACGCGCTGTCTTCAGGCGGCAGTGCCGCAAGGCGTGAAAGTTCGAATCTTTTCAACCGCACAGCAGAACGCCCGACCTTCACAGGTCGGGCGTTTTTGTTTTTAGCGGCAGGCGGTCAGCGCTTGAGCTGGAAGTCATTTGGAGTGGCTTCGGATAAGCTGTTAGGTAGTTGATTTTTAGATAGAAACCCGTACAAACAGGGCTTCCCCGTGAGGAGACACCGTTCGGTAACCGCGTGCCTATCCGCCGTGAACCGGCATAATGCCGAACGGCATCCTCTGACGGCGACGCCAACTCGTCTGGCCATATCAATCGTGGGAGCGCTGCCTCCGGCTACCGAACGGTGTGCCTTGACGGCGACCAGCAAATCAACGATTTCGTCGGATCCATGCCGTTGCTTCCGGCTCCCCACGGGGCAATAAATTGTGACCTGACCGTCATCAAATGCCTTGCGGGTGAGCACGTAACGAACGGCCGGCAAATTTTTTATTTCCCTCAGGCAGTACATTGGTAACGAGCACTGTCTGGAGAGTGCGCCGCTTGCTGGCGGCGCCGCACCCTGTTCCTCATCAGCCCTTCCCGGTGCTTTAGCGTTGCTTAGTGTCGCAGGTTTCCGCCCTTCTGCTGGCTGGCTGCTTACGCGGTGAGCCAGCTGCCCAAACGGCCTTTTATCGGCACTTCGCGCCCGAATTATTGGGCGTGTGCCTGCGCTATGCCCATAGCCGGGCCGATGCGCAGGACATTCTGCAAGAGGCGTTTATCCGCATTTTCGAGCGCCTCGACCAGTATCAGGGGAACGGCGTGCTGGAGGGGTGGCTGCGGCGCGTAGTGGTCACCACGGCCGTCAATCATTACCACACCGAGCTGCGCTACTGGAAGCGGAACGTCGAGCTGACCGAGGCGAACCACGTCACCACCGACGGCAACGACCTGCTCAGTCAGCTTTCCGCCAACGAGCTGCTGGTGCTCATCAACCGCCTGCCCACCGGCTACCGGATGGTGCTCAACCTCTACTGCATCGAGGGATACTCGCACGCCGAAATCGCGGCGCAGCTCGGTATCGAAGAACGCAGCTCTTCCTCTCAACTCCACAAGGCGCGCCGGATGCTGCAAGCGATGGTGCGCCGTTCCGAAATCATTGCCGGGTTATGATTACACCAGAAGAAAATCAGTTCGACGATTTGCTGCGCGATGCCTTCAAAGGGTTTCGCTCGGAGCCGGATGCCAGCGTTTGGCCCGGTATCGAAGCCGCCGTGCGGCCCCAGCCGCCTACGCTCTGGCAACGGCTGCGGCCGGTGGGTTTGGGCGTCTTCATCGGCGCGTTTATGATGGGCCTCGTGCCGCACGATAAAGCGAACCGCCTCGGCCAAGAGGGGCAGCCGACGAGTGCGACGCACGCATCAACCGCGCCTGCTTCGGCCCCGATTTCGGCACCTGTTTCGGCTTCTCTGCCGACACTGCCCGCCGCTACGGTCGCGCCCGTTACTACCCCGGCACTTGCTGCTGCTCCTGCTCTCACTGCTCCCGTAAAGGCCGCGCCGGTGCGCGTGACGCATTTTCAGACGAATTCAACGCCGTCGGTTTCGGTTGACCCAACCCGCGTTTCAACCCCGACGGTTACCCTTCCGTCGGTGGCTACGCCGGGCATCGCAGTGGCGCCGACGGTGCCGGTGGGCCTGACGAACTACTCGGGAAGTTTGAGCGCCGGAGTATCGGGCAACGGGGTAGGAAGCGACGGCGGGAACGTCGTCGGCAACGTCAGCCCGCCGATGGATTCGGTGGCGCACCCCGCGCCGGTGAGCGTGATGACGCGGCCGTGGCAAGCCGGTTTCGGACTGGATACGGCGCTCCACACCGCCCTCACGCGGCAAGTGCTGCCCGAGCGGATGACCGATAATGGACCGGAATCGACGACGGCCAGCGCGTCAGCAGCGTCCATTTCCTCACTCGATTCCACCGAAAAAACCCGTATCCGACGGCTGCTTTTGGCCGAAGCCGTGGTGCTGCAAACCCTCACGCAGCGCAACGACAGCCTCCTGCGGACGCTGAGCGAAGAACCCGTCCGCGCGCCCGTCATCGTGGCTGCTCTGATGACCGACACGGACACGACCGCCGCCGCCGACCTCCCCCCGAACCGGCTGCCCGTCCCGCAGCCGTGGGGGCTGATGGTGGCCGGGGAGCTGATGCCCGGCTGGGGCACCCTGCCGGGGTACGATGAGCACACCACCGAGAAGCTCGGCCCCAGCCGGGCGCTTTCGGTGAGCCTGACCCGGCAGCTTACCGACCGGTGGCGCCTGCGGGCGGGCGTGGGCGAAGCCGTGGCGCGCACGCAGCTCGATTACCAGCGCGAAAAGATCGGTCAAACCGTCCGCTTCGATACCACCCAGACCTTGCAGACGGACGTTCACGCCAGTTACGATACCACGTTTATGGTGCAGGTGACGTCGGTGATGCATCTGGAGCCAGTGCTCAACAACATCGGCCAAATCATCGGGTACGATACGTCTTACATCGCCGTCCGCGACACTTCTTACCAAGTCGTCATCTCGCACGATACCCTGCGAACTTACCGCAACACCGTAACCAACCGGATCGATACGTGGCGCGAGCGGCAAAACCTGCGCCTCCGGCCCGAATACCGGTTCTGGACGCTCCCCTTCGCCGGGCAATACGTGCTGCTGACGCGCGGGCGGCTCCGCCTCGGCGTGAGCGCGGGTGGTCAAGTGCTCTTCTTCCGGGGCGGCACCCGCCCCACCCGGCGCGGCGACGAGTACGTGCTCGAAAAAGTCGGGCCGCGCGATGGGCCGTTCCGCCCCGTCAGTCTGGCGTGGCAGAGCAGCGCCGACGTGGAATGGCGCTTTACGCCCCGTCTGAGCGCCTCCGTAGCGCCGGGCTTGCGCGGCTGGGCCATCCGGCCCGAGCGTGGCCTGAGCAAAGGCGCCCGTCCGCTGCCGAGCGTGCAGGTCGGGCTTATCTGGGGTTTTTAAGGGGATGATGGAAGAGGGGGGAAGTAGTCTGTCTGAAATAATTTCCGAAGAGCAGGCAGTATTTTATGAAGTCTGGCTGTCTGATGGGAAACGCCTTCGAAATGGCTGAAAAGCTCAGGAGATTAAATATCCACTTAGCAGTAATCAACTAGCGTTTTGTCATTGCGAGGAGGCTTTGCGACGAAGCAATCCTCATAGGATGGGGGTGTTGGCTCAACCGCTGCGCTGGTGCAACGAGGTTTGCTTCGCTCCGCTCGCAATGACAGACTTTATCTACGATTACTTCTGAACGGATACTTGTCCGCAGGCCGAGCGTGTTTCTTTTTCCTCCTTTTTTTTCATCCCTCCCCACATTACTTTTTCCGCGTGCCGTTATGACTAAAATTCACCTATTTTCTCGGCTGGTGCCGGTGATATTCGGCGGCTCCCTGCTCGTCGTTTCGGCGGCGATGGGGCAAGGGGGGCCGGGTGGCCCCGGACCGGGTGTCCCCGGACCGGGCGGTCCTCCTACCGGCGGCAACACCGACCCTAAAGTCATGGCCGTGGGGCCGGCGTACAATGCGTCGGCAGCGGCGCTGGGATCGGATGTGCAGTTTTTCTTCCGCAAGCCGGTTGTGCTGACGGGCGGATCGCCGCTGATGGTGCGCGGGGCGCAGAGCGGCGGCCGAAGTGGCACGGTCATCGGCTCGGGCACGCGGCAGGTTCGCTTCAATCCGACGCAGAGCTGGTTGCCGGGCGAAGAAGTAACCGTCGTGTACCGCTCGCTTCCGGGGACGGTGGATCATGCGGTGCCTCTCTCTGAGATTACGCAGCCGATAACGTACCGTTTCCGGGCCGCCACCGCCTCCGCCGCCGGGCCACTGACCGCGCAAGCCGCCCCGATTGCTACGGGCATAAGCGCCCGCCAAGTGGAAGTAGCTGATCTCGACAACGACGGCGATATGGATATCGTCCTCGTCGGCACGGCCAGCGGCATCGGCCAAGTACAGGTATTGCAGCGCGGCGCCACAGGTTACACGCTGCTGACAACCCTCGTCGTGTCGGTCGACGCCAACATCGCCCTCGGCGATGTAAACAATGACGGACTGACCGATTTAGCCGTCTCCGACGCTGACGCATTCACGGCCCTCGTCAAGATTTACCGCAACCCCGGCACTGGCGTTTTCACGACGGGCACCGGCCTTTCCTCGCAAGTGACCTTTGGGCCGGGCGCCCGGGGGATGCGGCTGGTCGATCTGGATTTTGATGGCTTCCTCGATCTGGTGGCCGTCAATTCCAACGGCTCTATGTCGGAACGGCTCAATGATGGCACTGGGCTGATGAACGCCTCCAATGGGAGCAACATCATTACCCGAATCGCGGATGTGCAGACCGTGCTGCCGTATTCCACGGTCAATGGAGAGTATGACCGCTTTCTGGTGGGCACGCTCGGGCAGGTGAACATGTATAAAACCAATGGCGTGGGTGATCCGAGCGGGATATCCATGACCATTAACTCCACCAACGTGCCGGTGGTAGATCTGGCCGCTGGTGATTTCACCGGTGATTCGCTGGCGGATGTGGTGATGGTGACGACGGACGGCGTGAAAGTGGCTACGCAGCAGCGTAACGGCAGCTACTCCGTAGTGACGCTGCTGAGCAACACGTTCGTGCCGATGGCGAAACCGGGCGACCTCGACGGCGACGGCGACCTCGATATCGTGGTGCCGTTCCTGAACGGGGTGCTCGTGTTCCGCAACGACGGCTCCGGCTCGTTCACGCAGGAGCCGTTGATTCCGGTCAATGCGCCCAACAGCATGCCGAACGCCCTCGCCCTCGCCGACCTGAACGGCGACGGCACCCTCGATATCGTCACCGCCAATGAGCTGACGACCAATAGCGCGTCGGTGCTGCTGAACTCGGCGCCGAATGGCAGCCGGAGCGCGGTGGTGAACACCGTGCGGCAGCTTTCCGGTGATTACGACGATGTGACCGTGACCGGCTCCGGCACGCTCATCCTCGGCGCCGACCTCACCATCACGGGTACCCTGACGGTTCAGAACGGTGGTACGCTGCGCCCGGCCGGTTACCGGCTACAAGGAGCAGGGGCCGTGGTGGTGCAGGCGGGCGCAACCGTCGAGGTGTATTCGGCGGATGGCTTGCGCACGACCGGCGCTTTCGGCGATGTGCAGAACACGGGGGCGCGCAGCTTCAGCCCCGGTGCGCGGTACGTCTATAAGGGCACCGAAGCGCAGCAAACCGGCCCCGGCCTGACGAGCACCGTGCTCGATCTGGTCGTCGATAACCCACAAGGCGTCACCCTGACGAACCCGACGAGCATCACCCGCGCGGTGGTCCTCACGAATGGGAACCTGATTTCGAATGGCCGCCTGACCCTGTTGGGCACGGCCACGGGCACCGCCCTCGTGGTGAATACGCTGGGCGCCGTGGTGGGCAACGCCACGATGCAGCGTTACAGCAGCAGCGCCCTGACGGGCTACCGGCACGTATCGGCGCCCGTGAGCAACACCACGTTTGCTGACCTCGCCACGCCCGGTTTCACGCCCCGCGTGCAGCCGCTTTACAACACCAACCCGGCCGCCGTACCCGCCGCGAGCTACCCGAACATCTTCAGCTACAACGAGACGCGCCTGACCGGCACCGGCGCCACGGCGGCTTTCGGACAGGGGTATATGTCGCCGACGGCGCTCACCGACCCGATGGCCGTTGGCAAAGGCTACACGGTGTATCTGCCGCCTACGGCGAAGCCCGATTTCGTGGGCACGCTCAACACTGATACCATCAGCAGCGGCCCGCTGACGCGGGGTAGCCTGACGGAATCGGGGTGGCATCTGCTCGGTAACCCGTACCCGTCGCCGCTGGATTGGGACGTGATTGCGTCCTCGTTCCCGGGCGCTATCAGCCGCGAAGTATTCGTGTTCCGGCCCACCGGCGGCAGCTCCGGCACGTACGTATCGCGCCTGAACGGCGTGAGCACCACCGACCCGAACGGCGTTTTGGTGGGTGGCTGGATTGGGGCGATGCAGGGCTTTTTCGTGCGTGTCAACACGCCCGGCACCACCAGCTTCAAATTCACCAACACGGCCCGGCAAACGAGCTTGCTGAGCACGGCCGCTTACCGCACCGCCGCCATTCCGCAGGTGCATTTGAGCCTGACCGCTGCCGCCGATCCCGCCCAGACCGACTACGCCGCCGTGTACTGCGCGGCTGATGCCACCCTCGGCTTCGACGCTCAGCTCGATGCTGCCAAACAGCGGAGCGTCGGCACGGCGCCGTCGGTCTTCACGCGGCCCGTCGGGGCGCTTGATGAGCTGGCGATCAATGGCATCGGTCTGCTCACGGGCGGCGCGGATGTGGTGCTGCCGATTGGCTTGGTGATTCCCGTGGGCGGCACGTACTCCCTCGGCGCCACCGCCGCCGACCTGCCCGCCGGCTACCGCGTCTTTCTCGACGATGCCCTCACCGGCACCTCCCACGAGCTGACCAACGCGCCGTATGCCCTCACGCTCCCCGTGGGCGAAGTGGCGCCCGGTCGTCTGCACCTGCGCCTCACGACGGGCGGCGTCCTCGGCCTGTCGGCCCAGCAAGCAGCCCAGAACCTCGCCCAAAACCTCGCCCTCAGCCCGAACCCGGCGCACGGGGCCGTGGTGGTGTCGCTGAGCGAGAAATCGACCGAAAACTCCACCGCCACCCTCCTCGATGTGCGCGGCGCGGTGGTCCGGACGGTGCGTTTCGGTGCCGGTGCTTCGAGCGTCAGTGTGCCGCTCACGGATTTGGCGCCGGGCGTGTACGTGGTGCGCGTCGGGAGCCGCACGAAGCGCTTGGTGGTTCAATAGCGTCAATCGGTCAGTGTCCGCAGTGCCGGGTTTCCGGTGCTGCGGGTGCTACCCCACTCGCTCTTTTTCTATTTTTAGCGATGCGAACGCGACCTAAATCCCTCCTGCTCGGCAGGGGGCGGAGAAGCCTTCTGCTGCTCCTGCTGGCGCTGCTGAGCGTCATTCCGATAGCGCGTGCCCAGCAATTTCAATGGGCCGACGCTATCTACAACCCGCCCGGCACCGGCTCGGCGTGGGTGAATTCGGCGGCCCTCGATGAAGCGGGGAATGCCTATGTCAGTTTCGGTGGAATCGGTGATTTGCGCTTCGGCGGAGCCGATTCTATTGCCCTCGACCCGAACCCGCGCGCCTTCCTGGCGCAGTACCGCACGGGCGGCACGCTGGGCTGGGTGAAGCGCGGTCTGACCGCCGCGCACCTGCTCACCAACGCCGAAGGCGATGTGTTCGCGACGGGCACCTTCTCAGGGCGCCTCGTCATCGACGGCACCACCCTCACCACCTCCGGCACCGATTATTACGCGGCCCGCTGGACGAGCGCCGGGGTGCTACGCTGGGCCGTGCAAGGCGGGGCGAGTGGCAGCGGCGGCGACCGCACGCCCGCCCACCTCGCGCTCGATGCGCTCAGCAACGTGTACCTGACGGGCCAGTTCAGCGGCGTATCAAGCTTCGGCTCGGGGGCGTTTACGCTGACGCCCACGAGCGGCACGGGCGCCAATTCGTCGTCGGCGTTCGTGGTGAAGCTCACCGGGGCGAACGGCGCGGCGCAGTGGGCCGTCGGGACTGCCAACGCGGCCGTGGCGGGGGCTACCAGCCGGGGCCAACGCCTCGGCACCGACCAAAGCGGTCGGGTGTACGTGCTGGGGTTGTATGCCTTCGGAAGCGGAATGACCGGCCCGAGCGGCAGTGTGACATTTCCGGTGCCGCCGGGCAGTGCCGAGCAGCTTTTCTGGCTGAAACTCGATGCGGCCGGTCAGCCCGAAGCCGCCCGCGCCTTGCCGCTGCCGCCGCCGGGCACCGAGCCGGGCTTCGCCGTGGATGCCACCGGGTACGCCTACCTCGCGAACACCTTCCAAGGGACCGTCGATTTCGGCGGACAAACCCTGACCGCCGGGGGCGGCGAAGACACGTACGTCGCCCGGTTCGACCCAAACGGCGTCCTGCAATGGACTAACCGCCTCGGCGGCACCACCCCGCTCGACCTCACCAACGCCACCGACCTCGCCCTCGACGCGCAGAACCGGGTAATGGTCGCGGGCTTTTTCCAGGGGCAAGCGGCCACCGGCACCGGCCCCGCCAGCGTGACCTTCGGCGCCCCGTTCCACCCCACGCTCAACCCCGATTTAGACCCCTACCTCGCCGTCTTCGACCAGCTCACCGGCACCCCGCAATGGGCCTTGACCGGCGGCGGCGCGGCCGACGAAGAAGGCAGCCGGGTGGCGGTCAGCACCACGGGCAACGTGCTGCTGGTGGGCCGCACGCTGAGCGATACCGCGCGTTTCGGCGGCGCCACGGTGGGCGCGCTGCTGAACCCGACGCCGAAGGTTTTCGTGGCCTACGGGCTGTCGGGGCACAATACGCTGCGCGGGAAAGCCTTCGTCGATACCAACGCCGACGGCCTCCAGAACCCCGGCGAGACCGGTTACGCGGGCGGCGTTTTGGTGAATGTGCTGGCCGGAACCACCGTGGTCGCCACTGCGCGTACCCAGCCCGACGGCTCCTACGAGACCGCCGTGCCGCTCGGCACGTTCACGACTGCCCTGCCCGCGCCGCCGCCGCACCACACGGTCGTGGCGAGCGGCCCGACCGGCACCACCTTCAACACCTACGGCAATCTGGCGACCGCCGCTACCTACGCCCTCCAACCGCTGCCCGGCCTTACCGACGTGCAGGTACTCCTGACGCCGCTGAGCCGCGTGCGCGCCGGGCGGCTGGCGCCGTACCGGATTGCGTTCCGCAACGTCGGCACCACCACCATCGCCTCGGGGCAGGTGACGCTGCAATTCGAGCCGCTGCTGAACTACCTCGGCTCCACGCCCACGGCCACCCGCGCCGGCACCACCCTCACTTGGACGTACGCCAACCTCGCGCCCGGCCAAACGCGCTCGCTCGAAGCCCTTTTCAGCTTGCCCACCACGGCCCCGCTCGGCGATTCTATTCGGTGCGTTGCCACAATTACGACGCCCTTCCCCGACGCCACTCCGGCCGACAACTCCGAGGCGAACCGGCGAGTCATCACCGGCTCGTTCGACCCAAATCTCCTCGAAGTCAATTACGACGAGATGACGACGACGCAGGTCGGCGGCGGCGAATGGGTGCAGTACACGGTGCATTTTCAGAATCTGGGGACCGACACGGCCTTCAGCGTGATGGTCATCGACTCGCTGCCGACCAACCGGCTCAACGTCGCGACGTTGCAGTTTCAATCGTCGTCGCACTCGCTCGTCTGGTGGACTCCCGGTCCGAACGGCGTCCTGACCGTCGAGTTCCCCAATATTCTCCTGCCGAATCAGGCGAACGACGCGATTCGCTCCAACGGGCACGTCCGGTTTCGGGCACGGCCGCTGCCGTGGCTGGCCATCGGGGAGCGGATTCAGAATCGGGCGTTTCTCTATTTCGACTACAATCCGCACCTCGCCACCAACACCGCCTCCACGCTCATCACCGGCGTGACAGGCCTGCCGGATTCGCCGCTTTCGCAGTCGCTCCTCGCCACCGCGTGGCCGAACCCCGCCACCGACCACCTCACCATCGAAGGCTGGCTCCCCGACACCGGCCCCCTCACCCTGCGCCTCTTTGACGCGGCCGGGCGGACCGTCAGCACCCGGCAAACCCCCCACGGCGGCGCCATCCGGCAAGAGCTGGACGTCCGCACCCTACCCCCGGGCCTCTACCTACTGGAGCTGCGGTGCGGCGCCACCAAGCTCACCAAGCGCGTGGTCATCGAGTAAACCTCTGCCGATCCCGGTTTGATAGGCCAAACCAATCGAGCTTCTTCCCCCTTTAATTGACTGTTTCACCACGCCCGGCGTCCGCCGTTGGATAGAGATCCGACGGCGGACGTTTTGCGTCAGCCAACCGCGATTCCCGGATTCCATTCGATTTCGAAATTCATTACCCGCTCCCCAAATACCCCGGTGGGGTCTGACCCCACCCAGCTTGGGTCTGACTCCACCGGGTTTGGGTCTGACCCCACCCAGCTTGGGTCTGACCCCACCGGGTTTGGGTCTGACCCCACCCAGCTTGGGTCTGACCCCACCCAGCTTGGGTCTGACCCCACCCAGCTTGGGTCTGACCCCACCTAGGTTCCAAAAAAGGGCAGTGAGTTTGGGTCTGACCCCACCTAGGTTCCAAAAAAGGGCAGCTAGGTTCCAAAAAAGGGCAGCTAGGTTCCAAAAAAGGGCAGCTAGGTTCCAAAAAAGGGCAGCTAGGTTCCAAAAAAGGGCAGTGAGTTTGGGTCTGACCCCATCTGGCTCCCCAAAAAGGGCAGTGAGTTCGGGTCCGACCTCACCGAGTTCGGGTCTGACCCCACCGCATGCCACCCACTCTCGCCTGCCGTCAGGGGTGCGCCGCCACCCACGTCGTGCCGTCCTCGTACTCCTCTTTCTTCCAAATCGGCACCACTTCCTTCAGCGTATCAATAATGAACTGACACGCGGCGAACGAATCGCCCCGGTGCGGCGTGCTGACGGCCACCACCACCGCCACATCGCCGATTTGCAGCGTCCCTTTTCGGTGGATGACCACGATGCGCGTCAGCATCGGCCAGCGTTCCTGCGCTTGCTCGGCCACCCGGCGGAGCTGGTGCAGCGCCATCGCATCATACGCCTCGTAATGGAGCTGCACCACCTTCCGCCCCGCGCTCCGGTTGCGAATGGTGCCGATAAAGGCATTGACCGCGCCCGCTTCGGGCGATTCGGCCGCTTGCAGCGCGGCGGCTACGTCGATGGGCTGGTCGGTGAGGGCGATCATAAGAAAAGGTAGCGGCGGCTCTCCGAGCCGCCATTGGTTAAGCCAGTCAACAAGTAAGCCCGGCGGCTCGGAGAGCCGCCGCTACCCCCCGCTAACCGGCGGAATCAGCGCGATTTCGTCGCGCTCGTGCAGGCGGTCGGCGGGCTGTGCGTATTCGTTATTGACCGCGATGGCCAGGCTGCGCAGATTGTTGAGCGCCGGGTAAGAGGTGCGCAGGTGCGCGAGCAGGTCGCCGACGGATTGCTCGGGGGGCATTTCGAGTGATAAAGTCGATTGACCGACCACTTCGCGGGCAATGCCGAAGAGTGCGATTGTAAGGTTCATAGGGTTCCTGACGACTATAGACGACTGCCGCCCCCGCGAAGTACGTGAACACAATCGGCGCGGGTGCGTTTGGAGATCAGAATAGCCGCCCGGCCCCCATCTTGCCGCCCCCTTGACCCATTCCGCCCGCTCTGTGCTTTACGACAACCACGGCCGTCCGCTCGAATACGTGCGGATTGCCGTGACCGACCGGTGCAATCTGCGGTGTTTTTACTGTATGCCGGAAGAGGGCATCGCCTTCGCGCCGCGTCAGGAATTGCTCACCTACGAAGAGCTGACCCGCGTCGTGCGGCTGCTCACCGAGCTGGGCGTCCGGAAAGTGCGTCTCACCGGCGGCGAGCCATTCGTGCGGCGCGGCCTGATGGAGTTTATCGCCACGCTCAGCAAAATCCCCGGCCTCGACGATATCAGTCTCACCACCAACGGTGTGCTAACGGCGCCGCACGTCCCCGAGCTGGTGCGGCTCGGCATCCGCAGCGTCAACCTCAGCCTCGATACCCTCGACCGCCAACGCTTCTTCGACATCACCCGTCGCGATGAGTTGCCCGCCGTTCTCGCCACCCTTGATGCGCTGCTCGCGGCCGGTATCCACGTCAAGCTCAACGCCGTGGTGATGGACGGCCAGAACACGCAGGACATTCTCCCCCTCGCCGTCCTCACCCGCGACCTGCCGCTCAGCGTCCGGTTCATCGAGGAGATGCCGTTCAACGGCGGCTCGCACATCACGCCCGCCGCCATTCCGTGGAATCACACGCGCATCCGGCAGCATCTGGAAGCGCATTTTCCGGGCCTGACCCCCGTTCCAACGGCGCCCGGCGGCACGGCGTCTGATTATTCTATTCCCGGTCACGCGGGCCAAGTGGGCATTATCGCGGCGTATTCGCGCACGTTCTGCGGCACCTGCAACCGCCTCCGCCTGACACCCGAAGGCGGCCTAAAAACCTGCCTCTACGACCAAGGCGTCCTCGATGTGCGCGCCCTGCTACGCGGCGGCGCCTCTGATGATGCCGTGCAAACCGCCCTCGCGGCAGCCTTTCGCCACCGCGCCGCCAACGGGTTTGAGGCCGAGCGCCTGCGGCCCACCCACCAGCTCAGCTTCGAGTCGATGGCGACGATTGGGGGGTGAAGTGCCTCAACGGACGGCTACACGGTTGACCGATAGATTTTTCGACTTTGTCATTGCGAGGAACGAAGCAATCCTCGTTTGCTCGGTGCGAACGCTTATCCGGGTTGAGCAAACGAGGATTGCCACGTCGTCGCAAAGCCTCCTCCTCGCAATGACAAAATCTCCGGTAATTTTTGGCTGACCGCTTAATGCTGTGCTGGGTCAACGCTTTTAATGTGCCTCAGAAATGCCTGAACGCTCCCGCCCTTCGCGCCCCTCGTGGCACCTGCCGACGTACCGGATTGGTCATTTTCTGAACCAGCCCGATAACCCGACCGGCTTCGCCATCACCTGTTTCAGTAAAATGGCGGAGCCGCAGGTGGAAGACCTGCACAAGCACACGTTTTACGAGATTATCTGGATTGAAGCGGGCGCTTGCCGTCAGCTCATCGATTATAAAGAATACGCCGTGACGCCGGGCACGCTGTTTTTCATCTCGCCCGGCCAAGTTCACCGGTTCGAGGAGTGGCAGCACGTATCCGGCGGGAGTATTTTATTTACCGAGGCGTTTTTTCTGTTGAATCAGCAGAATAAAGACGCGCTTTTTGAGCTGAGCTTTCTCGATAATGTGTACGCCAACCCGCTCGTGCGACCCGACGCGGCCAATTACCAAAGTATCCGGCAGTTGATTGCGCTTTTGCAGGATGAATACCGACGGCCGGATGCTTCGGCGCGGGTGGAGCAGGCACTGTTGCACGCCCTGCTCGGCCAGATTCAGCGGACAGTAGATATGGCGGAAGGCCGCTGCGGTCAGCCGCCCGCCGACCCTGCGCGCCCGGTCGCGGCGCCCGTGTTTTCGGCGGCGTACTTGGTGCTCTTCAAGAGGTTCAAGCTCCTGCTCGATGCCCATTACGCCGAGGCGCTCACGGCGGGCGCCTACGCCGACCGCCTCGCCGTGACGCCGCACCACCTCAACCACGTCGTGAAACGCATTGCGGGCACCACGGTGAGCGCGATGATACGCGCCCGCACCATCCTCGAAGCCAAGCGCCTCCTCACGTTCACCGACCTGAGCATGACCGAAGTAGCCGCGCAGCTCGGCATCTTCGACTCGTCGTATTTCGCCAAGCTCTTCCGCGCCGAAACCGGCCACGCACCACTCGCCTTCCGACAGACCATCTCCGAATCGTACCGAAAAGAGTCTGTTTCGTCGTGACCGCGCGCCGGGGGGTGCCGTGACCTTTGTGTCATCATTTAACCCCCTAATTTTTCGGATGACACAAGAACAGATTGCGGCAACGCTCGACGAATTAATTGCGACCATGGCCGCTGGAAAAGCGATGGAAGCCTTCGATACTTTTTACCACGACGACCTCGAAAAAACCGACCTCGACGGCGTCACGCACTACGGGAAGGCCAAAAACCGGGAAGTTGGCGCCGAGCTGCTCTCGAAAGTGGTGGACGTTCGGGATTTTACGGCCGTCGGGAAAGTCGTGAAGGATAATCGGAGCTTTTTAATCTGGTCCCTCGACTTCGACCACGCCGATAATGGCCCCGTGAAAGTGGTGGAAGTAGCGATTCAGGATTGGCAGGATGGTAAAATCATCCGCGAGCGGTATGTCGCTTAACCCGACGACCGCGTCCGCAATGACCCATCCGCAGCTCAAAATCTGGCTCATCACCGGCGTATCCAGCGGTTTGGGGCAGGCGCTCGCCGAAGCAGTGGTGGCGCAGGGCGATTTCGTGGTCGGCACCTTCCGCGAGGCCGGGGCGGCGACGGCGTTCACGCGTCGGCATCAGCCCAACGCCCTCGGCCTCGTCCTCGATATCACCGACGCGCCTGCCACCGACGCGGCTTTCCGGCAAATCGAGCAGCAAATCGGCCGCCTCGACGTCCTCGTCAACAACGCCGGTTACGGCTTAGCGGGCGCCGTAGAGGAAACATCGGAAGCCGAAGCCCGCGCCTTATTCGAGGTGAATGTGTTCGGTCCGCTCCGCCTCACGCAGCACGCGCTGCCGCTTTTGCGGGCGCAGGGCAACGGGCAAATCGTGCAGATATCGTCGCACGCCGGTTTCAAGGCTTTCCCCGGATTCGGGCTTTACAGCGCCAGTAAATTCGCGTTGGAAGGCTTTTCCGAAGCCCTCGCCGACGAAGTAGCGCCGCACGGCATCCGCGTGATGATCGTGCAGCCCGGCCCCTTCCGGACCGAGTTCGCCGGGCGCAACTTCCGGCTCGCCACCACCCAATTACCGGCCTACGAAGCCACCGCAGGCGCTTTCCGCCAACGAATGGCCGCCGTAAATGGTCAGCAGGAAGGCGACCCCGCCAAAGCCGCCCAAGCCATTCTAGCCGCAGTTTATGCAGAAACGCCCCCGCAACGCCTGCCGTTAGGTAAAATCGCGTTGAACACGATTCAAACGAAGCTCAACACCGTACAAAAAGCGCTGGATGCCGGGCGGGAAGTGGCGGCGAATGTGGTTTTTAATTCCTGAATTTGTGGGGCTGAGTGATTGTTTTAATCATTCGGCCCCGCAAATCCATCACCACCGATACTGGGCGTGCTTAGGGACACCTATTGGCGTCCTGTTCAAGCAGAGGACGCCAATAGGCGTCCCTACGAAGGCGTGCATCCATCCTGAAACCTAGCTCAGGAGCTTCCCTAACCTAACTCCCGCTCGGCCGCTTCGCGCTCTTCCGGCGTATTCACGTTGCGCAGCTCGGCGGGGGCGGGCGGCGTCAGTAGGGCCGTGTTGGAATTAATCAGGACTTTGCGCGGACACGAATATCCCTGCGCCAGAAATTGCAATAAAACGCCGTAGGCGCGCGGCTCCCAGAGGGCAATCAGCGGTTCGGGAAACTGGGTGGCGGGGTCGAGGAAAGCGGTGGCGAGGTGCTGCGGATGTCGGTTTTCGACTAAAAACCGAAGCGAATCGGCGCTCAGAAACGGCAAGTCACACGCTACTACGAGCCACGTAGCGTTTGGGTCGTGGCGGAACGCGGTGAGGATGCCACCCATCGGGCCGAGGTCGAGGAATTGGTCGGGGAGCGCCAGTAGGTGCGGCGGTAAATCGGTGAGCTGGTCGGGTTGGCCGGAAATGGCCACATCGGTGCAAAACGGCGCCAATAGGGCGGCGGCGTGGGCGCGCTGCTCAGTGGCGTGGTGATAGCGGAGACGGCTTTTGTCGGTCTGCATTCGCTGGCTGCGGCCGCCCGCCAACACCAGCCCGCGCACGGGTGTTTGGGCAGCGGCTTGCCACTGTTGTAACCACGCGGCGATGGCGTCGGTGGCGTGCAGCGGCAGCACCGGCACTGCCTGCGTGGCGGCGCCGAGGTGGTTTTTTACCACATCGGGCACGTCGGTTTCGCCGTCGCTGAGCAGTATTAGTTGCACATCGGTCAGCCGGTCGAGCTTCTTGTCGAGCGGCTTACGCGGGTCGATAATCACGATTTGCTGACGCGCTCGGAAGTGATTGCCGTTCACCAGCACCGCGCTCAGATGCGCCAATTGCGGCCGCTGGCCGAAGGGCGTAATCTCGGGCTGCGTGTCGAGGCGCCGGAAATGAATCTTGTCGGTTAGCTCGGCCCCGGCGCCGAGGGTGAGCAGCGAATCCGTTGGCGGCGCGCCATCGCCGGTGGCGTGGTCGGCGTCGACGTACCCAACCTGCGCGGTGGGCGCCAGCAGCGGCAGCAACCGCCCCACCAACTCCTTGATGACCCCGCACGGCGCGCCCAGAATCGCCAACTCTTGGCGGTGAAACTCGCCGACGTCGGGGCGCGTCAGGTAAGCGTGTTTTTGGTGGCTCATAAAAACGGGGGAAGGGTAGGGGAGAGGGGCTTTTAGGCGCCTTCGTACTGAAAATCGCGCTTACCGCCGGTCTTCCGAATAAGGCGGGTTTCCTGAATGACGATGTTCGTCGATAAGGCCTTACACATATCGTACACCGTCAGGGCGGCGATGGTGGCGCCGGTCAGGGCCTCCATTTCCACGCCCGTCTTGCCCGTCACCACCGCCGTGCATTCGATGACGAGCGCATCGGGCAGCGCCGGGGTGATGCGAATCTGGCAATCGTCGAGGCCGAGCGGGTGGCAGAGCGGAATGAGGTGCGCCGTCTGTTTCGCCGCCATCACCCCCGCGATAATGGCCGTCTGAAACACGGGGCCTTTGCGGGTCGGCAGGTCGCCGTGCTGCACGAGGGCGAGTAAATCGGCGCCGAGCCACACGCGGCTGCGGGCCGTCGCTACGCGCCGTGAGGCCGCTTTTGCACTGACATCGACCATCGCGGGCTGCCCCGTCGCGGCGTCAATGTGGGTGAGGCGCGGCGTATCAGCAGCGTTTTCAGGAATTGCTTCAGACATCATTTCGGGCTTCGTTTCAGGCTTCGTTTCAGGCATCGGAGACGAACGGCGGTAAGTTGCGGCCCTGACCGCCGATCCGTACGCCCCATACGACGAAAGTATGCTCACCGTCGAAGAAGCCGCCCACCGGGTGGCCGCCACTGCCCAGCCGCTCGCCCCGGAACCCGTGTCCCTGAACGAGGCCGCCGGGCGCACCCTCCACGAAACCCTGCGCGCCGACCGCCCCTTCCCGCCCTTCAACCGCGTGACGATGGACGGAATCGCGCTCGCGTTCGCCGCCCTTGCGGCCGGTCAAACCACGTTCGTCATCGAGCGCACCCAGCTCGCCGGACAGCCGCCGCAGCCGCTTCGTTCGCCCTCAACGGCCGCCGTCGAGATTATGACCGGCGCCGCCCTCCCGCCCGGCGCCGATACCGTGGTGCGGTACGAAGACCTCCACATTAGCCCCGGCCCCGACGGCCAACGGCACGCCACCGTGCTGGTGCCGCCCCCGGCAGCCGGGCACAACGTCCACCCGGTAGGGTCCGATTGCGCCGTCGGCACGCCGCTGCTGCTGCCCGGCACGTGCCTCGGAGCGCCGGAAATGGCCGTTGTCGCCACCGTGGGGGCGCATACCGTGCAAGTGACCCGCCGCGCGCGGGTGGCCGTAGTGAGCACCGGCGACGAGCTGGTACCCGTCGAAAACACCCCGTTACCGCACCAAATCCGGCGCTCCAACGCCCTGATGCTCGCCGTAGCGGTGCGCGCGACGGGTGCCGCCGTCAGCACTTTCCATTTCCCCGACGACCCCGCCGCCCTCCGCATCGGCCTCCCCGCCCTCCTCACCGACTACGATTTGCTCCTCCTGAGCGGCGGCGTTTCGAAAGGGAAAGCCGATTTCCTCCCCACCGCCCTCCGCGAAGCCGGTGCCGAGGAGATTTTCCACGAAGTGAGTCAGCGTCCCGGCAAGCCGCTCTGGTTCGGCCGAAAGCCGGGTGGCGCAGTAGTGTTCGGGCTGCCCGGCAACCCCGTCTCCACCTTCCTGACCTACCACCGCTACGCCGCCCCGTGGCTGCGCACCGTGCAAGCGCCCCTTGCCGTAACGCCGCCGCCGCCCACCTTCGCCGCCCTCGCCGAAGACGTGCGTTTCAAGCCCGCGCTCACCTATTTCCTCTTAGTCCGCCTCGAATCCGGAGAAACCGACGGCATCCTGCGCGCCCACCCCGTCTTCCCTAACAGCTCCGGCGATATGACCAGCCTTTTACCGGCGCACGGATTTATGGAGCTACCGCTGGAGAGAGATTTTTTCAGGGAAGGGGAGGTGTGGAAGGTGTGGCGGTTTTGAAGGGTCATTTATTTATTATTTTGGATAATAAGACTCGTGAATTAAATCCGTAGCAACGGTCAAAAATTGAAATACAAGCCCCAAACGGGTGGGCGCCACTAATACTCTACTTCGTGATAAGGTGGCGCATGTGGTTGCGGCCCGCTCATCGGCTGGTGATGATTGAACGCCCCAGCGTCCACCAATTTTTAGACTTTTCCGTTAGGTAGCTATTGGAAGAAACCTAAAAGGCTATTGGCTGCTGAGCAAAACAGGAAGGCCCTGCCTAGCGCGGCCTGTTTCGGAGAGCATTTGCCTTGGTTTGGGCAAGACGAGCACACCACACCTCGCTAGTGTTAGTCCACTCCTGAGAAACGCTTGCGCTGTCTGCCAGCATAGCCAGAGTACGTCGGAAGTCCGGGCTGGCCTTGAACTCACGCTTCACCTCGTCGCTGAAACTCATGTCGGCCTTCTGGCGGATGCGCTTGCATTGGCCGTACCGTTCACCAACCAGTTCGACCCACTCAAAATGTCGGTCGAGCGCAGCCCGGCTGTTAGCGTAGGTGAGAACGGCCGAGTCGCTTCTGATTTGGTCGAGGAGTTGTTTGGCGTAAGCATTCGCTTTAGCTTGGCAGTTGCAGTAACGCCGGGCCAAATCAGTGCCGGTTGCACCCGCAGGAATCTTGTCCACCTCGTCAACAGCAAGCGGCTTTGGGGGCTCTGTCTGTTTGCCGCAGGTTGGGAACGAGGTGCTTACCGCAGCGATAACAGGACTTACCGTTCTACCGTTGGGGCTAACGTACTTGAACAGCAAGCCGACCCAAGCTCCTTTCAGCAACACCTGCTTTTCGTAGTAACCGGTATCAGCACCGAGTGCGCCGGAGATTACGTAAGAATCCTGGAACAGCTCTTTTTGGTACACAAGCCCTCGCTGGTTATATCTCCGAAAGGAGGCCCGGAAGGCAGCCTCGACACTCTCCCCCTCAATACGTGGTCTGCCCCAGGTGAGCATTTGTACACCGCCGTTTCGAGAGGTAAACTCCTGTCCATGACCGTTTGCTGATTCTCCTTGCGGTAGCAAGTACCCCGCTGGGTACTGGATGCAAAAGCCGAAGCGATCATTTTGGTAACGGTCTAGCCTAGACAGATCAACCGCTGGTGCCGCAACTGGTACGCTCGTCTGAACTCGTTGCGAGTCAAAAAGCTCATTGAAAAACCCTTTGGATTCAGTGCTGTCTTTTTGCGCTGTCTGCTGTTGTTCCTTGTCGCCAGCCTCTCTACTGCGCTTTGCGGCTGAGGCTTTTTCATCGGTTGAGGTGCAGCTAAACGACAGGGTGAGCGTAAGGCAGCTCACGAAAAGGAGTGGGGCTCTCATTTTGAGAAAGCAGGGTTAAAGTAACGGCCGCTCAACGACCAAAAGGCACGGGCATCGACACTTTTTTGGCAACTGGCTCACCGTTGGCCTTACCCGGCGACCATTTTGGGCCTTCTTGGATAACACGTATCGCTTCCTCATCACAGCCAGCCCCAAGGCCCTGCACCACACGGAAGTCGCTTAGCGAGCCATCCGGGTTGACTTGAAAATCGATCTGCACCTGTCCGCTGATCTTCTGGCGGGTAGCTTCATCAGGCATCTTCGGTGCACTCGACAGGTAGCGGTAGTAGGCCCCGTATCCGCCTTCCGGCTCAGGACGGACAGACCTCGTGCTAGTCCTATACCGAACCGGTACTCCTGTTGAGTCAAGCGGTGAGAGTTGAGGGTTCATTTCTGATCGGACTTTGTGGGTCCACCAAGTCATTGTTGTGTAACCTGGCTTCGCGGCATTCAACTCTTGGTTTTCGCCTACCGGGATGTACATCACGTACCTTCCATCGTTCCCTGTCTGCGTTTGATACTGCGTGCCCACTAGTCGCACCACAACACTTGATATAGGCTCGTTCAAATCGGTGGTCACCCGCCCCCAGATTCGTTGTGTGCCGACTGCTTGTTCGTCGTTCACGCTTTCCGGCTGAGCTTGGCCGTTAGCCTCAGAGACAGAGTTAATGGGTTCTCCTGCGTCATTTAGGGTGACCAACTCCCAAGTACCGCCAGCAAGACGCAATTCAAGGCGACGTCTACCATTCGGCCCGGTGACGCGCCCTTGATTTCCTGCGTCCAATCGAAGTGTCTCTCCCTCTGCAAGGTCCACGGGTACCGCCACCCGACTGTAGCGCCCGCTCGGTAAGCCTTGACAAAAGTTTACCCGCTGTACTTCCGCACAACCAATGCAGTGAGCAAGCGAGTAGGTCACTACGCCATCAATGATGTGGTCGGAGTTGACATCCATGAAGTTTACCCGGATGGTGCGCCGTTGGATGAATAACTGCTGGTCAGGCTCGTCCAACTCGCCCCGGTCAGCCGCTTTCATCAGCGTTATACCAAGAGCCGTGTCGTCCATGTCGGGATCGTACTCATCCGTCATCACAGTGGTATTGCCCTCTCCAAGCGTTGAACCTTCTGGCGCCATTGTGGCGGGTGCATTAGGGCCGCTGTAATGGTCTACCAACAACTCAGCAGCCGTAGGGCTTCTTGAGCCTTGGTAGTCGCAATCGACCGCCTTGAAGATGTTGGGTTGGTCGGACTTGAAGCGGTCACCCGGAAAGGCAGAGAACGTAATCTTGACGGGATGGCCAGCCACTGTCACGTTCTGCCACACCACATCAATCCTCATCTCCAGATTGGTGTAGAGTGTTGCCTTGTCCACCGTGTAGTCCGATTTGCTCTCCGCAAAACCAGCCGGAATGTCGCCTATCTGGGCGGTTTCGCCTCGCGCCTTCATCTCGCTCCAAGTCGATCCTGACTCACCATCTCCCCAACCCACTTTGAGGTCGTCGTACGATCTCTTTTCCTCGCAGTAGGCAATCAACTCGTCGCAAGTCGAAAAGCTGGTCTTAGTCCCGGAAGAGCATCCTGTGAGCAAGCAACAGAGCAGCAAAGGGAATAGATTCTTCATCAGAATTTGGGAAAGCGCAGAAAGGTATAGCCAACGCGCGAACTTGGACAGCTACCTGACTTGAGCACGAGTACTGCAAAGACGCCCCTAATGCTCCGCCGCCAAATGTAGAAAAGGTTTCGCACAAGGCCCGTATTTGAGGCCATCAGCCTGTAGGGCCGTGGGGAGCTTGCCGCCTTGAAAAACTCGGCGGTCATTCAGGCGTTCGGCCAACACCTACGGGCGCTGCGAGAAGCGCGCGGGTGGAGCCAACAGGCGCTTGGAGACTACGCCAACGTGGCGAAAGCTACGATTCAGCGAATCGAGCACGGCCATTCGGCTCCTTCCCTTGATGTCTTGGTGAGTCTGGCGGACGCGCTGGGGCTGCCGCTACCGGAGCTACTAACGCTGGGAAAGTCCGCCTCAGCCTAAAACAAAAACGCCACCCCAGTTAGAGGCGGCGTTTTTCTTACGAATGGGCTTCCATCTTCTTGCGGACCTGTCGAGAGAAGGCTTCAGCACGATCTTCCGTCACTACATCCACAGTGATATTATCGCCAGCGGCTGATTCGAGTTTCTTGCGAATCAAATCATTCAACTCGCGGTCATCAGGGGGAAGGGCGGTAAGCAAGTACACGTGCAATTCTTGGCGGCTCGTACGCAACTCCACGAGCTTGCCGAACCACTTGTACATCTTGTCCTTGATGGATTCAGCGTGGGCAAGGTCGAACGTGACCGGCTCGTAGCAGTGCAGAGCGCCGTTCTGCCACGTCTGGTGGAAGTCGATGCGGTCATTCGCTGTCGCCACGGTGCGCGGTTGCAGGCGCTCGGTCAGATGATGCTTCTCGAAATACTTCTTGTAGTGTTGGCGCCAAACGTCCTTGTCGGTGGGGCGAGGCGTTTCCGGCTCGTCGGTGTAATGTTCCACCAGCCGGCCGTAGAGATCGGTGAACGAGTGGTCGAGGCTCACCGCGATGCCACGTTGTAGCGGCCCCCATTGCCAAGCAGCGTCGTTGGGGCAAATGATCTGCTGCGTGATGGCCGTCAGTGATTCGACTGCCTCGAAGTGCAGCGGCGCTTCTATCTGCTGGCCGTACGCGCGGCATTGGCGCTCAATGTCGCGCAGGGTAACGAGTAGGCGTCGGCCGTTGATGTCGTGAAAGAACCGGGAAACGCGCTGCGTCTTGCGCAGCATCTGCGCCCGAAGCTGACGCTCCTGCGGCGCTAGCAACACGACGCCCACGTTCACGAATTCGCCCGTTACGCGGTCGTGAACATACCGCAGCACCTGATACTGAAAGGGTGTCATTGCGTGAGGCGGTTTAGTTCGGTGGTGAAAATTTCTACGTTCGTCAGAACGTGGGAGAGGTGAGTTTCGATGCGGGCGCTCTGGTCGGTTTGCCATTCGCGCGGAACGTGGCGGCGGGTTGCTTCCCAAAAGGCACCATCCAGCCGATGAAGTTGCGGGGCGAGGGTTCGGAAGTCGAAGCCAGCCCCGCGTAACAGTGGAAAGAAGTAGTGGTTCTGAATCCAATGAACATCAGTATCCGGGATCACCCACGGCTCGGGCGACGGCCGGAGCATCTTCATCAGGTCCATCGTAAAGCTAAACGCCAGCTCGTGATCGAGCAGCACGATGCGCTCGCCATCAGTCAGCATATTCTGCTTGGCGGCCCTACGGTCGGCGTTCTGAATCAGTACGTCAAACGCGAAGATGAGCCGGGCCTGTTCCAATTGAGCTGGGGTTAGTCGGCCACCTGCTACAAACTCCTGCATCCCTTGCACGAAGCCTGAACCTACATTCAATCCTATCGAGCGTTCGCCAGCCTTCCAGTCGTCCCGACCGTGCAAGGTTTCCACTAATTCGGGCGTGATCGTCACTGCCACAGGCTCAACCGCTTCCAGACCCACCTGCCAAGCAGCGTAAGCGCCCAATAATTCCCGCTCGCAGGCTTCAGACGTCATCCGTTCCGCACCTCGCAGTTTTACCACGTACTCGCCCATCGCGTCGCGTTGCTTGCAGTAGCCTTGACACAACAGCGGTCGGTTTGCACCACTCGTCAGTACATCATAAACAGAAAGTGCAAGGACTTCCGGAAGCGCGTAGTCAGAATGGGTAATCAGCACAGTATCAAACAGAGAGTACCAGCAGCCGAGCGGCTGACCGGGGCGCGAAGTTACCAGCCGTAGTCCGTTGCGAAAAGAAAAAGCTATACCTCTGCTTAATGCAGGTTTTTATACACCCAAAGGCGCTTTCAATCAGCGGCTTTCTAGTCGAACCAGCAAATTTCTAATAAGAAAAGCTTGCTTTTTCCGGCCCTTCTGCCGTGTGTCTTATTACTTGCTGCTCCCGCCCCGCTGTACTTTAATGCCATTTGGGATCTATCTCCCGCAGATTTTTGTGGAAGCGTCAAATTTTCACGAAAATCTCACTTTCAGCAGGAAGTGATAAGGCCATTTTTCGCCCGGTGCTGCCCCCCAAAAAGCAAAAACCCCGCTTGCAGCTTGCAAGCGGGGTTCTGTGTGGTAATGGTTGGAATCACACCCTACGACGTTACCCGACTTCATTAGATTGTAAAGCTGTATCAGAACGCTGTAAAGGGCTTTTTGTTCGTGCGACTTGTCGGCTAAGGTAAGGTAACAACGGTGGGAATCGCATTTTTTGTCCTATGAACTGTCCTACGCTTAGGACAAACACATTATCTTTGAAGCGGCAACTAAAACCCGTTTCACTGTGGCGAAAGTCTCATTCCTGCTGCATCAGCCGAAAGCTGATAAGGCTACCCCCGTCTTTGCGTTCCTGTCCTATGACGGTCAGCGCACCAAAATCTACACTGGTTTCAGCATTCACCCGAAGCAATGGAATAAGGACGACCAGCGCGCCCTTACCCGTGGCTATCCGCTGAACGGTGCCACTAACGACGCGCTAGACCTACTGCAAGCGCGCCTACTGCAAGTCTATGCCGAGTGCCGGGCCGTTGGCACTCTGCCTACTGCCGACCAACTCCGCGCGCTAGCGGAACCCGAAACGCCCGCGCCCGCTGAAAAGCCCGCGCCGCTGGGGCTATTGGATACATTCGCCGACTGGATAGATAACAGAGGTATTACCCGCACTGAGAATACTCTACGCACGAACCGCACGGCACTAGGCCACTTGCGCGGATTCGCCGAGAAAAACCGCTACGCCCTGACCTTCGACACCGTAACGGCCTACTTCGCCGACCGCTTCACGACATACCTACTCACCGACGTGAAACTGGTAGATTCGTCGGTTCGGAAGAATCTGTATATCCTCAAAAACTTCTTAGCGTGGGCGCATGAGCGCGGCCTTACTACCCGTACTGATTTCAAGGCATTTCGCTGGCACCAACGCGAGCCGGACATTCTAGCCCTCACCCGTGACGAAGTGAACGCGTTAGCCGCACTAGACCTATCTGCCCGCCCTGCCCTCGACAACGCCCGCGCTCACTTCCTGTTAGGCTGCTACACGGGGTTACGCTTCTCTGATGTGGCTCAACTTCGTCCGGAGCATATTCTAGCCGACCGCATCCGGCTCACCACCACCAAGACCCGCGAAACCCTTACGTTGCCGATTGTACCCGAAGCGCGGGCGCTGCTGGCGCGCATTCAATTGGGCACGTTCCGACCGTTACCGAATCAGAAGCTAAACGGCCACCTCAAAACGCTAGGGCAGTTAGCAGCCCTCGACACGCCCACAGAGCGTACCCGATACGCGGGCGGTAAGCGACAAACAGAACTTGCCCCGAAGCATACATTCCTAACGATGCACGTCAGCCGTAAGACGTTCGTCACGCTGGCCCTAGAAGATGGTATTCCACCCCACCTAGTAATGAAGCTAACCGGGCACCGTAACCTGAAATCCTTCAATCGCTACGTGAGTGCTACTGAGGACGCGGCGCTGAAAGCCTTCGCAGCGCGCTATAATCAGCCTAATGCTGTCCAATTGTCCAACGTGAAGGTAGCCGCCTAACTTGCTTGTGGTCCTGTCCGCTTGTTGCAGGCAGGACCATACCTTTCTTACTTTGGATCAAGCGAGCAAGCTATGGCATTTTCAAGCTTAAGTAGTATTCCTCTCGACATCTTACCTGATGACGTTATGGAGTGTTGGCAGGAATTGGCAGACCATTTGGACGACCCTACTAACCGACATTTTGAGGTTGAGGCATTAGAGCTGTTGTGTGAACCACTGTATCACTTGCGAGAACCAGAAGCACGGGTTCGGTATTTATTACAAATGCTATTACATGTAAAGCTTTCAGGGTTTTTCTCTCTAAACAGTACAGCCCTTGAAATTGAACAGGACTTTTATCGTTGGTATAGTACTCACTTGCTTGAGTCTCTTTGCGCTTTAGCGGGTACTACGAAGCTCAGAAAGAACAAGTCATTACTAGCAACTGATTGGGAGAGCGTTTCTCAACGTGATTCTAACTATTCTGAAAATATAAACCCTTTATCACATACGCTTCTGCGTTTCTCCTTTTGTATTCTCGCTCCGAGTCTTGATAGTAGCGGGGTAAAAAGCATAATAGAACCAATATTAAACATTAAGTCAGAATCAAAGAGAGCAAACACGTTTGCTGAAAAATCTTCAGTTGTACAGCCAAGTAGCATTGATACTTTGTGCTGTAATGGGTTAAAACGCTCTGATGTAGTAGCGTTAGCGGTTCATTTAGGAGCAGCTTCTGAGACAAGTGGATTATGGCATCTCGGATCAGTATCGGGAAAAGGAGCAAAAATGTTAAGTGTCTTCCCCGCAATCTACCGGGCGTTAGTCGAAGCAAAACGAATGCATGAAACGGATGCTCCTGTTTGGAGGTCAATATTTATGGAATTATTTAAAGTAGAATTTAGCCATAGGCTTGCCAATTATACACAAGGCAAAGGAAGTATGCAGTTTTCGGATAGTTTGAGAGAAGCCCGGCGTTGGATAAGTCATTGGATGAATGCATCCTAGCTTTCGTGCGTGACGCTTAGAGTTTTCATGCGTGATTGTTCGCGTTTCGTGCGAGGGCTTTCATTCGCATGAAAGAACAGTGTGCTTTGCTAGAACTAATGGTAGCTGACGAAACAAAATCAGCTACGCTAGCAGACCTATGGAACACTTTGTTCTTACTCCCACGCCCTATACGCAACTGCTAGAAGATGTCAGGGCCATTGTTCGGAAGGAACTCGTTCACTGCTTTGATACAGGGATCAGTAATGCGGGTGGCGAGTTAGCCACTGCTTTGTTTACAGATTCATATCGAACAGCAGCAGCACTGATGATTAGTTTATTGGCGGATACTTGGTATACACCTGAACAGGCCTTCAGGCGCCTGAAAATCTTGGCGAAGGTTAATGATCCCGTTGCTGTATTGTCCGATGCCCATAGGCGAGGCTGGTTGACCTACGATCCAACGGGCGCATTAGCCTATGATTCTCGTATTTGGCCCCTTGGTGAGAAGGCGCCTACGTTTGGCCCAGTTCTGTTAGCGGTTACCACCCCATTTCTGGAATTGAATCTAAGAAAGCTGGCAAGCTATGAGACCTATCTTTAACCCCGCCCCCTGCGAACGGGCCGCAACGTCGCTAGCTGCTGTTGTAGGGGCGGCGCGCAAAGCATATCCGCTCTCTATTGGCCCCCGTCTAGATGAAGCCGCCCGGCAGTGCTTCACCGAAGACAGCGACGCTGGCGACCGGCTACTGGGTGCCCTATTGACACTTCACCTGCCAACCCTTAACCTGCCACCAAAACGCACGGCGCTGGTAGCTGAGTGGCTGCAAACGAAAATTGAGCGGTACGAATTGCAGCCTCTTAAAAGTGGTCCAGAGTATTACGCCGACTTGCACAAACAATATCGCTCTGCCCTAGAATACCGCTGGCAGATGTGCCGATGGTGGGCCGAGCAAACGCAGTACCCACACCTGAGCTTACCCTTTTCGGACCGTGCTGCGCTGTTGGAAAAGCGGCTATTAGAATTGCCCACACCCGACGCTATGCTATTTGAGCGGGGTATGTATCGAACACCTTGGCCGGATAGCCCCTCTATACCGAACCGGCTAATCAATTCGCCTGTATGGGATTGGGAAGGGCTGGAATCCGCTCCGCCCGATTGGGCTGCACGGCTGACGTGCGAACCCTATGAATACAGCAACAACAGGCTTATTAGACTTGATATTGTAGTAGCTCAGCCACCTTACTACTTCAAGTTTGGGCAGTTAGCATTCATTGAGCATCTACGGAAGTGGGCCGAGGGAGGAACACCGAACGGTGGCGAAACCAAAGAAGTAATCGGCGCCCGCCTAGAACGATTGGCATTGATGCAGCATCATTTACGACCGCTAGAAAGGGAGCGCCCCGGCTGGGGTTTTGCCGAGCCGCTGACGTGGGCCGCTGAGACGATAGCGACCGAGAAGCAACGGCGCAAGTTGGCGCAAGTGAGGAACAGCTTAACAACGTCTGAGCCACCGCCTACTACAGGGTTCTCCTTGCCGCCCCAAGTGCTATTCCGAATTGACACGCTGGCCCGCCAACTAGGGCTGATTAACGGCGTCGGACAGTTCGCACTTAGTACTCAGCACAAAAGCGCCCTGACGGGGTTTTTAGAAGCACTACGGGAGCGGGAAGTTTTAGACCCTATGATGACATTACCCGAACTTCACGCCTTCGGGGAGGCGCGGTACGGCATCAAGGTAAACACTGACCGTAATACAAAAACGCGGGAGACCTACCGAAAAAAGACGCTGACTTTGCTGGATGCAGTTGAATGAGGCGTCAAAAAAGCCCCGTATTTTATCGTAAAAGCCCCGTATTTCAGGCCCGAAGCCCCGTCGGGGCTTGCGAACAGGCCACCAAAATGCCGCAATTCGTGGCTTCTAACGCCACCCGAACCGTTCGGGCCGCGATTAGCTGCCATCAATGGAGCAACTTATTTTTACTGCTGTTGCCTACTCGCAATTGCTTGAAGATGTCCGCACAATTGTGCGACACGAAACCGCCGCCCGCCGCTCGGCCGCTGAGACGCCTACTATTCCGCCCACTGACGAACTACTAACCGTCCGGCAAGCCGCCGCCTTGCTAGATGTTTGCCCGCAAACTATACACGAATGGAAGCGAGCCGGGCGCCTCTCGTTTCACAAATTAGCTCGTCGCACATACCTAAAGCGCGCCGAGGTGCTAGCCGCCCTCACGGCTCACACTCGTACTGCCAAGCCCGGCCGCACTATCACTGCTGTTCGCGCGGCCAGTACTACGGGCAAGGGGGGGCGGAGCCGTGGCTAACACGCAACCGCTGCCTTTCGGCTTTTCGCCTACGGCCTATCACACGGCTACGGCGCTGACTGCGGCGCTGGCTGCGGATAAATGGTACACTCTGGAGCAAGCTGCCCGCCGGTTAGTTCTAAGTGGAACGGCTGATCCGCGCGCAGTGCTGGCCGACGCTGAGGCGCGCGGCTGGCTCTGTCACGAACCCGGCACCGGCTCCGTAGCCTACGACGCCCGAACGTGGCTTAAGGGCGGCTTACCACCCGTACCCGGCCCGGTGCTGCTGGCAGCGGCCGAGGCGCCGCCCGCCGAGCCGCTCCCATTGCCCGGTACGTTCAGCTATTATGAAGGGCCAATCAGTAATCTATCGCCCCGTGCTAACGTAACCGTTATCCAGGTGCATACCGTCGTGCGCCGCCCACCCCGAACGCAACGCGAGCTATATGCCCGCACCCGTGCCGCCTACGGCTCCCCCGCTTACGACGGCCTGAAACGGCGACACGACTATATCACTCCGGCCGGGGTATTCCCACCGGGGCACCGCCGAGCTGCCACCGTGCAAGCTCTTTCGGGGCTATTGGTGCTGGACTTCGACAAGCTGCCCAACGTGGGCGCCGCCCGCGCCGCCTTGCTGGCCGACCGCTTATTGGCTTCTGACTTGGTTTTGCTCTTTACCAGTCCGAGCGGGGTAGGCTTAAAGGTGCTGGCCTACGTGGGTACAGCCGAACCGCTGGCCGAAGCCTTCGCCGCACTGTCGGGCTACTTGATTGCCCGCCACGGCCTCACCCCTGACCCTTGCGGTAAAGATGTGCCGCGCACCTGCTATCTGTCGCACGACCCTACCGCCTACCTCAATCCGGCATACGCCGCCTGAGTAGCTGGCAACTATTCCCCCGCATCAAATGGCACTCGACAAATACCGCGCGGCTACGGCCGTGCTGAAAGGGACGCCCACCGCCAAGCCGGAAAATACCCCGACGCAAGCGGCTGGCGCCCCCAGCCCCGTCCCTACTACTGCGGCCGACCCCAACTTGGCACTAGCTTGGTGTCTAAGCCAAAATACCCATCGGCGCCCGTGTCCCCCAGCAGGGGGCGGGCGCAACAACTGGCTAGCGGCGCTGGCCGCGTTCTGCAATGAGCGGGGCATACCGCTGGCCGTCCTACTGACGTGGGCTGAAACTGCCCCAGAGTTAGCGGGGCACGACGACAAGCACCCCGGCCGGATTGCCGCCACAGTGCAGGGCATCTATGAGCGGGACGCCGCTAGACACAACACCAAGCCTTACACGGCCCCAAATCCGCGCCGTGGACCTATTCGCACTCAATCGAAGGCATCAGTGCGGGTAGATAAGGATGCTGCCGAATTCACTACTTCACAAGATATGCCCACTGACACTGCCGCCGAATCCGCTGAGCCATCCACAGACCCAATCTCTGAATCAAACGGTACTCCCTTGATTCCGGAGTTTGTATACGAATCACTGCCCGCCTACCTGCAAAACTGTTGTCATCCTTTCGAGGGGCGTAAGCGCGACGTACTACTGACTGGCGCTCTAACGGTGCTGTCGGGATGCTTTCCGACGCTGGGGGGGGTATACGACGGCGAGCGGTTTAGTGCTAATCTGTTCTCCTTTACAGTCGCTCCGGCGGCAAGCGGTAAGGGGGCGCTTAAATGGGCGCGGGCACTGGTGCAGCCACATCACCGCGCGCTAGTGCAAGCTAGTAAAATGGCACGGGCCACCTTCGAGGCCAACACCGACGCCTACCGCGCTACTATACAAAAAGGCCGTAAGGCAGGGATAGCGCCCGTAGCGGCACCGGAGCCACCACCATATCGTCAATTGCTGATTCCGGCCAACAATAGCGCCGCCGGAGTGGTGAAGGTGCTGGCCGAGAACGACGGCCATGGCATTATCTGCGAACCAGAAGCCGACACCCTAGCCGAATCTCTCAAGCAAGACTGGGGCAATTTTTCGGACTTACTGCGGGTCTGTTTCGACCAAACCCACTATACCTACCAACGCAAAGGGGGCGAACATTATGAACTGGAACGCCCCGGTCTGTCGGTCGCCCTGACCGGCACTCCCGCGCAAGTAGCTAGGCTGATTCCTTCAGCCGAAAACGGGCTGTTTTCGCGGTTTATGTTTTACACTTTCGAAGCCGAAGCAGTTTGGCGCGACGTAAGCCCTGCCGCTACGAGGGTACCCTACGATCAACACTTTGCCCCGCTAGCTGAGCAAGTTTCCCGAATGATTACCGCTACTACCGACGTACCCCTGAGTGTGGAACTGACCGCCGATCAGTGGGGGCGCGTGAACAAGGCGGGGCAGCACGGATTGGCCGACGTACTGACCCAAGCCGAACAAGACGCGGCCGGGGTTGCATTTCGGCTCAGTCTGTCGGCGTTCCGCATTGTGTTACTGCTAACACTGCTACGCACCTTCGAGGAAGGTGAAGGGCCTACCGGAGTTTTAGCATGTACCGACGCCGACCTGACCGCCGCCCTTACGCTTGCTGATATATACCGTGCCCACGCCCTTGTTGTGCTGGACCACCTAAGCGCCCACCAATCTACTTCCTCTAACCGTTGGGCTGAACGTGCCGAGAAAAAACGCCGGGCGCTCGAACTTCACGCACAAGGGTTCAGCTTAAGCGAGATAGCACGCCTATTAGGCATAGGTAAGACAACAGTTCACAGTTGGGTAAATGAATAAGGCGCGAGTTTTTGAAGCGTTCCGTTCTGAAAATGGAACGGAACGCTCTAACGCCTACACGCTCTCACTGTGGGACTATACCACATCTGGCCTTATTCGTCTACAATCACTTTTGTGGGAAGCCATCGCGCGCGAGATTTCCTAGCAAACTAAACCAATGGTTGTCTTTTATGTGACTACATCCCCTTATATGCCGTGACGGCCATTCGGGGAAAACGTTTTGCTGAACCGGGTACCCTCTCCCGCAAGCCGGTATTCCGGGGTACTATCCCAATTCTCTCTCGCCTAGCGTACGATTAAGGACACTTGTCACGAATGAATCAGCTACACGAATTCGCTTGGATTGCTGCCGGAGATGCGGCCGTACGAACCGCTACGGCGCGGGTATGGAAAATTAAGCCTGCTGGGCTGCGGCTGTTACTGGCTGTGGCTGCCATTGAGGAACGTAGCAACCGAATGGTGCCCACTAGTACGGCCCGACTGTTGGCGGGGCTGGACCCTGCCACGGTCAGCTTTCAAGCGACTAAGCTAGGTCCGAAAGGGGCAGGGTATTTAAAGAAGGAAGGGCGCACGGGGCTTCTACTGTCAACCACTGGCCGCAACCTAGTGAACGACTTTGAACGGAGGATGCAGCGGCACTTCGAAACCGTAACTAACCGATTAGAGGAACACAGCCTCTTTAGTGCTTGAAGCTACTTCTTAATGTACACCTTATTTCCATTGTCGTTGTAGTAAAATTCGCCCCCTCTTGGCCCTGTTCTGACATCTCTTTCGTAGAGTGTGCTTGGCGGCGTGATATATGTCTTATTGCCGTTGCCATTTATATAGTAAGTCCCGCCACATGGGCCTGTCATGTACTGACGAGTGCCTGTATAATAGTATGTTGGTAGTGGTTCATCTGACAGGTCACAAGCACGTGCGAAGAATTTGCCACTGGTAGTTCGTACAACCACCCAGTATCCTGTCCAACCTATAACTTTTACTGCTGCGTCAGCAGGTAAGTATAAGCCTGTGCTTGCCGTTGTAGACTCTTGCGGCGCTTTATACAGGTTCGCTTGACGAATTACAGAATGGTATCCACCGTGGAATGGATGGTAAGTATTGCCATTGATAGCACAAGCAGTGATAAAAAGCAGACCGAATAGCAGGGCACGAGATGGTGAAGCCATAAGCAACAACCAGCGGACAAAAGAGTAGCATCTCACAAGCTAGATGTTTTATGGACAACAAAACAGCAACTCAGCTCTATACTGTGTTGCGGCAGAACTTCATCAGTTACCAGCATTAGAAGCAGCAACCTCAGCATTATACCGCGACCTGTCAGCGTTCTCGGCAGATTCCTCTGCGCTAGACGCAGCGACCTCAGAGCGATCTGCTGCTTGCTCGGCGCGGTCTGCTGCTTCCTCAGCACTCTGCGAATGTTCCTCTGCTTGTTCAGCGAACTGACGCGCTTCGTCTCCATCATTTGAAGCTGACCGAATCTCTGTGCGTAAGTATGTGACTTGGCTTTCAAGCTGCCTATTCTGCCAGAACAGATAGCCCACCGCCACTAGAGTGGCTACTTGAACCAAGATAACGCTTAGAATCAGTATGCGTCTAATTGGTATGGTCATCGGGTGAAGCAGTTAAATGGATTGTCAATCTACACACACATATCCACTCTTCATTCTGGTAGCCATGAATCTTGCCGGATGAGGCGCCACTTAGAAGCCGTGGACGAACAACGGTAAATTTATCGCTTTTTCACGATGTGCAGCAGGGCATCAAGAGGCCGGAGTAGGGGGCGTGGCCGTACATTAGAAGCCCCTTTAATTAAGTATCTTGTGAGAAACCGCCACATAGTTCGCTTGTTGCCATTAGCAGTTCTGCTCTTTATTGCCGCGCCCACACTTGCCCAAAGCGAGCAGTGGATAGAGGGGTATTACCGCAAAGACGGCACCTATGTAGAAGGACACTACCGAACACGACCCGATGGCGACCCCTACAACAACTACTCATCTCCTAGGAATCCGGGGGGCGCAACTGGGTCAGAGCGAGCAGGCTTTGGCAATGCATACATTCTGCCGCAACCTGTCTTGCCTCAGGTCTATCCTGCGTTATCTCAGCCTAGGTACAGTGACGGTGACGAAGTTGCAGCAGTAAAACAGCCATATATGCCTCGCCCAAGTCGTGAGGGAATGCGCAAAGCTGACCGCGACTTCCTTGACAATACTATGTATGCTATGGCAATGATTGGCCAACCTCTTAGCGATGCAGTAAAATTCTGGTCAGCTAGAGAAGGGTTTGGACAACCATACTACTCCAAGCCGTTCAATGAAAATCTAGTAAACGTTAGGTTTGACTCCAAATCTGATTCAGTTACGTCTGTCTTTGTTGCTAGAACGAAAGAAGGGACATACTTCAAGGCAATGCTTGTGATATTCCCGCACGAACTTCTACCGTACTTTCAGGGTGCAGTTGCTAGCCAGATGACGTATCAGGCAGATGGCTATTGGCACTCTGGTAGCGACAGCATATTGTGCAATTTTCCGCAGCTTGGAATTGATAATACAGATGCTGTTTGGTTTGGCAGCATCTTGAGTAGGTGAAGCGTTAACGTCTATACTCTACTCAACCCAATGAAAAGGGCCGCCCCCACGGTGAAGTGAGAGCGGCCCCGGTGCCGTTCGAATCAAGCTGGCAACTATTCCCCGTTCGGCTGGTACGAAGATACGACTGTCAGTGCTACTCCAACCTTTGTGCTTTTGCCACCTGTATTCGTGGCAGACTTGCCGAAAGTCTTTCGGCTTAGCAGTAAAAAAGACCTGCTATGGGGAGCGGTTTATCAACTTTGTCCTACAAACCGTCCCATCAAAAAGCAAAAACGCCCTTAGCAGTGCGCTAAGGGCGTTTTCTGTGGTAATGGTTGAACTGTTGAATCTATCCGACTGAGCGCTACTTACGCGCAATTCAGCCCGACAGCGACGGTATTAAATGCGTTTTGCGTCGTCGTCGCGAGACAGCGAACAGCCCCATGCTGCCCTGTTGCGGATTGCTCGCGCCCAACTGCCAGATCGAAAAGAACAGCAGCGCCTGCACGAAAAACAGCCACCCACGCCGCTGGCCGAAGGTTTTGGTAAGGAATGGCAGCGGCAATTTGTCGACCAACGGTGCCCACAGGAACTTGATCGTGTAAGGAATGCCGAGCGCCACCATGAAACCGATGGTGGCGGTGTCGATGCCGACCCTCGCCAGCCAGAAGGTCATCGTCGCGATCAGCAGCGTCAGTGGAAAGC
>JANNMJ010000223.1:0-2836 GCA_031397815.1 Hymenobacteraceae bacterium
CCGGAGCTTAAGCGCCCCAATCGTACACAATCATTACCCCGTCGGAACACCATTTCCACCGGCACCGGGACGGTGCCGGGTACGTAGGGCGCCCCTCCTCTCCCATTGCCCCCCCTAAACCCCACCCCTGCCCGCTTTCCGCGCCCTTATGCGGCTCAACGACTCGGGGGTGATGCCCAGAAACGAGGCGATTAAGTGGAGCGGCACCCGTTGGACCACCGCCGGCGACGCGGCTAAGAGCGCGTCGTACTTCGCTTCGGCGCTGGTGCCCATCGTGTGCAGGAGGCGGCGGTAAACGACGACCAAGTGGTTCTGGAGCAGCAGGCGCTGGTAACGCTCGAACTTCGGGACGTGCGCATAGATGCGCTCGCTCGCGGCGTTGTCGAGGAGGAGGACGTCGGCGTCTTCGAGGGCCTCGATGGCGAGGGTGGCTGGCTCGCCGGTGAGCTGGCTGTAGATATCGCCGATCCAGCTGCCCTCTACGGCAAACTGGGTGGTGTGGTCGGTGCCTTTGGCATCGACGGAGTACGCGCGCAGGATCCCGCGCTCCACGAATATGGTGTGCAGGCTCACCTCGCCGGCGTGCAAGAGCACGTCTTTGCGGCGCACCGAGTGCGGCACGAACTGCTGGCAGATATAGGCGAACTCGTCGGCCGTAAGGGCAATCTTGCGGGTGAGGTGCTCGTACAGAACGTCGTACATCAGAGGGCGCTGGTCGGGGCCAAACGCAACGGCGCCGACGGCACTGCAAGAGTACCGCCGGCGCCGGATTCTGCTGCTGACGCGGCTGGTCTAGGCCTGTTTCACGAACTGCACTTCGGCGCTAAGGCGCACCTCATCGCTCACGACCACGCCACCGGCCTCCGTAACGGCGCTCCAGCTCACGCCGAAGTCCTTCCGGTTAATCACGCCGCTCACCGTGAAGCCCATCTTGGTCTGGCCGTAGGGATCGGTCACGACGGGGCTGGCTTCGGCCTTTAGCGTCATGGGCTTACTCACGCCGCGCAGGGTAAGGGTGCCGTGGAGCTTGTAATAATCGCCGCCCTCAGCCTCCATACGGTCGCCCTCGAAGGTGAGCTGCGGAAAATTGGCTTGGTCGAAGAAGTCGCCGGAGAGCAGGTGGGCGTCGCGCTGTTCCTGGTTGGTGGTGATGGAGTCGATGTCGGCCGCGAAGTGGACTTTGGCCGTCGCGAGGTCGTCGCCGTCGGTCTCCAGCGTACCGGCGAACTTCCGGAACGAGCCGGAGACGTTCGAGATCATCAAATGCCGCACTTTGAACGTCAGCTCGGAGTGCGTAGGGTCAAGCGCCCATTGGGTAGTGGCCATGTGAGAGGGAGGGGGATGGAAAAAACGAGAGAAAACGAAAATACGACGACCAACAAGCCGCCGGTAAGGAGTTAAAACGAGGTTCAGCCGATAGTGAAGGTGCGCATGCTCATCCCGCCGAACGATACTTCCTCGTACACCGTCCGCACCGGCTCATCCTTCCCGGCGAGGCCGAGTATGTAGAGCATCGGCAGATAATGGTCTACCGACGGCACGGCGAGCGGGCCGCTCGTCCCGGCGTGTTGGTAGTCGATGAGGGCGCGGTAATCGCCGGAGGCGAGGTGTTTCCCGACCCACGCATCAAACTCGATGGCCCACGGCAGCGGCGCCGGATCGTTCTTCATGAAGCTCGGCATCGAGGCGCGCAGGTTGTGCACCACGTTGCCGCTCCCCACGATCAGCACGCCGCGCTCGCGCAGGAACCGAAGCTGCTGCGCGAAATCGAAGTGCCACGCGAGGGGTTTCGCGTAATCGATACTGACTTGCAGCACCGGCACATCGGCATTCGGGAACAAGTGGTGCAACACCGTCCAGGTGCCGTGGTCGAGGCCCCATTCGTCGGTGTCGTGGAGGTCGGGCACCACCTTCGTCAGCTCCTGCGCCAACAGCGGCGAGCCGGGCGCGGGGTACTGCATCCGTTCCAACGCCTCGGGGAAGCCGCCGAAATCGTGAATCGTGGCCGGGCGCTCCTGCCGCGTCACGAACGACCCGCGCGTCAGCCAATGCGCCGACACCACTACCACTGCGCGGGGGCTATACGTGGCGCGCAGCTCCGGCCCGAGCTTGTGCAACGCCCGCGTAAAGGCATTGTCTTCGAGCGCATTCATCGGCGAGCCGTGCCCCACGAACAGCACCGGCAACGGCGCCGTAGGCGGGAACGCCATCGCGGCAGCAGACAAAGCATGGAGGGAATCCATGGGGTTTTTCAGAAGAGGCGGCACGAATGGCAGCGCCGCCGCCGCCAGCGTATGGCGCAAAAACGTGCGACGATGCATAGCTACGGGGGTTGGGAGAAGGAGGAACGTCAGCAGCTCAAACCGTATCGCAAAGGTGGGAGTGCCGAGGGGCGTCGGTTCTTGATTTGGGTCAAGAAATAGCGGAACGCGTGTAGTCGGCGGGGCTTGAAAATAGATTTTGAGGGAGAACAGCTCATTCCTAACGAACTCCCCGCCCCGGAGGAGAGGGGTGGCCCGAAGGGCCGGGGTGGGGCGACACGTAGCACGGCTGCGTAATGCCATACGAACCTATCTGCCAGTTGCTCAGCCGCCGCCGCCATACCGCATTGCCGTAACCGCCTTCCCCACCCCGCCCCTGCGGGGCACCCCTCCCCCTTCGGGGTTGGGGAATCTGTATTGTTCACCTATACCAACGAACTCCCCGCCCCGGAGGGGAGGGGTGGCCGGAACGGCACTTTCGCGATGACCACCTGAGGAATGGTCTGCACCGTGCGCATCATGTCGGCACACACTGCAAACAAGTGTTCGGCCTCATCGATCGTGGCCCCCAACAT
>JANNMJ010000226.1:0-49271 GCA_031397815.1 Hymenobacteraceae bacterium
CGGCAGCGCCTTCTGGTCCTGCTCCGCCGCGACGAATACTCCCTGAGTTATGGCCTCGAATCCTGATCCTGAATCTAAAAAAGACCCGTTCCTCGATCATCTGCGTCAGCGGTTTTCGGAGGAAGAGGAGCTGCCGTCGCCCGCAGTTTGGGCGGCGCTCAGCCCCCGGCTGCCCGCGCCTAACCCGTGGCTGACGCGCTACGTCGGCGGTGGCGGCGTGCTCGGCCTGCTGCTGGGCCTGCTGATCGGGTGGGTGACGTGGGTGCAAATGGCCGCGCCGGTTGCTGGGGAAATAGCTTTTGCTACGCTGCGCCCCGCCGCCACGAGTTTGCGCGCTGCTGCCCCGATTTCGCTCCCTGCCGCCACGAATTCACTCCCTCCCGCCCCGATTTCGCTCCCTGCCGCCCCGATTTCGCTCCCTGCCGCCTCGATTTCGCTCCCTGCCGCCCCGATTTCGCTCCCTGCCGCCTCGATTTCACTCCCTGCCACCACGATTTCGCTCCCTGCCGCCACGAATTCGCTCCCTGCCGCCACGGTTTCAGCCAACGTAGCAATACCGGCTTTGCCTGCCCTATGGGCTTCAGCGGTAGCGACTGATTCAGTCATTCAGGCTGAAAAGCTTGGGCCTGAAAACGGAGTAAGGGCCGATTCAGCGCCCCGGGTTCGTGCTAATCTGGTAGCACTGGTGGCCGCCCAGCAGCCCGTGCTGCTGGCGCTTCAGGCGGAGCTGGATACGCTGCGCGAACGGGCGCGTCGGGCCGTGCCGCTAGCCGATACGGCGCGCCAACAAGCCGTTGCGCCGGAGTTGGCGGCTGTCGATACCGCCGCCGCCGATTCTGCCCGGCGCCCATCCCTGGCGCCTACCCGCCGCTGGGCCGCGCTGCTCCTCGCCGAAACCACCACCGCTTGGGGCAGCCTTCCCGGCCACAACCCCGCCACCACCCGCGAACAATTGCTGGGCGCCACCACGCGCTCCGTCGCCGCCGAGTTCCGCCCCACCGACCGATGGGCCATCCGCGCCGGGTTCGGCGAAACCCGCCTACGCGACCAGTTCCGGTTCGCCACTGATTCGGTGCATCATTCGGCCAAGCACGACACGACCTGGACGGCCAATATCGAGGTGCATCAAACGCGTGATTCGTCGTTTACGACCCGCATCGACTCTATCGGGCGCCCCGAGCCGATCATCAACCAGCAGGGTCAGGTCGTGGGGTACACCACAGTGTACGTGCCGTTCATCGATACGACGTACCACATCACCACGCGCCACGATACCATCCGCACGATGAAGGAAAACGTCGTCATCAGTGCGCAAACCCGCACCGAGCGTCGGGAACAGGATTTACGCCCCGATTATCGCTTTTGGTCGGTTCCGCTGGCGGCGCAGTTTCGGGTAGTGCAGCGCGGGCGCTGGAGCGCTGGGGTCAATCTGGGCGCGCACGTTCTCTTTTTCCGGGGCGGCTATCACGCCACCCACGATGCGGCTACCGGGGCTTACCGGCTACGTCGCATCGGCGCCACCGAAGGCCCGTTCCGGCCCGTGAGCCTGGCTCTCGCCACCGGCCTGGAGGTGCGGTTCCGCTTCACCGACCGCCTCAGTTTCCTGACCGGCGGCGCGGCGCGCGGTTGGGCCGTGGGCCCGCTTCGGACCGCGCCCTTGCCCCGGTGGACTTTCGCCGCGCACTGCGGCCTGAGCTGGGAGCTGGGCCGTTGAGGTGTTTTTTTGGCTGGTAGTCACGGCTCTGCAACTTTTTTTGACTGCGCTGGAAGTATTTCGCTATCAAATTCGGTCAACAAAAACAGAGACGTCCTTCGGGCCACGTCGGCGGGCCGCGCACCCGTCAACCATCGGCCAAAAGTCTTTTTTTTCCTTCACACGTTAACAGGCTTATCTCAATGCGTTCAGTTTCTAGTTTTTTGCTGCGTTCGATAGCCGTGGCGTTGGCTGGGCTTTCGCTGGCCACCGCGCCGGCTGCTGCTCAGGTGCTGCAAGGTCCCCATTTCCAGTGGGCATCGGCCCTGTACAGCACACCGGTCAGCCCAGCGCTGACGGTCGCGTCGAACGCCTCGGCCCTAGATGCCGCCGGCAATTCGTACATGGCCTTCAGTTACCAGGGCGACCTGATGCTCGGCAACACGCTGCTGCCCGACGGCCGCCACAATGGCGTGGTGCAGTACGCCCCCAACGGGCAAGTGACGTGGTTCAAGGACCTCGGCCTGTATGCGACGGTCAACGACGTAGCCGTCGATCCGGACGGTAATCTCGTTGTTGCCGGCTCGTTCAACGGCCCCATCTTCATCGATAGTCTCTCGATGCAGGCGCAGATGACCGACATTTTCCTGATCAAGTGGACCAGCAGCGGGCGGCTTCTGTGGGCTAAGCAAGGGCTAGCGGGCAGTAATCCTTCGGTGCGGTACCTCAAGCACATTGCCATCGATGCTACCGGGAACATCTACGCCACCGGCGAAGCAGATGCGCAGTCGGTCTTCGGGCCGACGGCGCAGATTGGGTCGTCGTTGCTCGCTACTTCCGTGGTGAGTGGGGCCGTGTATTGCGCCAAATACACCGCCACCGGCGATCTGGTGTGGGTCACGGGGTCGGATAATCACCTGTTCGCGCCGAGTGGTCTGGCGATACGCGGCGAAGCCTCGGGCATCGGCCTCGACCCAACCGGTACGGGAGGCGTGGTGCTGGTGGGGCGTCTGCCCGGACAGCTTACGTGGGGCACTTCTACCACCGTGATCGGCGCTGGCCCTACTAATGCCCACAACCTGTATTGGGTACGGCTAAACACTACGGACGGGCAATTTCATAGCGGTTTTTCGGCGCTCGCCGACCCGGTTTCGCCGCCCCATCTGGCCGTTGATGCCGCCGGCAATTCATACCTCGCGCAGCAATTCAGCAACAGTTTCACCCTCAACGGCGCCGCCGTCACGCTACCGACGGCTACGCTCCCCGGCATTCAGAATGCGGTATACGTGGCGAAACTCAGCCCCGCTGGGACGCCCGCCTGGGCACGCGTATTCACCACCCGCACCACCAACAATCCCTTCGACGTGCGCGACCTGGCCCTCAACGACAGTTCGCAGCTTTTCCTGGCCGGCACGGTAGCCAGCAGCGATACCGTGAATTTTGGCGCGGGTGGGGTTTTTCTACCGCCTACGCTCGGTAATACCATCCCCTTTGCATTGGGTCTGAACACCACAACGGGTGTACCCGATTGGGTGAAGGGCGCCGCCACGGGCACCACGCGGTTTCACGTGGGTAGCAGTGTCAGCGCCAACAACTTCGGACAAGTGGTATTAACCGGCGCTTACAGCGACGACGCGGCGCAGTTCGGCCCTTGGGTAGCACCCGTAGCCGGGAGCAGCCCCAACGGCGCAAAGCTCTTTACGGCTATGATTGGCCTAAGAGTACCGCAAGTGGTGCCTAATACCATCAGCGGCACGGTGTTCATCGATGCCAATGCCAATGGCTACCGCGATTCAACCGAGCTACCCGCGCCCGCCGGCCTCGTGCTGACCGTGAGCAATATCGGCCCTTACGCCGTCACCGACTCACTGGGATACTATCGGATTGATTTTTTTGCCGATACGCTCACGCTTAACTTCGGCTCCCCTCTGCTCAACTACCAGTCGCAGCAGCCGATTGTGGGGCCGGTTCGGGTGCTTCTACCCGGTACCGTTTTCACCCGAGACGTACCGATTGTCCCGATTGCGAACCGCCCCGACGGTCGCCTCACCCTCACCGCCTACACCGACGCCGAGCCCGGCCTACCGCTTCGCTACCGCCTGACCATCGAGAACACCGGCACCGCACCGCTGGCGGGCAGCACGGTCGCCGTCGATTTCGATTCGCGTCTGACCTACGTGGGCACCAGTCTGCCGGGGGCTACCGTTAGTGGCCACCGCCTCACCACCGCCGCGCCCGCCCTGCTACCCGGCGAAAGCCGCGCCTTCGACGTAACCTTCCAGGTGCCCACCACCACGCCCCTAGCTGCCACCCTGACGTGCGTGGCCAACCTAACGGTGCCCCTCGACGGCGCCCTCGCCGACAATACCAGCACCGCCCCGCGCCCGGTAGTGGCCGCCCGCGTAGCCCACACGGCCGAGGTCGATCACACGTCTCTGAGCCTGCCGCAAGTGGCCGCCAACGAATGGCTGACATACACCGTGCGCTTCCGCAACGACGGCACTGCGCCGGTGCCCAACGTTGCACTCGCCGCCACGCTGGCGGGCGCGCACATCCGCCGGGGGTCGGTGCAGGTGCTGGCCTCGTCGCACCCGGTTACGTTCGCCATCGGCCCAAACACGGTCGATTTCACCCTGAATGGCGCCAATCTGCCGCCATATAGCCAAAATACTATCGGTGCCTTCGGTTTTGTGTCGTTCCGGGTGCGGGTGCAGGCCGGCCTGACTGCCGGTACGCTCATCCGGCTCGATGCCGCCCTTACGCTCGGCGCGCAGGCGCCCGTGGCCCTGAGCGCACTCACCCGCATCGGCGGCACTACGGGGCTGGCCGCTACAGCCGCTGCCACCGAAACGACCCTCTGGCCGAACCCGGCCCGCGAGATGGTATCGCTCGAAACGGCCATGCCCGGCCCGCTGGCCGTGGCCTTGCTCGACGGGGTTGGCCGCGTAGTACGCACCGCCACCCTACCCGAAACCGCCCGCCGCCTATCGGTGGCGGGGCTGCCGGCGGGTTTATACACGCTCCGCGCCACGGCGTCTGCCCCGGCCGGGGGTACGCCCATAACCGTGGTGCGCCGCCTGAGCGTGGTGGCCGCCGAGTAAGAGCTGTTTCGACCGAACGGCGAACCCGTGCCGAGGATACCCATTGCGGCCAGTGCGTAACGCGAGCATCAGATGCCGCCAAAGACGCCGCCAACCTGCCGGTTGCGCTGGCTGCAAAGGGTATCCTCGCGAGGGGTGGTAATCGGTAGAGGCTTGAGATTCGATAAAAATATGCCGGGCAGAAATTTTATGCATTTTTTTCTTATGACCCGGCAGTATTTCGCTCAATACCTCAGTCAATGTAAATAGAAGCCGAATTCGGAGGCGCGACTCCGAAATTGATTTCTGCATTCGACACGTGCCGAGGTACCTATTTTTTTGCATCAGCGTGCGGCCTTAAAAGCCCACGTTACCCGTCCCTAAACGGGGGAAGTCGGCGGTTGGCCCGCCGTGAGGCCGGACGCCAAGCGGGCGACCGCTCCAGCCGACCGCAGCCGACCGCCGATAACCTCCGGGGAGCTGGTTCCTCCCCGTTTTCTCCGCTGATCTCGCTCCGCAACACCCGCGTTTTTGCGCGGGTAGGGAGCCGTTTTGTGTCTATTTTTTTCTCACATTTCCCCCCGTTTCTTTCCATGTTTACCTCCAAAAATGCCCTTCCGGGCGCTGTCAAACCCGTTTTTCGCCGCGTGCTCAATCGGGTGGCTCTGTTGGTTGCGCTCCCGGCGCTGCTCTTGAGCGCCACGAGCTGCAAAGACGACGACGACGATAATACCCCCACCCCGGCGCCCACCCAGCAAAACATCGTACAGTTGGCGCAGGGCAATGCCAACCTCTCGACTTTGGTGGCCGCCGTCACTAAAACCAATCTTGCGGGCACCCTCAGCGGCACCACCGAGCTGACGGTTTTTGCGCCCACCAACGCGGCGTTCGCCGCCCTGCAAGACCCATTTAAAACCGCCGCCAGCATCAACGCTATCACCGATGCCAACACCATCGCGGCGCTGCGCGGCATCCTGCTTTACCACGTCATTGCGGGCGATGTGAAGGCGGCGGCCATCACCAGCGGCTCCCGCGCCACCCAGCGGACGGCCACGACGGGCATCAACGACAACACGATTTATCTGTCGAAAAACGCCACCGGGGTCTTCATCAACGGCTCCAGCCAAGTCACGACGGCCGATGTGGATGCGTCGAACGGCGTCGTCCACGTCATCAATAAAGTATTGATTCCGCCGACGCTGAATATCGTCCAGATTGCGCAAGGCAACCCCAATCTCACGGCCCTCGTGGCGGCCGTCGTGAAGACCGGTCTCGCTGGTACGCTCTCCGATGCGAACGCCAATTTCACGGTCTTCGCGCCGACCGATGCCGCCTTCGCCGCCCTGCCCGACCCATTCAAAACCGCCGCCAGCATCAACGCCATCACCGCCACGGCCGACATCGATTTTCTGCGGAACGTGCTGCTCTACCACGCCGCCGCCGCCCGGGTTTTCTCCACCGACCTCACGAATAACCAAACCGTGACCACCGCCGCCACGGCCCCGAACAACACCGTCACGATCACCACCACCGGCGGCGCCCGCGTGAAAGGCCGCGCCAACACCACCTCCTCCGGTATTACAGGAGTCGATATTCTGGCCACCAACGGCGTGATTCACGTCATCGACCAAGTGCTGCTGCCGTAGTGTTGATTCCTTAGCGCTGCTCCTCTTAGTGCTGCTCCCCGAAAAGCAGCCCCCCCTTGCCCTCAACTAACGGGGAACTCTGATGAGGGCAGGAACCCCGTCGGCGCGTTGCGTCGGCGGGGTTTTTTGTGTTTGGTGCGGCCCAACCTGGCGCCAAGCGCGGCCGTAGGGAAGGTATCCGTTTGCTTTTTTGCTTCGCTTCCTCCTGATGAAATCGACTGCTGCGCCTGCTTCCTCTGCTTCTGACCATACTTCCGGCACCACTCAGCCCATCTGGCTCGGCACGGCCGAAGTGCCGTCGTTTGCGCCGCTCACCGCCGATACCACGGCCGATGTGGTGATTGTGGGCGCCGGAATCGCTGGCCTGACCACGGCGTATCTGCTCACGCAGGAAGGGCGGCGTGTCGTCGTCCTCGACGATGGCCCGATTTTGAGCGGCGAAACGGGCCGCACGACGGCGCACCTCGCCAATGCGCTCGACGACCGGTTTTATCGGCTCGAAAAACTCTTCGGCGAAGACGGCGCGCGGCTGGCGGCGGAAGCGCACGGCGCGGCCATCAGCACCATCGAGCGTATCAGTAAAACTGAAAATATCGCGTGTGATTTCCGCCGTCTGCCGGGCTACCTGTTCGTGGGGGCGGGGTGCGACGAGAACGAGCTGGACCAGGAGCTGGAAGCCGCCCTGCGCGCCGGTCTACCGGGCGTGCGCCTGCAAGCCGAAAGCGGGCAGGCGGGCGTGCGCTGGGCGGGGCCGTGCTTGGTGTTTCCGCAGCAGGCGCAGTTTCACGTGGTGAAATATCTGGTCGGGCTGGCGCGGGCCATCGAGGCGAAAGGCGGGCGGATTTACGCTCATTCGCACGTAGCCGAAGTGCAGGGTGGCGATGCCAGTGATGCCCTCGTGCGGCTCACGGCCGGGCCAGTCGTGCGGGCGCCGCACATTGTCGTAGCCACCAACGTGCCCTTCAACGACCGCGTCGTGATGCACACCAAGCAGGCCGCGTATCGCTCCTACGTGGTGGCGCATCGGGTGCCCGCCGGGTCCATCGCGCCGGGGCTTTACTGGGACACGGCCGACCCGTATTACTATGTCCGCCTCCAGAAGACCGACGCCGAAGGGGAGTTTGCGGGCGATGACCTGCTCATCGTTGGCGGCCTCGACCACAAAACCGGTCAGCCCGACACCGAGCCAATCCGGAAGTTCGACGCCCTCACCGACTGGGCGCGCGCGCATTTCGACGGCCTCGGCGCACGAGCCTACGCATGGAGCGGACAAGTATTGGAGCCGAACGACGCCCTCGGTTACGCCGGTCGGAACCCGCTCGATTCGGCCAATATCTACCTCATCACCGGCGATTCCGGCCACGGAATGACCCACGGCACCCTCGGCGCCCACATCATCACCGACCTCATCTGCAAGCGCCCGAACCCGTGGGCCGCCCTCTTCGACCCCGGCCGGGTGACGGTGAAAGCATCCTCCCTGAAAGAGTTCGCCCGCGAAAACGCCAACGTAGCCGCCTCCTACACCGACCTCCTCACCGGCGGCGATGTAGCCTCGCCCGAAGAAATCAAAGCCGGGGAAGGGGCCGTGCTGCGGCGCGGCCTCACCAAGATAGCCGCCTACCGCGACGACGCCGGTCAGCTCCACGAATGCTCCGCCATCTGCCCCCACCTCGGCTGCGTAGTAGCGTGGAACGGCGCCGAAAAAAGCTGGGATTGCCCCTGCCACGGCTCCCGTTTCGCCGCCACCGGTGCGCTGTTGGCGGGTCCGGCGAATGAGGGGTTGGCGCGTGTGTAGGGGTGGAGTAGCTTTCGTTAGCTACTCCAAATTGCTAGTTATTGGAGCGACCTCGTGAGGTAACGCCGTTTGGTAGCTGCTGCCCCGGCTTTCAGTTCTTGCGTTTATCTTGATAGAACTCTGCAAAGCATTGTGAGCCAATTGCTCCGCCTCCATATTCCAAAACTATGTTGTCTTTGTAGTAAATGTAAGTGCAGCCATTATTATATTGTTCGAGTTGACTTGCTTTTAGATTGTTGTCAAAAATATCATAGCTAAATTTCCCCAATCCACTTCGCTGCCACCCAATAACAACCGGATTTCTTCCCGAAATCGATATGCAGTTTGCGTTGTCTAGTTTCTCTTTGAGTGTTTCGAGTTGTTTTGTTGTCCACTTTAGCTCACTCAGCAAAGAATCAACCCTGTGTGACTTGATTCGCAAATTCCAGTTGTTCTGATCGTTGTTGTCTGTTCTGACGTGAAAAATTCCTAGTTTATTGTCGTTTTCAAATTCAATATCCACCCTTGCGCTGTCTGGAAGAATCGACTTAAAGTAATTTTTGACGTCAATGATTGCTTCTGTTCGTTCTTCGTAATTCTCGATTAGGTCGCTCTTGTCGTAGAATGGTCCTGTAAATAAATTATCAAATATTATATTAAGATAAACAAAAAATCCGACAATAACTAACGCTGAGATGCCGAGTAAAATTAAAAATAATTTTAACGCGTAGTTCATCTTGTTGTCTTTGTAGGGTTATTTATAACATCTCGTCGCTACATGCTTCCAGCTTCTCTAAGTATTCTCTAGATACCGCCATCCAAAAACAGGTACAACGATTTTATCAGGCCGCCTTCGATAGTCGCAACGTCCATTCCGGTTGCGACGGGTGGTGCGTCTTTTGGTCCCAAGCGCCACGATATAATCTGTGCGGCGTGATTTACTTGGGAAGGTTTTGTCAGCTCAAACTCAAATTCAACTGGCCATTCAGCCTGTATTTTGGTGATAAGCTCATTTATTGCCTGATAACCGACAACAGCGTCACTTGAATTACCCTCGTAAAAGTGAATGTCTAATGCGTACGTTCTTTCCATCGCTTCCAAGCGTCGGTCAGCATTTCGGTCATTCCAGATTACCAGCAGGCTGTCTTCGAGTAACTGAGCGGTCGGTGTCATAAAATTCCGTTGAGGGTTTCCTGATTTCAGGACAGTTGATGGGGAAGTGTGAGGGGTATGCTGACGGGCGTGTTCACACAGTCGCAAACCTACGCGTTAGCCAGCGGCCACTTCCCGCGCTGCATCAGCCGACCCCAAGCTCGGCGGCGGGCTGAGCGGCCACTGCATCGGCGCGCCATCCAGCTGAAATACGGCGGTCCGGACGCCACCTGCTTTGCCGGTAGCATCGCGCAGTAGGAGAGGAGCCGCTTCCGGGGTGGCAAGTGCCTGCGCCACATCGCGCACGGCACCGGCGGGTACGTGGCGTTTTTCCAGCTCCGCGAGCAGGGCGATGCCATCGAGGGAGCCCACTTTTTCGGCCAGCAGCGGGTTCAGGTCGGCGCGGTGCTGCACGCGGACTTGGTTGGTTCGGAAGCGGTCGTCGTCGGCCAGCTCAGGTGCGTTGAGGGCGTCGCAGAGTTGCTGAAACTGTCGGTCTGACCCAACCGCGAGCACCAGCCGGGTACCGTCCTGCGCCGTCAGGACGGTGCCGTACGGGACGATATTCGGGTGTTCCGACCCCAGCGGCTGCGGATTGAGGCCCGCCACGAGCCAGTTCGTCGCCTGATTGGCGAGCGAGGCCAGCGCGCTCTGCGCCAGCGAAACCTCCACCAGTGCGCCCGTTCCGGTGCGCGTGCGGCGGTAAAGCGCCGTGAGAATCCCCTCCTTAAGCTGATGCGCAGCGAGTAAATCAATCAGCGCGACGGGCATTTTTTGGGGCGACCCGACTGCGCCGCTGTCTTCGACGGCCGCGTTGAGGTGCATAAAACCGGTTTCGGCCTGAAGCACGGCGTCGTATCCGGCACGGTCGGCGGTGGGGCCGTAACCGGTGAGGTGCGCGTAAATGAGCGCCGGATTGGCCTGCCGGAGCGTGGCGTAATCGGCGTGGAGCTTTTCGGCGTCACCGGGCTTGAAGGAAGCAATCACCACATCGGCGCGGGCCGCGAGCGTGAGCAGCGCCTGCTGACCGGGCGCGGCGGTGAGGTCGAGAAGGCGCGATTGCTTGCCCCAGTTGGCTGACGCGAAATAGGCCGACGTATCGCCGTCGCTGCTTTCCCCCGCGCTCCGCCACGAGCGGGTGACGTCGCCGCCGGTACCGGGATGCTCGATTTTGAGAACTTCCGCCCCTAATTCCGCCAGAAATTGCCCCACTTGCGGCCCCGCCAGCACACTGGCAAGCTCCAGCACGAACAGGCCCGCCAACGGCGGCTCTGGGGAAGTATTTGCAAGCGAATCAAAAGGCATAACGAGAGGCTGAAAACCGACGACTCAGCAAAGCTCCGGCGTGCGGCGCGCTTTTCGCGTATGCGCCGCTGCTATACGCCTGCTACCCCCGATGCGACCCCTCTCTCGAACCCGATTATTCCGCGTCAGCGCCGCGTTTCTATCGCTCTTTCTCCTGCTCGGCGGCAGCGGCCGGGCGCACGCCCAACGCATCGAAGGCACGCCGCCGCTCTGGCTTTTCGGCAACGGCGCCGGACTTGATTTTTCCACCGGCACCCCCCAACCCCTCGCCGGTTCGGCGATGAATACCGTCGAAGGAAGCGCCGTGGCGTGTGACCCTGCCACCGGACGCCTGCTATTTTACACCGACGGCGAACGCGTTTGGGACGCCCGCCACCGCAAGATGCCGAACGGGCGCGACCTCGGCGGGTCGCAGAACAGCAGCCAAAGCGCGCTGGTGGCGCGGCTGCCGGGCCAAGATTCGCTCTGGTACATCTTCACTACCGATTTTCAGGGCGGCGACCAAGGCTTGCGCTACTCGGTGGTGAGTATGACGCGGCGCGACGGCTTGGGCGATATCATCCGGCGGAACGAGCTGGTTTTCTCGCCCGTCGCCGAAAAACTCACCGCCGTCCGCCACGCCAACGGGCAGGATGTCTGGATCATTGCCCATCGCTGGCAATCGCCGCAATACCTCGCCGTCCTCCTGACGGCCAATGGCTTACAGCAGCCACCCGTGCTGAGTACGGCCGGAACCGCCCACGCAGGAGCCGGTCGCCAAGCCATCGGCTACCTCCGCGCCGCGCCCGACGGCCGTCACCTCGCGGCGGCGCTCTGGAAAGATGCCAACAAGTTCGAAGTCCTCGATTTCGACCCCGCCAACGGACAGGTTTTCGGTCGAATCGCCCTCGAATCCTACCCCGAAGCCTACGGCGTAGAGTTCTCCCCAGACGGCTCCAAGCTCTACGGCACCAGCCGCGACGACGCGAGCGGGTCAGTCGTGTGGCAATTTGATTTACGGCCCGGCCCCGGCTCCGATGCCGCCCAGTATTACGTAATAGTAGGTCACTCGAAATCAAAAAAAATCGGCGCCCTCCTGCGCGGCCCCGACGGCAAAATCTACCTCGCCCGCGACGGCGCCAAATTCCTCGGCGTCATCACCGACCCCAACAAACCCGGCCCCGCCAGCACCTTCCTCGACGACGGCCTCGCCCTCCCCGAAGGCCGCAGCCGCCTCGGGCTGCCGAATCAGTGGTAGCCCCTCTGCGTCCCAAAACCACCTCAACGTACTCTAAAGGGGTTCTTTTCCAAAGCCTGGGGTTGATTTCGCAGAAATCTACCCCGGGCTTACCTCAACTCCAACGGCTTAATTATTAATTCTTAATTATTAATTAACACCTCGCAGTCCCAGCAACCGCGCCGCTGCCCCACCCGCGCTCAACGCCCCTTGACTCACCGCCGTCTCCAGCTCCGCCACCGCTGCCGCCACTTCCGGCCGGGCGTAAAAACGAGCTTCTAATTCCTGTCGAACCAGCTCCCGCAGGGCCGTCAACTGTTGTTGCTGGCGCTGAAGCTGAAACTGCCCGTTCGCTTGCTGGTGCGCCAGAAACTGCTCCACCTTCGCCCACAACTCGGCGATGCCGGTGCCGTCGGTGGCGGAGCAGGTCAGGACGGGCGGGAGCCAGCCGCCTTCGGGCGGGCGGAGCAGATGGAGCGCGTTGGCGGCTTCGCGGGCGGCGCGGCGGGCGCGGGGCGCATTGGCGCCGTCGGTTTTGGTGACGGCCAGTACGTCGGCCATCTCCATAATCCCCTTTTTGATGCCTTGCAGCTCATCGCCCGCCCCGGCGAGCAGCAGGAGCAGGAAGCAATCGGTGAGGCCGCGCACGGCAATCTCGCTCTGCCCGACGCCCACCGTTTCAATCAGCAGCACATCGAAGCCCACCGCTTCGCAGAGTTGCGCTACCTCCCGCGTGCGGTGCGCCACCCCGCCGAGCGCCCCACCCGCCGGCGACGGCCGCACAAACGCGCGCGGGTGCGTCGAGAGCGTCGCCATCCGGGTTTTATCACCGAGGATGGAGCCGCCCGTCCGCGTCGAGCTAGGGTCAACGGCGAGGACGGCGATGCGGCGGCTCTCCACCGAATCGAGCAGATGTCGCCCCAGCGCTTCTATGAGGGTGCTTTTGCCTACGCCGGGCACGCCCGTCAGGCCCACGCGCACGGCTGGGCGCGGCGGTGGCCCGAGCGCCGCCACGATATCGGCGGCCAGGGCGCGGTCGGGGGCGAGGGTGCTTTCGGCTAACGTCACGGCGCGCCCGAGCGCCACCCGGTCGTGGGGGTTGCGTAGGCGGGTAGCAAACTCTTCGGCAGACCAGCGGGGTGCACGCATCAGAATTAGAGGGAATTAGCGCGAATCCAAGAAAGAGTATAGTACATTTGGCGAAACTGGCGGTTCGACTTTCTTTTCCTTCTCATTTTTTCAGCGCGGGGCGGCTGTTGATTTCAGCTCCAAACTTCCATGAAAAAATCGCTACTCGTCGCCTTGCTCACCCAGCGCGCGCCCTTGGCGGCGGCTTTGGCGCTGGCGGTCGGGCTTCCGGCCCACGCCCAAAACGAGCTGACCAACTTCACCTCTACGGGTAGGGGCGGAGCGGTCAATGCGTTTGCCACCGAGTTTCAGGCCCTCGGCATCAACCCCGCCAACCTCGGTCGCGCTACCGGCGTGAAGGTAGCGTTCACGCTCGGCGAGTTCGGCGTCGGGATGAGTTCGCAGACGGCTCCCCGCTCGGTCTTCAACGATTACATCTTCAATACGGAGAAGGAGTTTGCGCGTAAAGACGGTGTCGATGAAGGTGTGACACCTAATAATCCGATCTCACCCGAGCGCCAAAAGATCATTAACGCATTCACCGGCGAGAACGTCGCGAACGTTCAAATGGACTTCACGGCGTTTGCCATCTCGTATTACAACCCGAAGTTTGGCGGCATCGCCATCAATACCCGCTACCGGATGATTGGCTCGGCGGATTTGAATAAAAATGCTGCGGAAATGATCTTTGCGGGTAATAACGCTACTGTTATTCGCGAAGGCTTGGCCAAAGGCGGCAACTTTCCGCTGGTATCGGCTGCTCTGAAAGACACTCGAATTCAGATTCAGGCCGTACAGGAGTTCAACATCGGCTACGGTCGGCAGTTGTTTGAGGGAGAAGGAATGACGCTCTCCGCTGGTATCGGCTACCGGTATCTGCGCGGCATCGGCATTCTGGATGTGCAGTCGGATGGCAAGACGCTCTCTGCATACAGTGCACTATCACCGGTATTCGATGCCAGTTATCCGACCTCGCTGATTCAAGTGCCCCAATTTGGATATAAAACAGATGCAGGCACTTCAGCAAAATTCCCTAGCGTTGGTAGCGGTAGCGCCATCGATATCGGCTTAGCCGCTACTGTCGCAGGGAAGTACCACTTGAGTGCATCAGTGGTCGATATCGGGAAAATGACGTGGAAGGGCAATTCGGTATCTATTGTTGATCAAGAACTTCAAAAATTTGGTCAAGACGATGACGAATCGGCTGATGGCAACTACACCGGACCAATCACTTACAACTTCTGGAAGTCGATGAAACGCTTCCAAGTCAACTCAAAGGATTACAGCTCCCCGTTCCAATACCAAGCCGCCGGTGAGCGGAAAGTAGACCTGCCGACCCGCATGCGTCTCGGCGCTGGTACTGATTTCGGCGAGAAGCTTTCGGTTGGGATCGACGGCTTGGTGCCGTTCGATAACAAGATTGCTGGCTCCTACCGCTCGGCGCTGATTGGCGCGGGCGTCACCTACAAGCCCGTGCCGTGGCTGCACCTGAGCACCGGCGTGAGCGGCGGCGGCGGATTCGGCACGAGCATTCCGCTCGGCATCGCCATCGTCTCGAAAACCTACGAAGGCGGCTTGGCGACGCGCGATGTGCTGGGCTATTTCGGGGAAGAAAATCCGTATCTGTCGCTCGTGGGCGGGTTCCTACGCTTCAAGATCGGCAAGCCGCAGACGGATATGTAAGCTCAGTCATTAGCTGATGCCAAAGGGCGGCGACGCAGGACTAAGCCTGTGTCGCCGCTTTTTTTGTGCCTGATCGCCGTTACCGCCGTCGGGTAGCGCCTATCTTCCGCCGCCGTGCTCTTCAACTCCGTCGAATTCCTCTGCTTTTTCCCCATCGTCACGCTGGGGTATTTTTTACTGCCCCACCGGCACCGGTGGTGGTGGCTGCTGGCCGCGTCGTGCGTGTTCTACATGTTCTTCAAGGCGGTCTACATCCTGATCCTGTTCTTCACGATCATCATCGATTACGTCGCCGGGATTCAGATTGCGCAGGCCCACGGGAAGCGACGAAAATGGTATCTGGTGATGTCGTTGGTGGCGAACGTGGGAGTGTTGGCGGTCTTCAAGTACTACAACTTCCTCAACGACAACATTTCGGGCCTCTACTCGCTCTTTGGCGGCCACAACCCGATTCCGTACCTGACGATTCTGCTGCCCATCGGCCTCTCGTTTCATACGTTTCAGGCCATGTCGTACACGATTGAGGTGTACCGGGGACATCAGCCCGCCGAGCGCCATTTCGGGATTTACTCGCTGTACGTGATGTTTTACCCGCAGCTGGCGGCTGGCCCGATTGAGCGCCCGCAGCATCTGCTACCGCAGCTGCACGCCGAACAGACGTTTAGCTACCAGAATTTGCGGAGCGGTTTAGTACTGATGGCGTGGGGGCTGTTCAAGAAAGTGGTGATTGCCGACCGCGTGGCCGTCGTCGTGAATCAGGTGTACGACCATTATCCGCAGTATGTCGGGTTCCCGATTCTGTTCGCCACCGCTTGCTTTACGCTTCAGGTTTATTGCGACTTTTCGGGTTATTCCGATATCGCCATCGGTGCGGCCGAAGTAATGGGTTTCCGCTTGATGAAGAATTTCGACCGGCCGTACTTCTCCGAGTCGATGCGCGAGCTGTGGCAACGCTGGCACATCTCGCTCAGCCTGTGGTTCCGCGATTACGTGTACGTGCCGCTCGGCGGCAACCGGCGCGGCCCTGCCCGGCAATACGGCAACCTGCTGATGACATTCACGCTCAGCGGCTTATGGCACGGCGCCGCTTGGAACGTGGTGGCGTGGGGCGCCATTCACGGCCTGCTGCTCGTGGGGGGTGCGATCACGCGACCGGTGCGCCAACGCCTAGCCGAGGCGGTCGGCTTGATGCAGTGGCCGCGCCTGCACACCGTGCTAAATGTAGCGTGTACGATGGCGCTATTTGGCTGGGCATTGGCGGTTTTCAGATGTGCTACGCTGAGTCAGGCGCGCCATATTCTGGGGTACATGTTCGCTGATTTGGGGACGCAGATCACCTCTTTCACCAACATCAAGGAAATGATCGGCACGTTGGGGCTGCCGAAATCGCAGCTCGCGCTGGCGATGCTCGGCGTGGGGGCGCTGTTTGGGGTCGAGTGGCTTCAGGGGCGCGTAGCGATGCGGTCGTGGCTCTGGGCGCGGTCGGGCTGGGTGCGCTGGTCGGTGTATTACACGTTTGTTCTGAGCATTTTGCTCGGCGCGTATGCCTCGGCCGACCCCGATTTTTTTTATTTCCGCTTTTAATTTGATGCGCTGCTCGCCTGGCTTTATTTCTGATGAAAGCTAACGTCGCCTCACCGTCGGCCGGTCGGCTGGTGCGCTCGCTGCTGCTGTTATTGGCGCTGGTGGGGCCGCTCGAAGGCTACCTGCATTACCGTTGGCGGCAGATGATGCGTCAGCCGACGGAAACGTACCTGCGCTCGCTCGCGGCCCTTTCGCGGGAGCAAACACGCGTCCTGATCGTCGGCGATTCGCATCCGCACAACGCCTTCCCCGACGGCACTTTGCCCGATTCCATCACGAGCGTAGCATTCGGGAATGATGGCTTGCGCGATACCGAGCTGAAGCTGCGGCACTCGATTGAGCGGGGAATAATGCCCCAATATTTAATTCTCGAAGCCGACGATCACGTGGCGGGCGTGGCGCGGGAGCCGGTCAATAACGAGCAGCTTTTGGTGCTAGGCACCACGCGCGCTACGTATAATGCCGTTTATGGGCGCTCGATTTCGGGCCTGAAACACTGGACGCTACAATACGCGCCCCTGACCGATGTGCGTAACCGCAGCTTCCTGTTTTTGGCGCTTTCCGAGCAGATTCAGCGCCGTTTGGGCACGCTGCATCCGCCGATGCTCCGGCCCAAAGACGGCAAAACGTGGGCGACTTCTTCCGCCGCCGAGCGCGCCCGGATCGTCGAAAACCGTCGCCTATCGTTGCTGGGCCGCGATTATGCGCTGAGCGCGACCCTGCGAGCTTCTTGGGCACGGATTCGCGCTCTCTGCCGAGCGCACGGCATCCGCATCATCGGCGTGCGCTATCCGCTGACGCCGGAATATCTTGCCGCCGAAGCCCGGTGTTATAATCTTCAGCCGATGCGGGCGATGCTCACCGCCCTCCCGCCGGATACGCTGCTGGATTATACCCACCTGTTCATCAAAAATCCCACTTTTTTCAACGACGCCGATCATCTCAGCACGGCCGGTGGCCAAGCATTCGCACCCCGCTTCCTGAACGATCTGCGCGCTATCAGACAAGTAATTCCTCCGGTTTTATTAGCTGAATCCCGCCGCCGTGCCAGTCAGTAAAAGCGATTGGTGCGCTACGCCCGCCGCCGCCGTAGCGTGGCATAGTCGAGGTAATACAACACTTTCACTGACACGGCGTTGTTCTGCGGCGCGTTGAGCGTGTTGCCGAGGTTGGAGAAATAGAGCGGCGTGATTTTATCGGCTTGATGGGTGGTAGCGATGGCGTCTTTCCAGACCAGCGTCATCTGCGAGCCGGGCGCAAACCACCACGAGAACACAGCATCGACGTTGAAAGCGTTGTACGTCACGTCGCGGTTGCGGGCGTAATCCGACTCGACGCGCTCGCCGTTTTCACGCAGCTCGAAAAACCCCCGGTACGTTGGCGCCGAATAATAATGCCGCAGCCGCAGCGTCAAGGACATTCGGTTCGTGAAGATGTACGACCCCGACGTGGTGTTGATGACCGTCCGAAGCTGCCGTCGGCCCATCAGCACCTGCCCCTTATAGGCGGCATCGAGGCTGTCGTCTAAATCTCCGGGGAAGCCTTCCGCGTTGCGCCGAAGCTGCACGTCGAGGTTGTGGCGCAGGGTAAACTGGTTGTTGAAACGGTAGCGCGGCCCCACCGAAAAGTCGCATGCCCAGCGGCGGTACGGCGCATCCCAGAACTTCCGATACCCTAAGGAAACATCCAGCGCGAGCTTTTTGCGGTAATCTGTCGAGATAAACCCGCCCACGAACGCCGACGGCGGCACCGGCAGCCAGTACGGGCCAAGCGGATCACGCCGGGGCTCGAAGTAATCGCGCCGGACAATCGGCTTCACGTCGATATCCAGCCCGACCGTCAGAAACGCTTTCGTGAGTGTGGTGTTGGCGCCCGCATAGAAGCTCAGCTCCTGAAAACGGTCGGGCCGGAACAGGCGCGAATAATACGCGCCGCTATAGCCGTACACGTTATTCAGCTTCCAGATTTTATCCGGGTGATTATAGTTTAGATTGGCGCCGAACGTGCGCGAGTTATTAGCGAAGAGAAGGCCGAGGTCGTTGGGGTCGTATTTATCCGATATTACTTCGTGGTAAATATTCCCTGTCCAAGTGCCGCTGATCCGGCCCAGCTCTCCGTAGGCTGAATAACCGTTTGGGTTATCGATGCGGCTCTCGCTGCCGAATGCGCGGCCTTGGCGGTGCGTCCACGAGCCTTTGCCGGTGAAGGCCCACGCGTTTTTCTTGTCGGCGAGGCGCACGAGGCCGCCGGTGAGGTTGGCGTCGTAGGTGCCGCCGTTGCGTAACACGTTGGTATTGATGAGGCTAACGTAGGAGTTGCGCGGCAGGGCTTGGTCGAGGACGATGATGTTGTAGTTCGTGAGCGGCTGCGTGGCTTCGCGTCGCTCGCCGCCTTCGGGGGTGCCGATGGTGGCGTACATCGGGCGGGTAAGGGCGTTGAACACGCCAATGCCGAGCTTCGAGCGCGTCCGGCCGCTGATTTTAGTGGCGTTAATCAGCCGACTTTCGCCGGGATTCGTGCGGATGCGCTCGCCTTCGCGCAAGCGGCCTTCCACGCCGTAATACCCCAGCGGTACGGCGCCCACCCGGCGTGAATAAAAGAAATCACCTTTGTTGAAAAGCTCGGTTCCTTCGAGGAAAAACGGCCGGTTCTCGTTATACCGCACCTCAAACGGCGAGAGATTCAGGACGACGTTATCGCTCTGCACCTGCCCAAAATCAGGCACCAGCGTCGAGTTCAGCGTGAATGCCTCGCTCAAGCCCACTTGCACATCCACGCCGCCATTAATGGCGGTGCTGGTGGCGCGGGCGCCATCTGCGGGCTGCCCGGCGTGGTTGATATAGCCCGATACGTACGGCGAAAGGGCTAACCGGAGCGGCGGACGCAGGTTTTCAAGCCCCGTCAATGTGCCCCACTGGTTCACAAAGCCATTGACCTTCGGCTTCACCTGATTCCAGAAAAACCCTTGGTTCGTGCTCTTCCGCTGCCGCATAAAATTGATTCCCCAGTGCTGCTCGGCGGCGGCGGCGAAACGGATGGCGGAATACGGAATCCGAATTTCCGCAATCCAATCGGTGCCCTGCCGGACGGCGCGGCTCTCCCAGACCGCATTCCACGAGAAATCTTCACCGCTGTTGTCGCCGCCGTTGGAGTAGCGGGCGTCCATTTGCACGCCCGCCGGGGTCACGAAAAAGCCGTACCCGTTGAGGTGGTCGGTGTAGGGGTCGAGGAAGACGCCAAAGAAATCGGAGTTCGCGAAATCATCGCGCTGCGCCAGCTCACGGAAGATGGAATCGGGCGATACGTCGTGCATCACGGCGCCGAAATAAATGGCCACATCGTCGTAGAGCACGCGCACTTCGGTCGGGTGGCGCTCGGGGTGCCCCGGCGCGGGGCGGGTTTCGGTGAAGGCGGTGGCGATGGCCGCCGTCGCCCACGCCGCCTCATCGAGCGCGCCGTCGAGCTTGATGGCGGCAGTGATGCGCTGCGCCGCCAGCTCGCGCTTCGGGGCTGGAGTGGCTGCCTCGGTGGCCGCCACCGCCGGTGCCGCCGTTTGCGCAAAGGCGGTGTGGGCGGTCAGCAGCGGCAGGAGCCACACCCCCAGCGTCAGCGCAACAGCTCGTATTCGTTTCAGACGGTTCAGCACGGTGGAAGAGGATAGCTGCGGAAGCCAGCCCCAGTGCGACCTCCGCTGCGAAGGATACATCTACGAAACGTTTCGTTGCCTCCTTCGTCAAAAAAATATCTGCTCTTTTGACGCCGCTAGCCGCTGAATCGGGGTGCGGCCGATTGCCGTGAATCCTCACCCCCAGCCCCACACCAAAGGAGAGGGGAGCCTTGTCGTTATTTCAGATGGATTTCCGAACGCCTAGCTCCGGCTGCGCCGAAGGGTCACGCGGGCGCGCTCGCAGATGCCGCCCAGCGGCGGGTTGAATTTCGAGACGCTCACTTCTGCCAGTTCGATGTGCGGGAACAGGGTGAAAACCCGGTCCAGAATCCGCTGCCCCAAGTGTTCCAGCAGCCGTGCGCGCACGGCCATTTCCGTCAGGACCGCTGCGTACAGCTGCTCATAGTTGATGGTGCGCGGCAGCGAGTCCGTCGCCGCCGCCGCCGACAGATCGACGTACACCCGCAGGTCTACCCCGTATTTGTTGCCGATCTTCTGCTCCTCATCGTAGAAGCCGTGAAAGGCGAAGAATTCCATTCCCTCCAGCGCCACGCAATCAAGGGCGGCGGGAGAGGGCTGATTGAGCGTCGGTTGCTGTGCCACGGGCCGAAGGTAGGGCGGGAGGTAGTAGAGCGGCACCAGAATGGGGCAGATGGGTCTAAAAGTGCATTGTTAGCATTCCCCCAAATAACGCACGCCCGGCCGGATATGACATCCGGCCGGGCGCGTGAAAATAGGGAGCGAAATCAGCCTAAATCTCGTCGAAGAAGGAGCCGCCGGTGGTGGGCTTGGGGGCATCTTGACTCATCGGCTGGGGCACGGGGCTGGGCGCGGGCTGGTCAGGCGGCGCCGGCGATGGGGTAGGCGGGAGCGGCTGCGGCTGAACCGGTTGCGGCTGCTGCGGCGTAATCTCGGGCAGCGGCCGCTCGACGGGCGGTGCGGACGGCGTAGGGACGATATCGGGGCGCGGCGGGTCGATGGTCGGCGGTCCGGGCGAAGGCACGGTGGCCGGGCCGGGCATCGGCGCAATCTCGGGCATTCCGGGGTGCGGGCCACCCGCAGTCGGGCGGTCGACCGGGGGCGCGGGCGCGGCGACGGCCGGGCGCGGTGGGGCAGGGGCAACAGCGGTAGCAGGCATTTCGGCGGGCGGGGGAGAAGAAGGTGAGACGACGGGCTTGTCTGCCTCCTTATTCGCAGCCGGTGGCGTGGGGTTGCCCATAGGGGCAGGTTTCGGCGCGACCGGCAACGGCCCCGCCTTCGCCCGAAGCGTTTTGGCCGATTCAGCACGTTCGAGGACGCCGTTCGCGGTCGTGCGCAGGTCGGTCACGAGCTTGTCGAAATGCCCTTCCAGCTGCTTGTACTCGCGTTCGAGGTCGGTGAGGCGGGTTTGCATCGAGCCGGTGATGCGCTCCGATTCTTTCTGCGCTTCGTCGAGCTGTTTTTTTGCCGTCGAGCGCGCATCCGCCAACAGCTTGTCGGCTTCCTGACGGGCGGCGGTCAAGCGCTGCTCCGCTTCCTGCTTGGCGTTGGCGAGGAGCGAGGTAGCCTGTTTCTCGGTGCTGGCTTTCAGCTCGTTGGCCTCGCGCTGTGCTTTGTCGGTGATAGAGGCGCTGGTATCCTGCGCGGTTTTGAGGGTCTGGTACAAGCCCGTTTCTACCTCGCGCATCTTCGAAACCTGACTCTCGGCGCGTTCCAAGGCGGTTTTCTGCTGCCGGTTTTCCTCTAACAGCTTGTCCCACTCCTGCGAGAGGGTCGAGAGGAACGCCTGAACTTCGTCTTTATCGATGCCACGAAACGCTTTGGCTTCAAAGGTTTTCTGGCGAATCTCAATCGGGGTAATACGCATGGGGGGTGAAGAGGGGAAAAGGGTCGGCGGCAAAGCGGTTGAAAAGGCGGAGCGCGCGGGCCAAGCGGGCGAAAGGGCGGGGCCGATGGGAATTCAGCTCCCGTCAGATTTCGTCAACTCTTGTGAGGTCGTCGGCACCTGCACTCGCGGCGGTTTTCGGGCCATCCGAAGCGCCCGCTCATTGCTCGCTCATTGCCCGCTGACCCGCTACTCGCGGCGCGTGAGCGACCAGATCGCGACCGTTCGGTCGTCGCTGCACGAAACTAGTTCGCGGCGGCCGGTCGGCCAAACCAATCGGTTGACGGAAGTGCCGTGCCCGCCCGCCGCGCGCCCTCGGTCGAGAACCTGCAACAGCCGTCCCGTCCGCGCCGACCACAGCTTGATGCTCTTATCCAAGGAAGCCGTGGCGATGAGCGCGCCATCGGGGCTGAACGCCGCGTGATGAATCGCGAATAAATGTGCCACCACGCTCCTGACGGGGGCGTAACCGTTAGCGGCATCCCACGTCCGCAGCTGGGCATCGCGCCCGGCGGTTACGAGCTGGCTTTCGTCGGGATTGAGGGCAGCGGTGAAGACGGAGTTGGTATGCGCGATTAATTCGTGCTTAATCTGAAGGGAATCAGCATCAAGGATGCGGATTCGGTGATCCGAACCGGCCACAATCAGCTCGCCCCGGCTCTCGGCCACCACTACTGTCCGTAAGCTGCCGCCGCTCAACGGCACCCGTCGGCGGACGGCGTAAGTCTGCAAATCCAGCTCCACGAGGGAGCCGTCGCCGAGGGCCGCCCACGCCCGACCGAGCCGCTCGCTCAGCGCTAAATCGAAAATGGGCGTTGCGCCAAGGGCAGGTGCCCGCACGATTTGCCGGTTCGCCAGATCGACCACCTGCACGCCTTCGCCGTTGTGCCCGACCAGCAAATGATTCGTCGCGGGCCGGTACCGCAGCGCGTACACAGATGCGCCCACTACCTGCGCCACCAGCTCGCCGGTGGCGTCGGGGTCGGGGGCGCTCAAATCCCAGCTGACCATCAGCCCATCGCCGCCCGCCGAAAAAAGCTGGTTGTCCGCGCCTTCGGTGAGGCCGTACACACAATCGCGGTGGCCGGTGAGGGTGGCGCGACGCGAAATCAGGAACGGGGTTTTCGTCATTGGGCAGGCGGAATAGGGGCCGCAAAGGTCGACCCAGACGCGCTGAATCTGCGCGGCTTACTGATGGAATCGGGCGCGGTATCGGCGCGGCGCTACCTTCGTTGCTCCCGGCTTGGCGCCTTCATCCGGCAGGCTTTGGCGGCTTTTTTTACAGTATCTGCTCCGTATTTTCCGCAGTCAATGGACGCTTCTCTCACTCCCTCGCGCATCGTCGAGGCACTTGATCAGTACATCATCGGTCAGCACGAGGCCAAGCGGCACGTCGCGATTGCGCTCCGTAACCGCTGGCGCCGCTTGCAGGCGCCGCTGGAGCAACAGGCCGATATCACGCCGAATAATATTCTGCTGATTGGCGCTACGGGGGTCGGCAAAACCGAAATCGCCCGGCGGTTGGCAGCGTTGGCGGATGCGCCGTTCGTGAAGGTCGAAGCCTCAAAGTTTACGGAAGTCGGGTACGTCGGGCGCGATGTGGAGTCAATGGTGCGCGATTTGGCCGAGCAATCGGTGCAGCTCGTGCGGCAGCGGCGGCAACAAGTGGTGCGCGCGCAGGCGCAGGAAGCCGTTGAGCAGCGTATTCTGGACGCCCTGATTCCTCCCGTAAAATCGCCGACCGGTTTTCGCCCCACTACGCCCGAGCCTGAGTCCGATATTTTCTCGCTCGATCAAAGTGAAACCCAAACCACCACTGCCCCAACCTCCGACGCCGACCTCAACGCCCGCACCCGCGAGCGTCTCCGCGACAAGCTGCGCGCCGGGGAGCTGGATCACCGCAAAATCGAGATTCCCGTTGAGCAGAACGGCCCGACCAGCATCGGCATGATGTTGCCGCCCGGTATGGATGAATCGGCGATGCAGGGCTTGCAGGATATGCTCGGCTCGATGATGCCGCGCGGCGGGACCCGCACCCGTAAAGTGAGCGTGGCGGAAGCCCGGCGCCTGCTCCTCGAAGAAGAGTCGGCGAAGCTCATCGATATGGACGAAGTGAAGGAAGAAGCGATTCGGCACGCCGAAAACGCCGGTATCATCTTTATTGATGAGATCGATAAAGTCGCGTCGTCGGGCCGCGCGAGCGGTGGCGGCGGCGGGCGCGGGCCGGATGTTAGTCGCGAAGGCGTGCAGCGCGATTTGCTGCCCATCGTCGAAGGCTCGGTGGTGAGCACCAAGTACGGCCCCGTCCGGACCGACCATATCCTGTTCATCGCGGCGGGCGCCTTCCACGTCGCCAAACCCTCCGACCTCATCCCCGAGCTGCAAGGCCGCTTCCCGATTCGCGTTGAGCTGCAACCGCTCAGCGAAGACGATTTCTATCAGATTCTGCTGACGCCGAAAAACGCCCTCCCGCGCCAGTACGAGGCGCTTTTACAGTCAGAGAGCGTCACGCTCAGCTACGACGACGACGCCCTGCGCGCCCTCGCCCAAGTAGCGTTTCAGCTCAACGAGGAAGTGGAAAATATCGGCGCCCGGCGGCTCCAAACCGTCATGAGCCGCCTGCTGAGCGACATTCTTTTCGACGTCCCCGACCGTATCGGTCCGAACTCCGAAATCCGCGTCACCGCCGATTTAGTTCGCGAGCGCCTCGCCGGGCTGGTGAAGAAACGCGACGTGAGCGAGTTTATTCTGTAAAGCCAGATCGTAAAGCTCTCCCTCTTCCATTCCCCTGCTATGCATTACTACCTCATCACCGGCGCATCCCGTGGGTTGGGCCGCGCCTTGGCCGAGCATCTTCTCGAAGCCCCTGACACGGTGGTCTGGGGCATCTCGCGCCATTCCACTATTCAGCATCCGCGCTACCACCACCAACCCCTCGACCTCTCCGACCTAACCGCCGTCGAGCATAATCTACAGCGGTTTTTCCTCCCTTTCGAGGACGCCCAGAGCCTCACGCTCATCAACAACGCCGCCGTTCTCGGCGATATCGGGTACTTGGGGCAGCAGCCGCACAGCCACTTCACGTGGGTTTTCGACGTCAATGTCCTCGCCCCGGCGATGCTCATGAACACGTTTCTCGCCCAATACACCCAACGCGGCATCCCGCTAACCGTCCTCAACCTGAGCAGCGGTGCCGCCCGGCGGCCCATCGACGGCTGGGCGGCGTACTGCGCCTCCAAGGCGGCGCTCGAAATGCTCACCCTCACCGCCGCCGCCGAGCAAACGCTACTCGGGCACACGCACGTCCGCATCTACGCTCTCTCGCCGGGCGTCCTCGATACGCAGATGCAGGAGCAGATTCGCGCTGCCGATGCTGGGGCGTTTTCCCAAGTCGAACAGTTTCGGGCTTACCATGCGAATGGCGAGCTGGTCAGCCCGGAAGCTGCTGCCCCACGTATCGCAGCGTTTTTGCGCGGTGGGGGAGGGGTGGAAGTGGTGGTGAGCTTGCGGGATTTGGGGTAAGGCAACGGATGGTATTCAAAGCAAAAAGGCCCGACTGCGTGAGCAGTCGGGCCTTTTTTAATCAACTTCAATCGAATACTAGAACTTGTCCCAGAAGATTTTCGTGGTGACTTTGTCTCCTCCAATTGCGTTCGCGGCAGCGTTATAGTTCGAAGTATTGAGGTTTTGCTCTACCACAGGGTAGGTAAACCGCAACGGAATAGCAGTCAAGGCATCGGCTGGTGCTACCAAGTCGGGGGCATCCAAACGGCGCCATTCTTTCCACGATTCAGTCGGCTGGTTATACAGCGCAATCCACTTCTGTAGACCGATTTTGTGCTTAAAGTCACCAAGAGCAGTTGCATAAGCTACTGAAGGTTGAGCTAAGTACGCATCAGCATCGGCCGTCGAATTGCCAAAATCAGTTACCGAAGCTCGGATTCCAGCAGCATAATGATCGGCCGCCGTACCACTGCTGATCAAACCGCGTTCAACTGCTTCAGCCAACAAAAATTCTACTTCTGCTGCTGAAATTAATACGCCGGGGAGTGTAGGGTCAGTTAGAGCCGGTCCTGGGTTAGAGAAAGCAGATGTGCTGTTGCCCACCCCATAGATACCTCCTAAGAACACTGTCGTATCCTCTGGAAGGGCGAAATATTCGTCGAGACGTGGGTCTGAAAAAGCTTTCAGCGTATCGATGAAAGTATTAGTGCCCACAAAGTCTTTACGGCCGCTCAACACCAGGTCTTCGAACAGCGGATTGGTGCTTGGGAAAGCGCCAAGGAACCGCACTTGAGCGTTCTCAGAATTGGCTGTTATTACGTCGTTGGCAGTAGGCATGTTCGTCTGAGCCAAGACAGCATCAGCATCAGCCACCGTAACCGCCATTCGGAGGCGGAGTGACGCAGCAAATTTTATCCACTTCGATACGTTCCCAGCGTAGATCAGATCAGCATCTCCGAACGAGCCAGCGGATGCGTCTAATGCGGTGGTAGCAGCTTTTAGACGGGCGAAAAGGCTAGTGTAAATGGCCTTGTCGTCGTCGTATTTAGGCTGTGGCTGATTAAAATCCAAGGCTTGGGAATAGGGAATATCCCCGAACGTATCTACCAGTACCGACCAAGTATATACTTCCAGAATTTCAATTGCAGCGAGCTGGTTCGCTTTGACCTTGGCATCCAAAATGGAGTTTGCCAATACGACCTTTTTAGACTCTTCCAAGTCGCGCAATACATCGCGGTAAAGCGTATTCCAGAAGGTCCGGTTGATTGAACGCGTATTGATGTCGTACTGACTCTCGTCAATGTACGTCGTTTGCGCCCAATACTGTGAGTACAACCGGAATGGGTTAAGGTTTACGCTGGCTCCACCTACCGTACGTGCCAATTCGCGTTCAGCATTGGCAAACAGAGTAGGAGCAGGCACTTCAGTTGGCCGCTTAGGGTCAATATTGTATTCGTCGAGCGAATCGACACAAGAGGAAGTCACGGAGCCGAGCACCAGCGCGGACAAAGCCGTTAGCAGAATCTTTTTCATTGAAGGCAATAAGCGCGGTTAGAAGCTGAGACGAATGTTGCCACCAAGGGTACGAACAGCAGGGTAAGCACCGCTTTGATACCCTTGACCGAGGTTGCCAGAGCTGAGAGACTCTTCGGGGTCGGCCATTGGCAGGTTTTTGTGGATAATCCACAAGTTGCGACCTACGATGGAAACGTCGACAGCCTTGAAACCACCAATTTTTGCCAAAAGTGCTGACGGGATGGAATAAGTCAAGGCGACTTCGCGAAGCTTCACGTAGCTACCATCGTAAATGAAACCAGCAGCTGGGTTACGGCGATAGCCGTACAGGCCGAATTGCTCGTTGGCAATACGAACCGTGTTTTTGGTGCCGTCGGCTTGCACGCCATCCAAAATTACCCCACCGCCCTGCGAGAGGGGTAAGCGCGACTCATTGCCGAGTTCGTTTTTCTCAGCAGTTTCTGGCGAAAGGCCCGTTGCCAATCCATAGTAGCGGTCCAGCGAGAAGACGTCGCCTCCTTTTCTGATATCCACTAAAAAGTAAAGAGATACCCCTTTGTAGGCCACCGTGTTTGAAACGCCACCTTTCCAGTCGGGAGTTGGGTTGCCGATTACTTCGTTGGCAGTAGTGCTCCGAGCGTAACGTCCATTCGGGAGAATTACTTTCTGACCGTCCTTGTAAACGAAGTTTTCACCACGCAGCGTACCGAAAGGCTGGCCTACAGTAGCGTTCGAACTTACGCCACCTTGGTAGGTAGCCAGAACGAGGTTATCAAGGTCGTTGTACAACGATACCACCTCATTGCGGTTGCGGTACCAGTTGGCGTTGATCGTCCAGGAGAAGTTGTCGTTTTTGATCGGGGTTACAAACGCACCAATCTCTACGCCTTTGTTCTGAACTTCACCTGCGTTCACATAACGGAAAGAATATCCAGTAGCCGTCGAGACGTTCACTGGAATGATCTGATCGACCGTATTCTGTTTGTAGTACGTGAAGTCGAAGCCGACCCGGCTTTGCAGGAAGGCAAGGTCGATACCTGCTTCTGTACTCTTGGTGCGCTCGGGCTTGAGGTTCGGGTTGTTTTTAGTGTTGCTCACTGAAAACAGTGCCGTGGAGCCAAAGGTGGAAACTTGGCTGCCATCTACATCGCTTAGGACGTAATTGTAGGTATCAGTTACACTGAAGATAGGCGCATCGTTGCCCACTTGAGCGTAGTTAGCGCGGACTTTTCCGTAAGACAACCAAGGAGTATCCTTAAGCAGCTCGGAGAAGACGAAGCCCACCGAAGCCGACGGGTAGAAGTAGGTGTTGTTGCCTTTTGGGAGCGTCGTCGACTTATCGCGACGGCCCGTCAGGTCCAGAAACAGCATGTCTCGGTAGCCCAAAGTGGCGTTGGCAAAAATGCCGTCTACCCCGATGCTTTGATCGTTCTCAATTGGAGCCGAGAGAGGATTAACCGAGTTTGAGAGGGAATAGAGACGTGGCACGATAAGCCCCCCGTTCGTTTGCGAGCGAACGTTGTTGAAGTACTGCCGACGCATGTTGGCTCCAACCACCCCTTGCAAGCTGAAGTCTTCAGAGAAATTTTTCTTGAAGTTTCCCAAAAGATCATAGTTGTACTCGCGAGCAGTGCCGTTGTAAAGCGAGTAATATGCTGGTCCATCGTTCGTGGTACCACCAATGGCGCGACGTTCTTCTTGGCGTTCATCGTAGGTGTCCATTGTGACACGTCCCAAAACGCTGAACCAATCAGTTACCTTGTAATTGGCAGCTACGTTGCCAAAAAGCCGATAGCGTGAGTCGTTCTGGTAGTTCTCGTAACGCGTGAAATAGGGATTATCCCAATAAATAGCGTTTGAATTATTTGCTGACGTCCGGTTCCAAGTGATGTTCTCACGGTTTCGGAAGTAGGCATCTTTTTGCTGCTTGATATCGACGTTGGTCTGCCACCACTGACGGAAGTTGGTCATGAGGTTTCCTGAGCCGTATCCTGTGCCATAACGGCCTAAGCCATCAACTTTGGAGAAGTTGGCCGATACGCTCGTCGTCAACTTTGACGTCAAATTGAGAGAGCCGGCAAAGTTGACCACGTTCTTGTTAATCTTGCTGTTAGGCAAGATACCCCGATCGTGGATGTTGCTGTACCCTAGTTTGAAGGTTCCCATTTCGTTGCCACCGTCGATGGTAACGCTATTGTTAGTGTTAACCGAGTTCTGGAAGAACGTTTCTGGGCCATTCTCTGCCGCCGTCCACGCACGTGCTTTCCCAAAACCAGGCTCGGTTGGATAGAACGCATCCCACTGTAGCACTTTGAGATTTGGGTCGAAAGCTGCACCGTATGACGCATCTTCCGAGAATGGCACTACCAAGCTGCCATCTGGCAATTCGTTGAAGTACTGATCCTCGTTAGGTCCGTAGAAAGGATAATAGCCAGCACCATACTTATTCTGGTACTTCATGAAGGTGCTCTTATCGAACTTGCCAATCGTAGTACCCAAGTTGAGGGTCACCCCTAAGCCTTTACGGCCCTTCTTGGTTGTGATCAGAATAACGCCGTTCGATGCTCGCGATCCATATAGAGCAGTAGCTGCCGCTCCTTTCAAAATCGTTGTTGAAGCAATGTCATCAGGGTTGATATCAGCGGCAGCGTTACCGTAGTCATAGCCACCCCGTCCAGTGCGCTGGTCAAGCGAGTTCGTGTTCTGGTTGCTGATTGGCACCCCATCCACGACGAACAGCGCTTGGTTATTACCAAAGAGAGATTTGGTGCCCCGAATCGTCACGTTCGTAGATGCACCTAAGCCGTTGGACTGCTGAATGTTCAGACCAGCCACCTTGCCAGATAGACCGTTGATGGCATTCGGGTTACGCGCTTTCGTAACGTCGGTACCGTCAATCTGGGTAGCGGAGTAGGCCAGCGAATTGCGGTTCCGTTCCACGCCCAAAGCTGTTACCACTACTTCACCGAGCTGCTTGGCGTCTGTCGCCATTGCAACGGTTACGTTCTCGCTGATTGGGCGCTCTACCGTGGCAAAGCCAATGTAGCTGAACACGAGCGTCGTGGCCGTTTCCGGTGCGGAAAGTGAGAACGAGCCGTCGCCCCCCGTTGAGGTGCCCACGGAGGTGCCCTTCACGAGCACCGTTACGCCGGGTAGCCCCTCGTTGTTCTGGTCAGTCACCCGACCGGTAATAGCCCGGGTTTGCGCGGCGGCATTCAATATGCCGAATAGCAAAGCCAGACATACAAGAAGTAGTCTTCTCATCTGCATGAAAGTGTTTTTTGAAGTGAATGGAAAAAAGTAGGGTGGAAAGCGGCCGTTTGCCGCTTTATGAAGACTAAGTTAAGACCGGAAAAGAAATGCTGCAAGCCGAGTATTTTGGCCTTTTCGGTACATAGCAGACTCTCAGTGCCTTGGATACTGAAGCGTCGTGGAACGTAACCCAAAAAGAAGACGGTCGACAACCAAAAAGGCTGCCGACCGTCGCTTTTACTGCTAAATCTGCATCAGGTTTAGCTTTCCATTAGAAAAGCCTTGATGAATGGGTCGATGTCGCCATCGAGTACGTTCTGAACGTCAGTGCGTTCCACGCCGGTGCGTAGGTCTTTGGCGAGCTTGTAGGGGTGCAGGACGTAATTGCGGATCTGCGAGCCGAACTCGATCCGCTTTTTGCCAGCTTCGATCTTGTCGCGCTCGATGTTGCGGCGGTCGATTTCCTGCTGGTAGAGCCGCGAGCGCAGCATCCGGATGGCGTGCTCCTTGTTCATGAGCTGCGAACGCTCGATCTGGCATTCGATGATGATGCCCGACGGACCGTGCTTGAGGCGCACGGCCGTCTCGACCTTGTTGACGTTCTGCCCGCCGGCGCCACCCGAACGGAAGGTATCCCACTCGATATCAGCCAAATTGACTTCGATATTGATTGAGTCATCGACCATCGGGTACGCGAAGACGGACGCGAACGACGTGTGCCGCCGCGCCGACGAGTCAAACGGCGAGATGCGGACCAGACGGTGAACGCCCGTCTCAGCCTTGATGTAGCCGTACGCGAATTCGCCCTCAATCTCGACCGTCGCTGACCGTATTCCGGCGCCTTCGCCGTCGGTGCGGCTGACTTCCCGGACCGAGAAGCCGTGCCGCTGGCCCCACATGAGGTACATGCGCTGGAGCATTTCGGCCCAATCCTGACTTTCGGTGCCGCCCGCGCCCGCGTTGATCTCGATGATGGCGGAGAGGGCGTCTTCCTCGCCCGAGAGCATTCGCTTGAATTCGAGGTTCTCGATCAGCTCCTGTGCGGTGGTGTAGGCGGCGTCGGCTTCGGCTTCCGTGGCCATTCCTTCGCGCTGAAATTCGAGCATCACGTCGAGGTCTTCGACGGTGCGGTGGGTTTCTTCCCACGGCACCGTCCAGGCTTTGACGGCCCGGGCTTCGCGCATCACGGTTTCGGCGGCCTTGGAATCGTCCCAGAAGCCGGGCGCGGCGGCGCGCTCATCGATGTCGGCTAACTGCGCTTGTTTGGCGTCGTAGTCAAAGATACCTCCTCAAAGCCTCGACGCGGCCTTTCAGGTTTTTTACCTGATCTGTAGTCATTGGGGTCAGTAAAAAAGCCAGAAGCGACGGCTTGCCGCTCTGATTTGCTATTGGGGACGAGACTGATACGTGCCGATGGCGCAGGTGCGACTGGCACGACAAGGCTCAGTTTCTACACCGTTTCGAGCCAGCCAAAAATATCCGGCGCGTGCCCGAGCTTGATGGCGTCGAGGGCGTGGCCGAGGCGGGCGCCGAGCGATTCGGGCGTGAGCGGCGGCAGGTGATAATCGCGGCCACGGTCGCCGATGCAGACGATGGGGGCGATGGTGGCCGCCGTTCCGCAGCCGAACGCTTCCTGCAACGTGCCGCTTTCGAGGGCAACCAGAATCTCCTCACACGACACGCGCCGCTCTTCCACGGTCACGCCCCAGTGGCGCGCCAGCTCCAGCACCGAGCGCCGGGTGATACCGTCGAGGATCGACGAGGAGAGGGCGGGGGTGATGAGCTTGCCGTCGATGACGAAGCACGCGTTCATCGTGCCGGATTCTTCGATGTAGCGGTGCTCAGCAGCGTCGGTCCAGAGGAGCTGGTGGTAACCTTCTTCCTGCGCCAGCTTGGTGGGTAGCATCGCGCCGCCGTAGTTCCCGGCCGATTTCGCGAAGCCGGTCCCGCCTTCGGGTGAGCGGACGTAATGGTGCTCGAACCGCACGCGCAGCGGCGTGGAGTAATACGCGTTGACCGGCGACGTGAAGATGATGAACTTGTAATCCGACGACGGCCGCACGCCGATGAACGCATCGGTGGCGAACATAAACGGCCGGATGTACAGCGACGTGCCTTCGGCAGACGGCACCCAGTCGTGGTCGAGCCGGACGAGGGCTTTGAGGCCTTCCATAAAGATTTCTTCCGGCAGCGTCGGCATGCAGAGCCGTTCGGCGGAGGCGTTGAGGCGACGCAGATTGTCGAGGGGGCGGAACAGCACGATGCGGCCGTCGGCTTGCTTGTAGGCCTTCATTCCCTCAAAAAGCGCCTGCCCGTAATGCAGCGCCGACGTAGCCGGGGAGAGCATAACCGGCCCGTAGGCCTCAATGGTCGGGGTTTGCCACGCGCCGTTCGTGAAGTCTACGCTCAGCATATGGTCGCTGAACACCTTGCCGAACTCGATGTGATCGAAATCGACTTCGTGCAAGCGCGACGTCGGGGAGGGGTGAATGTCAATCGTCATTTCGGCAGGCTGAACGGTGAGCATGGCGGCAGGCTTGGGTTGAACGAAGGTACGGAGGCGGGGAGAGGTAGAAAGGGGAAGGGCCGAACGCAAAAGGCTGCGTTTGGGCGTCAGATTTGACGTCTTTTCCGACGTCAGATTCTCGGTTTCCAGACCACCTGCTCGGCGCCCAAGTCTTGCGCCATGGCGCGGGAAAGGACGAACAGATAATCGGAAAGGCGATTGAGGTACGTGATAATCAGCTCTTCTACGGGCGCATCGGCGTGCAGGGCGATGACGAGACGCTCGGCCCGACGGCAGACGGTGCGCGCCAGATGGCAGTAGCTGACGGCCGGATGACCGCCCGGCAACACGAACTCGCGCAGCGGCGGCAGGTTGGCGTCCATCTCATCAATGGCCGTTTCCAGCCGCGTGATATCCGTCGGAATCATCGCGGGGAGCGGCTTACGCGAATGCGCGGCCGGGTCGGTGGCGAGGGCGGAGCCGAGGGTGAAAAGGCGGTCTTGAATCTCTTTGAGAAGGTCGCGCCGGGGGGTATTCACTTCTTGGTCGCGCACCAAGCCAATCCATGAATTCAGCTCATCGACGGTGCCGTAGGCGTCGATGCGGTGGCTCGATTTCGGGACGCGCGTCCCCCCAATGAGCGAGGTAAGGCCGGTATCGCCGGTTTTGGTGTAGACTTTCACGAGCGGAGAGTGGGAAGCGAGCGGGTTACGGTTCGTAGATGATCAGACCGGGCAGGTACTGAAAGTGTTTACGGTTGAGCGTAAACAGCGGCAGTCCGTGCGCAATGGCGGTAGCGGCGATGAGCGCGTCGGCAAAGTCGAGGGAGTGGCTGAGGCGGTATTGATACATCAGATCAATCGCCGCTTGGCCGATGGATTCGGTGAGGGGTAGCACGATGCAACCCGCCACATTTTGCCGGATACCGCGCAGCTCCGACTGGTTCCGAGCGCCATTAATCAACTCCGCTTCGGTGACGAGGCTGATGGCGAGCTGCCCCGGTAAAAAGCGATCAACTTGCCCGATTCGCACCGGATTTAGCCGAAGCAGGTCGATTAAAATGTTAGTGTCGCACAGAATCATAGGTTGCGGCCCCACGCATTTCGACGAAATTCGGCGAAGTCAAAATCCGGCTCATCCCACTTCCCCGAAACTCGGGTAAACTGAAACGGAGCGGTTTCGGCGGGCGTGGAATCGTCGGAAGTAGCGGCCGAATGTTCAGGCTTTTCCGGAGCCGCTTCCGCCACATCCATCGTGCGGGCTTTCAGGCGTACGTAGCGCAGGTTGGACAGCAGCCGCATAAAGCGGCTCACGTACCGGTCTTCCACTTCAATAGTCAGCTTCATAACGCCGTAAAAGTAGCGCCCCGCCGGAAGGGTTCCGGCGGGGCGTTTGGGCGGAAAACGACCTAGCTGGCTGCGGGCTTGCGCGGCGCGGCGGCTTTCTTGGGAGCGGCTTTGGCAGCGGGCTTTTTGGCGGCCGCCTTCTTAGCTGGGGCTTTCGCCGCAGGCTTTTTGGCGGCTTTCTTGGCGGGCGCGTCGGTATCCGGGGTTTCGGCTTTGGGGGCAGCTTTTTTGGCTCCGAAACGACCTTTGGCAGCTTTTTCGGGGGTGGCGTCGGCTAGCTCGCGGCAGCGTTCGAGGGTCAGCTCGCGGGGCTCTTCGCCCTTCGGAATCTTGACGTTCTTGGTGCCCGCCACGATGTATGGCCCGAACCGGCCGTTCACGATCTGAATCGTGGCGTCTTCGTCGAAGCCCTTGATGAGGCGCTCGGCTTCGACCTGCCGCTTCGTCTGAATCAGCTCGACGGCTTCGTCAGTGGTGAGGGTCAGGGGGTCCTGTTCTTTCCGAAGCGAGTAGAATTTGCTGTTGTGGCGCACGTAAGGGCCAAAACGCCCTTCCCCGACAATCATTTCCTTCTCCTCGAACTCGCCCACCGAGCGCGGCAGCCGGAGCAAATCAAGCGCTTGCTCAAGGGTGATAGACTCCAGAAACTGCCCTTTCTTGAGGTTTGCGAAGACCGGTTTCCGGCCCGCTTCCTCTTCCTCTTTACTGTCGCCGAGCTGGATGAAGGGGCCGTACTTGCCCAAGCGCGCCGTAATCGGCTTGCCGCTGGCGGGGTCGGTGCCGATCTCGCGGGCACCGCTGACGGTGGCGCGCTCAATCTGCTTTCCGGCCTCGATGGTTTCGTGGAAACCGCCGTAGAAGCCGCTCAGCATATCGACCCATTCCTGCTCGCCGTCGGCGATGCGGTCGAACTGGCTCTCGACTTTCGCTGTGAACTGGAAATCGACGATCATCGGGAAGTGCTCAACCAGAAAGTCGTTCACCACCATCGCGGTATCGGTCGGGAAAAGCTTGGCTTTCTCGGCGCCCGTAATCTCGGTTTTGGTCTCTTCCGTCAGGTCGTCGCCGAGGAGCGTGAGCACTTGATACTTGCGCTCACGGCCTTCACGGGCGTCTTTTTCCACGTAACCGCGCTTCTGTACCGTGCTGATGGTCGACGCGTAAGTCGACGGACGGCCGATGCCCATTTCTTCGAGCTTCTTCACGAGCGCCGCCTCGGTGTAGCGGGCGGGCGGCTGCGTGAAGCGCTCGGTGGCGTGCAGGTTATCGGGAGCAAGGCGCTCGCCGACGCTGAGGGCCGGTAGGCGAGAGCCGCCTTCGTTGGCGTCCGGATCGGGTTCCGGCTCTTCGTCGGTGCTTTCAGCGTAGACTTTCAGGAAGCCTTCGAACGTCGTCACCTCGCCGGTGGCGATGAGCGGCTGCCCCACGCGGGTGCTGATGCTGATGGTGGCGGTGGTTTTCTCGAACTCCGCATCCGTCATCTGCGACGCGATGGCGCGCTTCCGAATCAGGTCATACAAACGCTGCTCCGCCGAATCGCCCCCGGCCTTCACGGCCGAGAAATCCGTTGGCCGGATGGCTTCGTGGGCCTCTTGCGCGCTCGCCACCTTCGTCTTGTAGATACGCGTTTGGGCGTACCGGACGCCGTACGCGCTCTCAATCTGCACCTTAGCCCCGTTAAGCGCCTCTTGCGAAAGGTTCACCGAGTCGGTCCGCATGTAGCTGATCTTCCCGGCCTCGTAGAGCTTCTGTGCCACGCTCATCGTCTGGCTCACCGAAAAGCCGAGCTTGCGGGCGGCTTCCTGTTGCAGCGTCGACGTGGTAAACGGCGGCGCCGGGGAGCGCCGGAGCGGCTTCTGCTCCAGATTCTCTACCTTATAATCGGCCCCGATGCAGCCTTGCAGAAACTTGCGGGCTTCGGCGGCGGTCTTGAAGCGTTGCGGCAGCTCGGCGCGCACGGCGCGTCCGGCGGTGTTGCGCAGCTCGGCGAGCACGCGGAACGCGCTGGTGGCTTGGAACCGTGCCACTTCGCGCTCGCGCTCCACAACCAGCCGTACCGCAACCGATTGCACCCGGCCTGCGCTCAGCCCGGCTTTCACTTTCTGCCAGAGCACGGGGCTTAGCTCGAACCCGACGAGGCGGTCGAGGACGCGGCGCGCTTGCTGGGCGTTGACGAGGTTGTAGTCAATCGTGCGCGGCGCGGCGATGGCGTTCTGGATGGCGCTCTTCGTGATTTCGCGGAACACGATGCGTCGCGTTTTCTCGACGGGCAGGTTCAGGGTTTCCGCCAAATGCCACGAGATCGACTCGCCTTCGCGGTCATCGTCACTCGCTAACCACACAACTTCGGCTTCCTTCGCCAGCTTTTTGAGCTGCGCGATCACCTCGCGCTTATCCGCCGACACCACGTACGTCGGCTTGAAGCCGTTGGCGATGTCGATGGCGTTGTTGTCCTTCGGCAAGTCGCGGATGTGGCCGAAGGACGACTTCACCACGTAATCCGGGCCTAAATAGCCTTCGATAGTCTTGGCTTTGGCCGGTGACTCAACGATAACAAGGTTTTTCGCCATAGGGGGCGGGGAGGAGGAATATAGAATGCCCGTGATGAGCCGTGATGCGAGGAGCGCCCTTCAAAAGGGCCGCAAAGCTAACGACTGTTCGGGTACGGGCGGTTCCGATGAATTTTTATCCTTGTCGCAACGCCCTCAGGGCCGTGCGGCGCAATGTCGGGCCAAAACCCGTGTGGGCCTGTTACAGGAGGCGCGCTTTACAACCCAATCTGGTTGCCCCGCGTACACGGCCCCGCCCGGTTTTGTGCGCTCTCTCGCCTTTATCCTTCCAAGCGTTTGAATGATTATTTACCAATCCGGTAACTGGCTGTCGCTGATTCGGCAGTTTCACCAGAGCGATACGATTAAGGATCTCGGCGGCAAGCTCGTGATTGTGGCGCTGTATGTCACGGCGTTTGCGGTAATCGACCTGCATTTCCTTACGGAGCGCCCGCCGGTGAATCCGTCGTACCTCTCCACGCTCGGGATTCTGCTGTCGTTGCTCGTCGCTTTCCGGACGAATAAGGCGTACGACCGCTTCTGGGAGGGCCGCACGCTCTGGGGCTCGCTGATTTCGGCGTGCCGCAACTGTGCCATTCTCGCCCATTCCGTGCTGCCGCCCGACGATGAGCGCAACCGCCTCTTTTTCGCCCGGATGCTCACCAATTACGCCGGTGCCCTGCGCGACCACCTGCGCGGCGGCGTCGATCTGCGGCAGCTCGAACCAATGGAGCCGACCGTCCACAAGGCCGTCGCGCGGCAGCGGCACAAGCCCACTGCCATTGCCTGTGAGATGCAAGTGCGGTTTGAGGAGCTGCGGCGGGCGGGCGTCTTCGCCGACATTCACTTGCTGGCGTGGCAGTCGGAGCACGACCGGCTGCTCCAGATCAACGGCGGCTGCGAACGCATCTATCGCACCCCGATCCCGTTCAGCTACTCCTTCTTCATCAAGCTCTTCATCTCGGTTTATATCATGCTGATGCCGGTAGCGCTGCTCGATTCGTGGGGATATTTCACGATTCCGGCCGTGCTGTTCGCGGCGTACGTATTGATTGGGATTGAGCTGATCTCGGAGGAAATCGAAGAGCCGTTCGGCTGGGATATCAACGATATCAGCACCGGGCAGCTCGCGCATTCCATCCGGGTGAGCGTACACGAGCTGATGGGCATCACCCTGCCCGATGTAGAAGCGCAGCCGATCAACCCTGATTTCACGGTCGTTCATTGACCCTGAGGGCGCCCGGTGGCCCCTGCCCATTATTTGGCGCTCTTTGGGTCACCACACACTCTGTTTCGCCCCTACCTTCGTTTTCTGCTTCTCCTCTTCCCCTGCATCTCTCCTCACCGAATTTCCTATGGCATCCGCCGACAAGAAACGCCCCAGCCGCCGTGTCGCCCCCGAGGCTGGGGCACCTGCTGAAAAAATGCCGAATACGCCCGCTCCGTCGGCACCGGCACCCGCTGATGAGGTCGATATTAGAGCCGCCAACCGTCAGGCCACCCGGCCGAGCGGGCGCGGTACCAACGGCACCACCGGCGAGCAAGGCAAAGTCGGGCGCGGGCAGCAAGGCCGCACCGGCGCAGTAGGCGCTGCGGGCCAGAGCGGCGCCGAAGGCCGAATGGGCGCCGCCGGAGCCACCGGTTTAGCCGGAGCCACCGGTTTAGCCGGGGCTACTGGACTAGCCGGGGCCACCGGAGCTACGGGCGCCACCGGCGTAACGGGCGTAACGGGCGTGACCGGCGTAACGGGCATAACCGGCGTAACCGGCGTAACCGGCGCCACCGGAGCCACTGGGTTAGCCGGAGCCGCCGGAGCCACTGGACTAGCCGGAGCTACTGGCTTGGCCGGAGCCACCGGCGCCACGGGCATAGCCGGGCCGCGCGGACCTGCCGGACCGTCGTCCACGACCATCGTTTCCGATGGCAGCAAGACCCGCAAGAGCGGTGCCCCGCGCCTCGGCGATTACGCCAACCAAGACCCCGAGTACATCAACGAGCAGCTCAACCGCGTGCTCTACGCGCTGGATGCGTTCAAGCGCGGCGATATCTCGGTGCGCCTCACGAAGCAGTCGGACGATATTTTCGCTGAGATTGCGGAGGCGTATAACTCCATGGTGCAGATGATTTCGGGTGTGGGCGGCGAAGTGTCGCGCATCTCGAAAGTGGCGGGGGTGGAGGGGAACCTGTCGGCGCGCGCTTCGGTGCAGCAGGCCGATGGTTTCTGGCGTGATATGCTCCTTAATATTAACGGCTTGGTCGATTCTATCGCCGTGCCGGTGTTGGAAGTGGGCAAGGTGTTGAAAGACATCTCGCGCGGCAACCTGGACACGTCGTTCCAGATTTCGGTCTCCGGCGACTTCCGTGTGATGGCTGAAACCATCAACCGCACGATTGACAACCTGCACGTTTTCGCGGGGGAAGTAACCCGCGTGGCACTCGAAGTAGGTACTGAAGGCCGCCTCGGCGGGCAGGCGAGCGTGCCGAACGTGGCGGGCGTCTGGAAAGACCTCACCGACAACGTAAACAACATGGCCGCGAACCTGACCAGTCAGGTGCGCGACATTGCCAACGTAGCAACCGCCGTATCACGCGGCGACTTGTCGCAGAAAATCACCGTCGATGTAAAAGGCGAGCTGCTAGACCTCAAGGAAAACCTCAACCGAATGGTGGACTCGCTGAACGTGTTCGCCGGCGAGGTGACGCGGGTGGCGCGGGAAGTGGGTACCGAAGGGAAGCTCGGCGGGCAGGCGAACGTGCCGAACGTGGCCGGAACGTGGAAAGACCTCACCGACAATGTGAATACGATGGCCGCCAACCTGACTAGTCAGGTGCGCGACATTGCCAACGTGGGTACCGCCGTTGCACGCGGCGACCTCTCGCAGAAAATCACGGTCGATGTAAAAGGCGAGCTGTTGCAGCTCAAGCAGAACCTCAACCAGATGGTGGACTCGCTGAACGTGTTCGCCGGGGAGGTGACCCGCGTGGCGCGGGAAGTAGGTACCGAAGGAAAGCTCGGCGGGCAAGCGAACGTGCCGAACGTGGCGGGCGTCTGGAAAGACCTCACCGACAACGTGAACACGATGGCGAGCAACCTGACGAGTCAGGTGCGGGATATCGCGAACGTAGCAACCGCCGTAGCGCAGGGCGACTTGTCGCAGAAAATCACGGTTAACGTGCGCGGCGAGCTGTTGCAGCTCAAGGAAAACCTCAACCAGATGGTGGACTCGCTGAACGTGTTCGCGGGCGAGGTGACGCGGGTATCGCGGGAGGTGGGAACGGAAGGGAAGCTCGGCGGGCAAGCCAACGTGCCACGCGTACGGGGTACGTGGAAAGAGCTGACCGACAACGTGAACACGATGGCGAGCAACCTGACGAGTCAGGTACGAGATATCGCGAACGTAGCAACCGCCGTAGCAAAAGGCGACCTCTCCCAGAAAATCACCGTCGATGTAAAAGGTGAGCTGTTGCAGCTCAAGGAGAACCTCAACCAGATGGTGGACTCGCTGAACATCTTCGCTGGGGAAGTGACGCGGGTATCGCGCGAGGTAGGTACGGAAGGGAAGCTCGGCGGCCAAGCCAACGTGCCGCGGGTGCGCGGGACGTGGAAAGAGCTGACCGACAACGTGAACACGATGGCGAGCAACCTGACGAGTCAGGTGCGCGACATTGCCAACGTGGCAACCGCCGTAGCAAAAGGCGACCTCTCCCAGAAAATCACCGTCGATGTAAAAGGCGAGCTGCTTGACCTGAAGGACAACCTCAACCGAATGGTGGACTCGCTGAACGTGTTCGCGGGCGAGGTAACGCGGGTGGCGTTGGAAGTAGGTACGGAAGGGAAGCTCGGCGGCCAAGCCAACGTGCCGAACGTGGCCGGAACGTGGAAAGACCTGACCGACAACGTGAACAACATGGCGAGCAACCTGACCAGTCAGGTGCGAGATATCGCCAACGTAGCAACCGCCGTAGCGCGCGGCGACCTCTCGCAGAAAATCACGGTTAACGTGCGCGGCGAGCTGCTCGAATTGAAGCAGAACCTCAACCAGATGGTGGACTCGCTGAACGTGTTCGCCGGGGAAGTAACCCGCGTGGCGCGGGAAGTAGGTACCGAAGGCCGCCTCGGCGGGCAAGCGACGGTGGCGAACGTGGCGGGCGTCTGGAAAGACCTCACCGACAACGTAAACACGATGGCCTCGAACCTCACCACGCAGGTGCGGGGCATCATCAAAATCGTGACGGCGGTATCGAAAGGCGACTTGACTCAAAAGCTCTCGCTGGAAGCCCGCGGCGAAGTGGCCGACCTCGCCGAAACCATCAACCGAATGGTGGACGACCTGAACCGCCTCGCATCGGAAGTCAGCCGGGTGGCCCGCGTGGCGGGTGCCGAAGGCAAGCTCACGGAGCGCGCGACGGTGAGCGGCGTATCGGGGGCGTGGAAAGAATTGGCCGATACGCTCAACGCCTTGCTCGAATCCATCGCGCAGCCGGTACTGGCCGTAGCGCGGGTCGTGCGGGCGGTATCGGAGTCGGATTTGACCGACCGTGTCGTGACCGGCAACGTGTCGGGTGACCCGCTCGAAATGTCGAACGCGCTCAACATCGCTCTCGAAAACCTCAACGACCTGCTCGGCCAAATCAGCTCTTCGGCTGAAGTGGTGGGGGCTTCTTCGGAGGAAATGGTGGGCAAAGGCCAGCAGATGAGCCGCACCACCGCCAGCGTGGCCCGTGCGATGCAGCAAATGGCCGAAGGCGCCCAAAACCAGGCCCAAAAGACCGACCAGGCCTTCCGCCTGATTGAAGAGATTATGCAGAGCACGCGCGAAGCCGCCGCGAAAGCCGAAGTTGTAAACCGCGCGGCCGTGCAAGGGGAGCAATCGTCGCAGCAAGGGCTGAAAACGGTGGCCGAAGTGGTGCGGAACATGGAGGAAATCTCCACCGCCGCTACCCAAACGGCGCACACGATTGAGGTACTGAACACGCGCTCGCAGGAAATCAGCCGCGCCCTCGGTATCATCACCGAAATCGCGCTCCAGACGAACCTGCTCGCCCTCAACGCCTCTATCGAAGCGGCGCGGGCGGGTGATTACGGTCGCGGTTTCGCGGTGGTAGCGCAGGAGATGAGCAAGCTCGCGGAAGGGTCGCGGAAGTCGGCTTCGGAGATTGCGACGCTGCTCGAAGACGTGAAGAAGGATACCGCGTCGGCCGCTGCCGCTATCGCGACGATGGACAACCGCGTGACGCGCGGCAAGCAGGCCACGTTCGCCGCATCGGACGCCTTTAAGGCGATTGCGTCGTCGTCGGGCGATACGCTGAAATCGTCGCAGGAGATTATGGCGGCTACGGAAGTGCAGAAATCGAGCATCGGCGACGTGGTCCGGAACGTGGAGGAAGTGGTGGCGATTGCCGAGCAAACGGCGTCGGGCACGCGCCAAGTGTCGGCGACGGCGCAGCAGCTCTCGACCTCGATGCAGGAGCTGACGACGTCTTCGCAACACCTCACGGCTATTGCGAACGACCTGCAAACCGGTCTCGCTACCTTCCGCCTGACGTCCACGCCGCGCCCTTTGCAGCCGCGCGGACGCTTGGTTGCCCGGCGCCTCAACGCGCAGGGCCAGCTCGAAGGCGGTGAAGGCACCACGCCGGGCACCGACGAAGCCACCGACCAAGCGGCCAACAGCTAATTGTCTCCCCTAATTGTCTCTCTCGACAACGACGAAGTCAATGGCTCCTAAACCCCTACCTACTCCCGAGTCCGGCGCCGCTGGTGGTTCGTCCGCGTCGGCGTCGGAGCGCCGCGCGCCGACTTCCGGCGCACCCGCGCCCGATTTGCTCCAGCCTGTCGTGCGGCGGGCGCCGGAGAAGATTGAGCCGATGATGCAGCTCATCGTGTTCCCGCTCGGCCGCGAGGAATACGCCGTCCGGATCGGGCAGGTGAAGGAAATTACGGTCACGCCGGAAGTCGTGCGGATGCCGCGCACGCCGAGCTTTCTGCGCGGCGTAGCCAACATCCGGGGCGAGCTGATTGCGGTCCTCGATCTGGAAGACCGCTTCAACATTCCCCTCACCGACGCCAACCCGAACGACCCGCGCACCTACACGCTGGTGGTCGAAGCGGCCGATTATGCCATCGGCATCCTCGTCCGCACGATGCCGCTCGCGACGACGGTGCCGGTCGCGCTCCTCGAACGGGCGCCCGATTTCCTGCAAACGCTCCCGGCCATCAACGATAAGTACATCGAAGGCCTGATTCGGATTCCGGACGGTTCCGGCCGCATCATTATCCTGCTCGACCTCTACCGGCTCTTGCAGCCGGAAGAAATATTGCAACTTCCTGCGCTCGAATCCGTACCGGCAGCCGGGGGTGGAGAGCGCGGGACGTAACCGGGCCGCTTTGACTGCCCGCCGTTACTGTCTGTTTCATCTCATCTGACTGACCATTCCATTCCCCGATGACCAAGCGCATCCTCAGTGTCGACGACTCTTTCTATATGCGGACGATGCTCCGCAACATCCTCACCGACGCGGGCTACGAGGTAGCCGGTGAAGCCGCTACCGGCCAGCAAGCCGTGCAGATGGCCCGCGAAACGCGCCCCGATTTGGTGACCCTCGACGTGATTCTGCCCGACAATACCGGCCTCGACGTGCTGAAAGGCATTCGGGCGGAACAGCCGGACCTGAAAATCGTGATGGTGAGCGCCGTTGGGCAGGATGTCATCGTGAACGAAGCCCTGACGTCCGGTGCGGGCGCCTATCTGGTGAAGCCGTTCTCGGAAGAGCGCGTGCTGGAAGTCGTGCGGCAGCTGCTCGAATCGACGTCTTCAACTACTTCCGCCGCCTAAAATCTAGCGCCGAACCCGGCAGGTTGCGCTTACGCAGCCCGCCGCGTGGTGCCCACCGATGAAACCGCGGGAGCAGGAATATCGAGAGTTGTTTGCGGCCGAGGCGTTGGAAACAGCCGACGCCTTGGGCCGTCATCTCAGCGAGCTGGAGCGTACGCCGGCCGATGAAAATTCCGTGGCCGAAAGCTTTCGGCTGCTCCACAACCTGAAAGCATCGGCCGCCGCGACCGGCTTTCAGACGATTGCCGACCTAGCGCACGCGCTGGAAACCGTGTTCGGCCGTCTGCGCGCCCGCGAGCTGCCGTTCGCGGGAGCCGTCGCCCCGACGCTCTTCGAGGGCATCGATATGCTGAGCGCGCTGGTGCAGGCCGTGAAGCTGGCGCCGGATGCGGCATCGGCGGATATCTCGCCGCTGATTCAGCGCCTCGATACGCTTCAGCCGTCCGACGAGGTGCCGTTGGGGGTGGTGGCGGCGCCCACATCGCCCGTTAAGGTGACGGAAGTAGAGGCCGCCGTCGCGGCCGGGACCGAGCCGGGCCAGACCGGCAGTCGCCCCGCCGCGCTCGCGCTCTCCGACGTCATCAGCATTCCCGTTCGGAAACTCAACACGCTCCTCACGCTCACCGGCGAGCTGACCCTCGACCGCGACCGCCTTCGTACGCTGGCGCGAGAGCTGGACCATCCGGCGCTCACGCAGCTCTCCGACCACCTGTTCCGCCTCGTCGAAGACATTCAGTTTTCGGTGATGGATGCGCGGCTTGTGGCCGTGGAATCGTTGTTCAGCAAGTTCCCCCGGGTGGTGCGCGATGTGGCGCGCGCCGAGGGCAAGCAGGTGGATCTGGTGCTGAGCGGGCAGGATATTCAAATCGACCGAAACGTCCTTCAGCTCGTCGCCGATTCGCTGCTCCATTTGCTGCGGAACGCCGTGACTCACGGCCTCGAAACGCCCGAACAGCGCACCGCAAGCGGCAAAACGCCGGTCGGGACGATTAGCCTAGGCGCCGAAACCGACCGCGACCGCGTCATCATCACCGTCGCCGACGACGGGCGCGGCATCGACCGCTCCGCCGTGCGGCGCAAAGCCGTGGCGCAAGGCTTGGCGAGCGCCGACGGCCGCCCGAACGTGGCGCCCGAAAACGCCACCACCGAATCAGAAATCGAAGAAGGCGCCCTCGCCGACGATGACATCCTGAACGTCATTTTCGAGCCGGGCTTCTCCACGGCTTCCGAAGTAACCGAGTTTGCCGGGCGCGGCGTCGGGCTGGATGTAGTGAAGCTCGCCGTCGAAAGCCTCGGCGGGCGCCTCAAGCTCGAAACGTCGCCCGGTCACGGCAGCACGTTCACCCTGGTGCTCCCGGCGTCGATTGCCGTCAAGCCGGCGCTCCTCGTCGAAGAAGAAAATACCTCCTACGCCATTCCGCTGACCTATACCGAGAACGTGGTGTCGCTGCGCGAACACGAGCTGTTTTCGGCCGGGCCGGTCCTGATGGCCACTTACGACGAAGAATCGCTCCCCGTCGTGCCGCTCCGGCGCCTCTTGGAAGGCGCTTCCGGCCTACGTCGCCTCACTGAGCGCGCCGACCTCGGCGCGCCGCCGTATCCGGTCGTGATCGTGCGGCACAACAACCGGCGGGTGGGGCTTTTGGTCGAACGGTTTTTGGGGCAGCAAGACATCGTCGTGAAGCCCGTCAGCAAGCCCCTCGACCTCATCGACCTCTATAACGGCCTCACCACGCTCGGCAACGGGCGCGTGTGCGTCGTGCTCGACATTCCCGCTCTCACCCGGCCATTCACGATGGCTCGTAAACTCACGGAAGCTTAATGGTGTCCCGATTCCCGCTGTTTCTTCAGAATCGTCGTAGTAGGCCGTATGCCGCGCAGCGCGCTCGCGTACTGGGTGATACGTCGCCGTCGTCGTCGCCTACTTTCCTCTCCCACGTCCGCTAAGCCGCTCTGTCCTATGCCTGATTCTCTGACCATTGTGGAAAAAGACATCATTCGCGAAATCCTCAACATCGGCCTCGCCCGTGCGGCCGATTCATTCGCAATCGTTGCGCAGGGACGTGTCTTGCTCTCGATCCCGGACGTCCTTATCGTGTCGGTCCCGGAGATGCTGGAGCTGGTGAGCGGTTACGGCGCGAATCACTTCCTAGTGCAGTCGGATATTAAAGGGGATTTCAATGGCGCTACGCTGCTCGCCTTCGCGCCGGAGCACATCCAGCGCCTTAGCGAAGTTTGCCTGCGGGTGAAGACCGAGGCGACCTTGAATCTCAGTGAGATGCAGCGCTCCTTACTGCTCGAAGTGAGCAATATCATCACGGGCGCGCTCGTCACGCAGCTCGCCAACCTGCTCAAGGTGGCGGTCTACGGGGCGCCACCCACCACCCCCGGCACCGATATGGCGTCGTCGCTGCACGCGCTCATTCATACGTCGGGCGCCGAGGTGCAGCCGCTCGTGTTCACCGTGGTGACGCAGTTTCAGGACTCAACGCGCCACATCGAGCTGCCCCTATTGCTTTTCTTCGACCGCCCCACGTTCGAGCGGATGCTGGCGATGATCCGGACGCAGGAGTTCCAGCGGGCGTCGCATTTGCGGTAGTTTTTGGTTGATGGTTTTTAGTTTTTGGTTGATGGTTTTCGGCTTCCTTTCTGATCACCTAAAACTAAAACCCAAAAACTTCTGTGCAAGGGTAGTTTTGGGCCTCTTTTCTGAAAACCAGAAACTGAAAACCGAAAACCAGCCACCAGAAACCAACAAATGACGAAAGAAGAAAAAATCGCCGCCTTCGACCCGAACGGCCTCGGCGCTGCCGACGCGGGCTTATTCGGCCTGCCGTTTACCCCCGACGACGCGGATCTCGTCGTGATTCCGGTGCCGTGGGAAGTGACGGTCTCTTACCGAAGCGGCGCCGCCCAAGGCCCGCAAACCGTGCTGACAGCATCCGCGCAGGTCGATTTGTTCGACGCCGGAATTCCCGATGCGTGGAAGCTCGGGATCGCCCTCGAACCAATCGACGAAGCCGTGGCCGATACCGCCGCCACCCTGCGCGCCGAAGCCGAGCAATACATTGATTTCCTGACCGCCGGCGAGCCTGAAGACCAAGCCGCCCGCTTCACCGACCTGCCCGCCCGCATCACGGCGGAAGGCGATAAGCTCCGTCGCTGGCTCCGCGAGCGCGCCACCCGCTACCTCGACGAAGGCAAGCTCGTAGCCGTCCTCGGCGGCGACCATTCCACACCCCTCGGTCTCCTCGACGCCCTCGCCGCGCGTTACGAAGGCGCGGAAGCCGACGGCTTCGGCATCCTCCAGTTCGACGCCCACGCCGACCTCCGCGAAGCCTACGAAGGCTTCAAGTACTCGCACGCGTCGATCATGTACAACGCTTTGGGGCTGAAGCCGATGAAGAAGCTCGTGCAGGTCGGCATCCGCGATATCTGCGAAGCGGAAGCCAAAATCGCCGCCGAATCCAACGGCCGCGTGACGGTTTTCTACGACGCGCACTTGCAGGAAGAGCGCATGAACGGCACGTCGTGGAAGAAGCTCTGCAAGAAAATCGTGAGCCACCTGCCGCCCCACGTCTACATCTCGTTCGATATCGACGGCCTCGACCCAAAGCTTTGCCCCGGCACCGGCACGCCCGTCCCCGGCGGGCTGGAGTTCGAGCAGGCGGTGTACCTCATTAAGTACGTCGTGAAATCAGGCCGCCGCATCATCGGCTTTGACCTCAACGAAGTCGGCCCCGGCACCGACCCCGATTGGAACGGCTCCGTCGGCGCCCGCCTCCTCTACAAGCTCTGCAACTGGATGGCCGTCTCGCAGGGGAAATTGAAGACTACGGAGTTTTAAGGAGAAGGGGGAGATTTTCGCACAGAGTTTCGCTGAGGGTTCCACAGAGGTTCACAGAGGTTAATATCAACTTCTTTGCGTACCTCTGCGGAACCCTTTGCGATTTCTGCCAGAACCGCGAACCGCTGGCAGGAACTTCCCTCGAAAAAACCCGTACAAGCCCGAAAATTTCCCCTTTCCCCTTCCCACCCCCATGAATTTCATTATTAAGCTTCTGCTCACGGCCGCGGCGGCCTACCTGCTCGGTATGGTGCTGCCGGGCGTTCACTTTGGCGGCTTCGGCACGGCCATTTGGTTCGTCATCGTGTTGGGCGTGATGAACGCCATTGTGAAACCGGTTCTCAAGCTCATCAGCCTTCCGGTCACGATTATCACCCTCGGGCTGTTCCTACTCGTCATCAACGTCATCGTCATTCAGCTCGCCGACGCCCTCACGCCCGGCAACGTGGTCGACGGTTTCCTCACGAGCCTGATTTTCGCCTTCGTCCTCTCTCTCCTGACCGCCGGTATCGATATGATGTTCGGCGACAAGAAAGACTAACTGTACAACCAGCCCGCTTCAACGGCTTCTCAAATCCTCAATCCCCCGCTCAGCCCCGTGCCGAGCGGGGGATTGACGTTTTCGGGGCGTTCTTGCACCTATGGAATCCACCACCCCGGCCGTACCCGTCGCGCCCGCCGACGCCTCCGCCCCGCACCTCCGCAAAGGCCTCGGCCTCTGGGATTGCGCCTCGCTCATCATGGGCTCGATGATCGGCTCCGGCATCTTCCTCGTGCCCGCCGACATGGCGAAAGCCCTCCCCGGCGGCGCTGGCCTGCTGATGCTGGCGTGGGTGCTGGTGGCGGTGCTCACCATCTGCGGCGCCCTCACCTACGGCGAGCTGGCCGCGATGATGCCGAAAGCGGGCGGCCAATACGTATACCTGAAGGAAGCGTGGGGCCGCCTCACGGGCTTTCTGTACGGCTGGACGCTCTTCACCGTCATCCAAACCGGCACCATTGCGGCCGTTGCGGTGGCGTTTGCGCGGTATCTGGGGGTATTTATGCCCGCCGTTTCCAACGTGCCGTTCCTGACGCTCGGCCCCGTGGGCATCAACGTGCAGCAAGTGGTGGCGATTGGGCTGATTGCGCTGCTCACGGCGTTCAACTTCCGCGATGTCCGCGAAGGCGCTCTCGTGCAGAATCTCTTTACGGCCGTGAAAGTCACGGCGCTGCTCGCGGTGGTGTGCCTCGGCCTGTGGTTCGGCTTTTCAGGCGAAACGCCCGGCACCGGCGCCGTCAATTTCGCCACCAATTGGCCCGCTTTCTCGTGGGCCGAAGTCGGCACCTTCTTCACCGCCATGACCGGCGCCGCCTTCGCCGCCGACGCTTGGAACAACATCACCTTCACCGCCGGGGAAGTCCGCGAACCGCAGCGCAACCTGCCGCGCGCGCTCCTGCTCGGTACGGGCGTGGTATTGGCGCTCTACCTCCTCGCGAACATCGCCTACGTCGCGGGCCTCGGGATGCCGAGCATCGCCAACGCCCCGCAAGGCCGCGTCGGCACCGAGCTGATGGCGCGCCTCTTCGGCCCCATCGGCGCTGGCCTGATGGCGGGCCTCATCCTCATCAGCACGTTCGGCTGCCTCAACGGCATCATCCTCGCCGGGGGGCGCGTGTATTACGCGATGGCCCAAGACGGGCTCTTTTTCCGCGCCGCCGCCCGCCTCAACAAGCGCGGCGTCCCCGCCAACTCGCTCGCGTTCCAAGGCCTCTGGGCGGCCATCCTCGTCCTGACCGGCTCCTACTCCGACCTCCTCGACTACGTGATGTTCGCCGTCCTGCTCTTTTACATCGTCACCGTCATCGGCCTCATCCGTCTCCGCCGCCTCCACCCCGAATGGCTGCGGCCGTACCGCGTAATCGGCTACCCGGTAGTGCCGCTCGTGTATTGCGTGCTAGCCACGAGCATCTGCACCGCCCTGCTGGTGTACAAAACCACGTATGCGGGCGCAGGGCTGGCGTTGGTGGCCGTTGGGGCGGTGCTGTATTATGTGAGTGGGTTGAATAAAGTGGCGCAGGAGTAGGGGAGATGTGGGGATGTGAAAGATGTGGGGATGTGATTGATGAGGGAGATGTGAAAGG
>JANNMJ010000059.1:0-35182 GCA_031397815.1 Hymenobacteraceae bacterium
TCTCGGCCCAGAAGCTCAACTGGGTTCAGCAAGCCCTCAACGAGCGACCCCGACTAACCCTCGACTGGAAAACTCCCAAACAAATTTTTAATCAATTGCTCGAAACCCCAATTGATGCACTAGCAACCTGATACCGCCCAGTCACTACGCGATCACTTTCAGGCAAAAGTAATAGCGAATTTCAAAATACCAAGTGCTTCATCCGTGATTTTTGCTTTATATCTCCGCCGGATAAGCGCTTCCCTGCTAAGTGCACGTTCTGGAAGCACCATCTTGGCTAATTCGTTGCAATGATGACGGGGAAGTCAGAGTAAAGGATTCTCGCGGGGGAATGAGATGTGGAAATAACGACGACGGTCGGCCGCGTCCCTCTTCGCAGACTTGACCAACACCGGCCAAACCCCACCCGAATCCCCCTAAATCAAGACCCTAAAAACCCCCTCCACCTCTGTTACCCCATCATTATTGACCCCAACACCGGAGTTACGCACCGAAAACCGGACCTTTGCGGCCCCTTCGCACCGACTGGTTTTGCCGGGTGCGGGGGGAGCATCTTCTTCACCCTTGTTGTCGCGGTTAGTGTCACGCTTTACTTCTCTTTTGCTGGCCCTCGGGTTGGCGGCCCCGCTGTCGGTAGCGGCGGGGGATTTCCCTTCAACCCACCCGACGCCGAGCGTCGTGGAGCCACGTCCGGCGGCGGGCGGGCAGTTCATTCCGAACCAAAACCAGTGGGATGCGCGCGTCCTGTTCGCCGTTGATGTGCCCGGCGGACGGCTGTTTCTGGAGCGCGGGCGGCTGATGCAGGCCCGCTACGATGCCGCCGCCGTGGAAGCCGCCCACGAGCTGAACCGCGAGCAGCGCGCTACGGCCCGCATCCGCGCCCACGCCTACTCGGTGGATTTTGTGGGGGCGAACCCCGCCGCCACCGTGAGCGGCGAAGGCGCGACCGGCTCCGAAACGTCTTATTTCCTCGGCGACGACCCCGCTCGCTGGGCCTCGGCCGTGCCGAGCTTCGGCGGGGTGCGCTATCAGGAGCTGTACCCTGGCACCGACCTGCGCTTCTACGGCACCAACCCCAACGGCGCCACTGCCGCCCCCGACGGGCTGGAGTATGATTTCGAGCTGGCGCCCGGCGCCGACCCCGCCCGCATCGGGCTGCGGTACGACGGCCAGACGAGCCTCCGCATCACGCCGGAAGGCGCGTTGGCGGTGAAGACGACCGTCGGGGAAGTCGTCGAGCAGCGGCCGTTCGCGTACCAGCTCGACCCGCAGGGGCGGCGCGTGGCGGTGCGGTGCCAATACGTCATCGGCGCGAATCACACGGTCCGGTTTGCGCTGCCGAACGGCTACGACCGTGCCCGGCGCCTCGTCATCGACCCCGTGTTGGTGTACGCGAGCTACACCGGCTCCACGGCGGCCAACTTCGGTTTCACGGCCACCCACGATGCGCAGGGTAATCTGTACTCGGGGAGCATCGTGTTCGGGTCGGGCTACCCGACCACCACCGGCGCCTACGACACGAGCTTCAACAGCGCCGTCGATATCGCCATCGTCAAGTTCGACCCTAACGCCACCAACGGCCGCGCCAGCCGTGTGTGGGCGACGCTCGTCGGGGGCAATCAGGAAGACCGGCCGCACAGTATGGTCGTCAACTCCTTGGGGCAATTGGTGGTGATGGGCACCACGGAATCGTCGAGCTTCCCAACCACCACCGGCGCCTTCGACCGCTCGTACAACAGCAACGCCGACCTCGTGGTCTTCACGCTCAGCCCCACCGGCTCGGCACTGGTATCGAGCACGTACCTCGGCGGGAGCAGCGATGATGGCGTGCTGCCGACGAGCAACGACCTCTGGAACAACTTCGGCGACGAATTCCGTGGCGACGTCACCCTCGACGCCCAGAACAACGTGTACCTCACGGCGATCACGAACTCGTCGGCTTTCCCGACCCAAAACGCGTTTCAGCCGACCAAGCGCGGCGGGCGCGATGCGGTGGTCGTGAAGATGCCCGCATCGCTTGGGTCACTGACGTGGAGCAGCTACCTCGGCGGCTCCTCCGACGATAACGGCTACAGCATTCAGGTCGATTCGGCGAGCGGCGCGGTGTACGTCGGCGGCGGCACGAGCAGCACCAATATGCCCGGCATGACGGGCTTCCGCACCAGTTACGGCGGCGGCGACGCTGACGGTTTCATCGTGCGGATCAGCCCGAACGGCGGCAGCATCACCAACGGCACTTACCTCGGCACCAGCGCCTACGATCAAGCGTATTTTATTCAGATCGACCGGCAGGGCGCCGTTTATGCGCTCGGCCAAACGGCAGGGCCGTACCCCGTTTCGGCGGGCGTGTACAGCAACCCCGGCAGCCGTCAGTTCATCCAGAAGCTCGACGCGAACCTGAGCCAGTCGATTTTCTCGACTGTTTTCGGCAACGGCAGCTCGTCGACGAGTCGCCCGAACCTCTCGCCGACGGCGTTTTTGGTCGATAACTGCGGGCAGATTCTGCTTTCGGGTTGGGGCGGGCAAAACATCGTCGGGATGCCGACCACGCCCGACGCCCTGCTGCGCACCGTGCCGCCGAACAACACGTCCATCGTAGAGCACGGCTACTTCTACATCATGCAGCTCTCGCCGAACGCGCAGAGCCTCGTGTACGGCACCTATTACGGCAACGGCTCCACGCACACCGACGGCGGCACGTCGCGCTTCGACAAGCGCGGGGCGGTGTATCAGTCGGTTTGCGTGCGCGAATCGAGCGGTTTTCAGCCCCTGCTCACCACCCCGAATGCGTGGGCGCGCACCAAAGGCGCCACCGGCAACAACGCCGCTTTCAAGATGGACGTGTTGCAGCTCGAAGTCAATTTCACCACTTCGAACCAGCCGAACGGCTCGCCGAACCGCACCGGCTGCGCGCCGCTGCTGCGCTTTTTCAACCGTCCGGCCGGGTCGGTGGTGGCGGGCACCACGGCGCGCTGGGATTTCGGCAACGGCCAAACCAGCACCGTCATCGACAACGCCAGCACCACGTACACCGTCCCCGGTCGCTACATCGTGCGCCTGACGGTGGGCGGCGCGGCCGGTTGCCAGCAGCAAGTCATCGCCACAGATACCGTCGATGTGCAGGGCGTAGCAAAACCCGCCCTCGGCCCCGACCAAGTCGTGTGCCCCGGCGGCAACCTCACGCTCACCATCCCCACCCCGGACGCCACCGCGAGCTACGTCTGGACCCCCGCCACCGGCCTCAACACCACGAGCGGCGCCACCGTAATCGCCACCCCGACCGTCACCACCACGTACACCGTCGTCGGCACCTCCGCGACGGGCGGTTGCACCTCCGCCGATACCATCACGGTGAGCGTGGCGCCCGCGCCGCAACCGGTGCTGGCCTCCGATGGCGAGCTGACCGTCGGGCAAGCCATCGGGTTCCCGCTGACGCTATCGCCCGCCGGAACTCTCGCCACCGCCAACTGGGATTTCGGCGACGGCCAGACCAGCACCGCCATCGCGCCCACGCACGCCTACACCGCCCCCGGCCCCTACACGGTGCGCGTGCAAGGCACCACCGCCCAAGGCTGCGCCGTGGACGTTTCGCTCGCGATCACCATCGGCGCCTACGTCCAGCCGAACATCATCACCCCGAACAACGACGGCCGCAACGACACCTTCGAACCCTTCGTGAGCGCCGAGCCGGTCACGCTGACGGTCTTCAATCGGTGGGGCCGCAAAGTGTTCGAGCAAGCCGCCTACACCACCGGCTGGGGCGCCGACGTGAGCGCCGGAACCTACTACTACCGCCTCACCACCGCCGCCGGTCAAAGCTGGAGAGGCTGGGTGGAAGTGGTGAAGTAGAGCCAGTTGCCCCTCAGAGGCGAGAGTATTATTAAAGAGCATTATTAGAAAAGCCCTCCTGACCAAGTCAGGGGGCTTTTTCGTTGAAGGTCAGCGATGCTCCGCTTATCTTCGCCCCCATCTTTCCACGTGTCTTTCTAAACACACTTTGCTACTATCTCGACTCTCCGGCCGCTGGGCCGGCCTCGTAGGGCTATGGCTTGTCCTCGCCCACAGCCCGGTTTTCGGGCAAAAAAACGCCGCTAAGCCCGCTTCGCCGATGCCGCCCATTGGGCCGGTTACGCTGGCCGATTTTGATCCCGCCGCCTTCGCCGCCGATACCGGGGCCGTCGCGGTGGTAATGAGCCAGTTCGGCCGCATCTCGATTGTATCGGAAGCGGGTCAGTATAAAGTAAAGTTCGAGCGGACGCGGCGGGTGAAAATCCTGCGCGAAGAAGGGCTGAAGGAAGCGTCGACCGCCATCAACCTCTACCACCGCGACGGCGCGTTCGAGCAGGTCGTGAACGTCCACGGAACGGTGTTCAATGTGGAGAAAGGGAAGGTATCGAGGACCGAAACCAAGAACGCCGCCGCCACCACCGTGAACATCGACGACCACAACGACGAGCGTCGCCTGACGCTTGCCGGGGCACGCGTGGGGTCGGTGGTGGAGATCGGTTACACGACCCTATCCGACTTCCTCTTCACCCTCCCCGATTGGTGGTTTCAGGAGACGATTCCGGTGCGCCGGAGTGAGCTGCGGGTCATTGTGCCGCAGCTCTTCAACTACGGCATCCGGGTCCATACGTACTACCCGTTCGCTGTCGAAACTAACGAGCAGAAGCTCGACCCCACCATCACCATCAACGGGCAGCAGTGCAAGGCTGCGCACCTTACGTGGGGGATGGTGAACCTGCCCGCCTTCCGCGAAGAGCCGTACATCACCACCCCGGCCGACTACCTCGCAGGGGTGAAGTTTCAGCTGCAAGCCACCATCATGCCCGGCTCCGGCTACACGCCTTACGCTACTTCATGGCCCAAAACCACCGCCGAGCTGCTCTTGCAGGCCCGTTTCGGCGGGGCGCTGGGCTTTGTCGGTGATATCAACAAAGCGCTGAAAGACCTGCGGGAGGCGCAGCCGGATTTGGCCCTGCGCGCCGAAGCCGTGGTGGAGCTGGTGCGCGGCGCAATGGTCTGGAATGGTCACGACGGCCTGCAAGCCACCGGTCCCATCGACGATGCGATTCGGCGGAAGCGCGGCAACGCGGCCGAGGTCAACCTGATGCTGGTGAGCGCGTTGCGGTCGGCGGGAATCACGGCCGACCCCGTCATCGTCAGCACCCGCGACCACGGCGCCGTCAACGATGAGATGCCGTTGCTCAACCGCTTCAACTTCGTGCTGGCGCAGGCGCGCATTCCCGGTCAGCCGTCGTTGCTGCTTGATGCCACCGCGCCGCACGCCGCAAAAGGGATGCTCCCGGAGCGCTGCCTGAACACGCGCGGGCGGGTCATCAGCGAAGATGCCGGGCAACAGCAATGGGTGACGGTGCAATCGCCGCACAAGTACACGCTCCTGACCACCGGCACGCTCTCGCCCGATGCGCAGGGCGGCATCAAGGGCAATATGCGTAGCACTTTTTCAGGCTACTACGGCCAGCGGGTGCGCTACCGCGCCGAAGAGCTAGCGGCCGACAAGCTGGCGTCGAAATACGTCAGTACCGGCACGGAGGTGAAGCAATTGCGGCCCCGCCTGACGCAGCCGGAAGACCCCTCGCAACCCGTGATATTGGAAGTGGACGTGGCAACCGAAGGCGAAGGTCAGCCCGCACCGCTGCTGTTCGTGAACCTCAAGGATTTCGGCGGAATGAGCGAAAACCCGTTCCATTCCATCGAGCGGCAGTTTCCGGTGGATTTGGGCGCTCCGCTGGCCCAGACGATGATGCTCGATGTGCAGGTGCCGGACGGGTATCAGATCGAAACCGTTCCGCCGGTGCTCAACATCCGCACCCCCGACGGCGCCGTGCGCGCCCAGTTCGCCTGCACCCCCGCCGCCGATGGCCGCAGCGTGCAAATCACGAGCGGGCTGATGATGAATAAAGTGGCGTTTCAGCCGGAAGAATACGAATCGCTGCGCTCGGTTTACGAGCGGCTGGTGACGAAGCACGCCGAGCCGCTGGTCCTGAAAAAGCGCACTCAATGAGGCGTTCCCAAGTGAAGGCGATTACCAGAACATTGCTGGTATGCTTGGGAATGCTGACGCTTGGCGGAGCCGCTCAGGCGGGTAACCAAGCGGGTAATGCGCCGGTTTACGCGGTCAGCGCCATTCCGGTGGCGCTCTTGAAGGATGCTGCCAGCGTGGTGCGCACCCACGACGTAACCGTGACGTTCGAGCGGCCCGACCAGTACACCTACCAAGTGCGGCGCGTGGTGACGGTGCTGCGCGAAGCCGGCGCCGACGAAGCCCGGCTGGTGGTTCTGACGAGCAGTCTGCGCAAGGTCCGCGAGCTGAGCGCGCGCGTATTCGATGCCGACGGCAAGCCGATGCGCCGCTTGACGGGCACCGCCGATTGGCGCGACGTGAGCGCCACCGACGCCGGCACGTACCTCGACGATAGTCGCGCCCGGGTGGCCGACGCCCGGCAAGGCGCGTTCCCGTACACGGTGGAGCTTGTCTACGAAATCACTTCCAGCAACCCGCTGTTTCTGCCCAAATGGCAGCCGCAGGAAGATTGGTTGCAGAGCGTCGAGCGGGCTACGCTGCGGCTACGGCACCCCGCCGCGCTGCCCGTGCGGCTCCACCCGAGCCACTTGCCGCCGCACACTGCTCGCCCCGATACCACCGCCAACGACGGCGCCCTCATCGAGCACCGCTGGATCCTCACCGCCGCGCCCGCCCTGACGGAGGAGCCATACGCGCCGCCGCTAGCCGAGCAGGCGCCCGCCGTGTGGTGTGCCCCCACGACGTTCAGCGTGCAGGAGCACCCCGGTCGGCAAGCCACGTGGACGGAGCTGGGGCAGTGGTGGTTCGATCTGAACGCCGCCCGCGATGAGCTGCCGCCAGCTTTGGTAGCCGAGATGGTCGCGCTGCGCGATTCTGTTCCCGACCCCCGTCGCCGTGCCCAACGCGTGTACGAGCGGGTGCAGCGCACGACCCGCTACGTGTCCATTCAGCTCGGGCTGGGTGGTTGGCAGACGATTCCGGCCGCCGAAGTAGCCCGCACCGGTTACGGCGATTGCAAGGCGCTCACCACCTACACCCGCGCCCTGCTGCGCGCGGCGGGCCTCTCGGCGCATTGGGCGTTGGTGGCGGCCGGGGATGAAGCGCCCGACCTGCACCCCGATTGGGTCGCGCCGCACTTCAACCACGTCATTCTGTGCCTGCCGCTCGTCCCAACCGGCACGGCCCGCGCCGATACGGTCTGGCTCGAATGCACCTCCACCACCCGTCCGTTCAACTCCCTCGGCGATTTCACCTCCAACCGCCACGTATTGCTAGTGATGCCCAACGGCGGGCGGCTCGTGCGCACGCCCTCACTCGACGCCACCACGAGCTATCGGCATCGGCGCACCGAGCTGCGGCTCAAGGCGGATGGGCAAGCTACGGCCACGGTGCGCACCACCCGGACCGGGGTTTTGGGCGATTCTTACTCCACGCTCCTCCCGCTCGACCCCACCAGCCAACGCCGCGAAATCACCGAAGCCCTCGACCTGAGCACGCCGTTCGGGGTTACGCGGGCGCGGCTAGTGGCGTTACCCGCTACCCCAGCGGGCGCGGCCGTGCGCGAAGAGCTGGAAATCGACCTGCGGAGCGCCGCCGCCCGTGCCGGTGCCCGCTTGCGCTTGCCGCTCAACCTGCTGAGCCGCTGGGCCACGCTCAACAACGATTCGGTGCGCGCCGCGCCGCTGTGGCTGCCGCTCGGCGTCGCCTACGCCGATACCGTGGTGGTGCATCTGCCGCCGAATGCCAAAGTGGAAACCCTGCCGCCGCCGGTCAGCTTCACCACGCCTTTCGGCGTTTACAAAGCCACGGCCGAAGCCGCCCCCGACGGCAAAACCCTGACCTACACGCGCACCTTGCGCACCACGAACGGCCAGTTTCCCCCCTCCCAGTACGGCGCCTACGCCCTGTTTCGGCAGCAAATAGCCCGCACCGACCGTCAGCTCGCGACGATTGCCCTCGGCGCCGCCGCTCCCTAACGCTCTGCTTGTCGGCGGGGCGTGTTTGCGCGGCACTGCCGCCAAGCCGTTACTTTGTGAAGGGTGGGGCCGATGGTAGGCTTGTGCGCTGCCTTCGGGCACCACTGATCTGCGGCGATGCGTATGATTAGCATCGTTTTCCGCGTGTGTCGAAAGCCGTTTTACTCCTAAGTGGAGGGCTTTTTTAAGCTGATTGCGTACGCTGCGCAGCCTGTACCGGCAGCCAGCCAGCCAGCCAGCCAGCGCCGATTACCCGTTCGTTACTCCTCAAATTAGCCGTGTCCACTCCTTCGATTCCCCTTCTGTCTATCGTCTCGCCGGTTTATCGGGCGGAGGGAATGATTGATGAGCTGGTCCGTCGAATCGTGGCGAGTGTCGAGCCGCTGACTCCTTACTTCGAAATCATTCTCGTCGATGATCGGGGGCCGGATAATTCGTGGGCGCGCATCACTGCCAATGCCGCCCGCGACCCCCGCGTTCGCGGGTTCCAGCTATCGCGCAACTTCGGCCAGCACCGCGCCATAACAGCCGGCCTCGCCCAAGCTACCGGCGAGTGGATCGTGGTCATGGACTGCGACTTGCAAGACCAGCCCGAAGAAATCCCCGGCCTTCTCCGCCAAGCGCAGGAGCAGGAGCAGGATATGGTAATGGCGCGGCGGGTTACGCGACAGGATACGTGGTTCAAACGGTCGGTATCGAAGGTTTTTTATTGGATATTGGCTTACCTGACCGAAACTGCCCAAGACCCGGCCATCGCCAATTTTGGGGTTTATCATCGGCGGGTAATCGACGCCGTACTCGCGATGCGCGAAAATATTCGGTATTTCCCGACGATGATGCGCTGGGTTGGCTTTACCGCCGGCACCCGCTCTGTCGTACACGCCGAACGCGCCGAAGGCACTTCCTCCTATAATATGCGTCGCCTGATTCATCTGGCGCTCGATATTATTCTCTCGTACTCCGATAAACCCCTCCGCCTCACCATCAAGCTCGGACTGATGATTACGCTCGGGGCGTTTGCCTTCGCCATATTTACCCTCATTCGGTTCGCCAACGGCGACATTATCGTCCCCGGTTATACCAGTCTGATTATTTCGGTGTGGCTGTTTTCCGGCTTAGTGCTCGCCACGCTCGGAATGGTGGGGCTGTACGTCGGCCGGACGTTCGAGCAAGTCAAGAATCGGCCGGTTTATTTGGTCTCGCGCGTGACGAGCGGCGCTGTTCCGCCGCCGCATCTGGCGGGTCAGTCGGCCCGGCAAAACGCTGACGTGCGACCCGCCGACGCGTAAGGACGCTTTGCCGCGCCGTGGCCTGACTCTCTGATGTCGATCCTCATGAATAATGTGCTCCAGCCCTTGCCTTGGGATTCGGAATTCCTCGGTTACCCGGTGCTGCGTGCGCAAGCGCAGAACCTCGATGCAGCGGAGCTAAATACGCTCCTCACCGACGCCCGCGCCCAAGGCGGACGGCTGCTCTACCTCTTTGTTGATCCGGCAGATACCCGTACGATGGCCGCCGCTGCCGCCAACCTGCCGCTCGCCGACCGCAAGGTCACCTATGCCATGCCCGCTACGGTGCCTTCGGAACCGCTCAACGTGGGCGCGCTGCGGCTGGCCGATACGCCAACTCCGGCCCTCGAAGCATTGGCTTTGCAGAGCGGCGCTTACTCGCGGTTCAAGCTCGATCAGGGTTTCGCCCCCCACGTCTATGAAGCGCTGTACCGCCGCTGGCTGCGCAACTCTTTCGGTCAGGAAATGGGGCAACACGTGCTGACTGTGCAAGAAAATGCCGCCACCGACCCCGTGGCATTGCTTACCCTCGGAATCAAAAACGACCGTGCCGACATCGGCTTGCTGGCAGTTGACGAAGCCGTGCGCGGGCGCGGTTACGGTCAGCAGCTCGTCCTCGCGGCCCGCCACCAGACGGTCTGGTGGGGCTTGCCGGTCTTACAGGTAGTGACTCAGGCGGATAACCTGTCGGCGTGCCGGTTTTACGAGCGCTGTGGCTTTACCCTCGACCACACGGTCTGTATTTATCACGCTTGGTTATAGCGCCATTCCGTGCCCTGACGGGTATTATTGTGTCTCCTTTCTCCTTCTGGAACGGAAGCGCTCTTTCGCTAAAGTATGTCCACTGGTCCTGTAACGCTTCCAACGCCTGACGCTGAACCGTCGCTCATCCCGTTCAATAAGCCCTACCTCTCCGGTAATGAGCTGCATTACATGGAGACGGCCGTGCGCTCGGGGAAGATTTCCGGCGATGGCATGTATACCAAGCGTTGCCACGAGTTCTTTCAGCAGCGTTTCGGGATTAAAAAGGCGCTCCTGACCACCTCCTGCACCGATGCGCTCGAAATGAGCGCCCTCCTCCTCGACCTCCAGCCCGGCGATGAGGTTATCGTGCCGTCGTACACGTTCGTCTCGACGCCGAACGCTTTCGTGCTGCGCGGCGCCAAAATCGTCTTCGTCGATTCCACGGCCCTCAACCCGAACATCGACGTCGCTTCCATCGAAGCGCTCATCACGCCCCGTACCCGCGCTATCGTACCGGTCCACTACGCCGGTATTGCGTGCGCGATGGATGAGATTCTGGCCCTCGGCGCCAAATACGGCATTGCCGTCGTGGAAGATGCTGCGCAGGGGATTGATGCCTTCTACAAAGGGCGTCCGCTCGGTACGCTCGGCGAATTGGCGGCTTTCTCGTTCCACGAAACCAAAAACATCATCTCCGGCGAAGGCGGGCTGCTCGCGATCAACGACGCCCGTTTCGCGCAGCGCGCCGAGATTATCCGGGAGAAAGGCACCAACCGGTCGTCGTTTTTTCGGGGCGAAGTCGATAAGTACGGCTGGGTCGATGTAGGGTCGTCGTTCCTGCCTTCTGACCTGATTGCCGCCTTCCTGTGGGCGCAGCTGGAGCAGATGGAGCGCATTCAGGCGCAGCGCAAAGCCATTTGGCAGCGCTATTTCGATGCGTTCTCAGGGCTCACCGCCCAGGGCATCCGCCTGCCGGAGCTACCCGACTACGCCACCAACAACGGGCACATGTTCTACATGATTACCCGCAGTCTCGACGAGCGCACCGCCCTCATCGCGCACCTGAAAACGCTCAACATATTCCCGGTTTTCCATTACCTGTCGCTCCACACCAGCCCCTACTACGCCGACCGCCACGACGGCCGTCCGCTCCCGTGGGCCGACCTCTACACCGATTGCCTCCTGCGTCTGCCACTCTTCTACGAGCTGACCGAAGACCTCCAACAGCGCGTCATCGACGGCATTCTGGCTTTCTATCAGAACCGATAGCCTTTCAGCGGCGGCTCGCGCTGCTTTTCTTACGCCAAACTTCAACAGGGCGCCCGACCGAAAGGCCGGGCGCCCTGTTATCATGTCCGGGGAACCCAATCCCGCGAGCAACGGCCCAGCCAGCGCCTTGCCGCGTACTTTGCCCCGCGTCCATTGGTTCTAACCTCATAGCTGCATTATGGCTGCGCTGCCGTCCGCCCCGCATCACCTGCACCCACACCCGCATTCCGAAGAGCATTTCACGGCCGGTGCCGCCGTGCGCGATATCGTCATCGGAATGGCCGACGGCCTGACGGTGCCGTTCGCGCTCGCCGCTGGTCTGACCGGCGCCATTTCCCAAACGAGCCTGATTGTAGCCGCCGGACTCGCCGAGATTGCCGCCGGTTCCATCGCGATGGGGCTGGGCGGCTACCTGGCCGCGCGCTCCGAAGCCGAGCATTACGTGGCCGAGATGGCCCGCGAGCGGCACGAGATCGAGGTGGTGCCGGAGCGCGAAGCGGAAGAAGTGCGCGAGATTTTCGAGCAATACGGCCTGACTGCCGACGAAAGCCATACCGTAGTGGAAAGCCTCCGCCGCCGCCCCGACGATTGGGTGGCGTTCATGATGCGTTTCGAGCTGGGCCTGGAAGCTCCTGAGCCCGGCCGGGCGTGGCGCAGCGCGCTCACCATTGCGGGCGCCTACATCGTGGGCGGGCTGGTGCCGCTAAGCGCCTATTGGCTCATTCCCGACAATATCATGCAGGCGCTCAAGCTCTCCGTATGCGTCACGCTGGTGGCGCTGGCGGTATTCGGGGCGCTCAAAGGCTACTTTACGGGCGTTCCGGTGCTGAAATCAGCCCTACAAACCACCTTGATTGGCGGACTGGCCGCCGGAGCCGCCTTCGCGCTGGCCCGCTGGCTGAGCTGAGCAGCGGAATTTCTTCGGAAGAATAAAAATCGACCGGAAATAATACAAAAAGCGGTAAACGGCTACCAAGTCGCTTGCGCAAGCGGCTATATTGCAGGGCACATTTCAGTTTCCCCTTATATGAAAGCAATTAGCATTGCGGCGCACGAAGCCGCTTTTTTGGCCAGCGGCCTCGACGCCAACGGCAAGAAATTCCGCCTGACCCCCGCCTCCGTTGCGATTCCCGGTACCACGAACGAGCGCTTAAACTACCAGTTATGTGAGCGCGAAAACGGCGATTATTCCTTTTATCGAAGGGAAGAAACGCCGAAGCACCGCATCGTGCTGCACCACACGGCGGGCTACCTCAAGGGCGATATCGGCGCGCTCACGCAGCCGGGCAATAAGGTGTCGGTGCCGTTCGTGATTGCCCGCAACGGCACTATTCTGAACCTCTGGACCTCGAAATGCTGGTCGTATCACCTCGGGCCGGGCGCCGTGGGTGGCAACACGGCAATGAGCCGCACGAGCATCGGAATCGAGCTTTCCAACATCGGCTACCTGAAGGCGCTCAACGGCAATATGGTCACGGCGTACGCCGATTCCGACGTGTACTGCGCCGCCACCGATACCGCCCTCTACCGCACCCTGCCGACGCCGTTTCGCGGGTGCCGCCACTTCGCCACGTTCACCTCGGCGCAGTACGAGAGCCTGATTCGGCTGCTGCGCTTCCTCACGGCGCGCTACAAAATTCCGCGCACCCTACTCCCGGATACCGACCGTTACCGCCCCTTCGCCACCGCCGAACAAGCTGCCGCCCACCGGGGCATCTGCTCGCACGTCAATTTTCGGCCTTCTGGCAAGTGGGATATCGGCCCCGCCTTCGATTGGGAGCGCCTTGCGGCGGGGTTGGCAACGTAGCTCAGCCTAAGAGCGGTGTTCGCCGCCCCTCTCCTTTTGAGAGGGGCAGGGGGTGAGGACTTGCGCCGCTCAGCGTCAAACCAAGTCGCTTAGCGCATCGATTTCCGCCTGCGCTTCCCGAAGCGTTACGCGCTCGATCGCGTCCGGCTCATCTTCTGGGATATCATCGTCGAGGGCGCCTCGGAGCATCTCGACGAAGCCTTCCACCATTCCGAAAATGGCGCGGCGGGGTGAGCTGCCTTCTTCATCGGGCGGCGCATCGAAAAACTCGCTCAGGTGAAGCGGTTCCGGTGGCGCTTCCGAGCCGGTCGATTCGCTCAGGAAATCATCGAGGTCGCGCATCACATCGCCGAGCAGCGCCAACGCCATAAACTGCGACCCTTGGTAGAGCCGAAACAGGTCGGCGAGGGAGAAATGCAGCTCCGTTTCGGGTTGGCTGGCTTCCAGTCGTTTCAGGAGCGCCTGCATCGGTTGCGCGTGCCGGAGCCACCGCAATGTGCGCGCAGCGTTCCCAAACCGGTGGTCGGGCAGCATCCGTAGCGCCAACGGGAGCCGAATAGCCAATTGCAGCATCCCGAGTTGCGGCTCCAGAAAGCTGATCATTAGGTACGGCTCCTGAAAATCGGGGTCGTCGTCGGTGGGGTCGGGCTTGGGGTCGGCGGGGAGACTGATGCGCCCGGCGGGGGTGTTGGCAAGTAGCTCGTCGGTGGGGGTATCGTCGTCGTCGGGGGCGTGATAGTCGGCAAAGGAGCGCGCCACTAGTCCTTCAATCTGAAAGCGCTTGAGGCGCAGGTCGTCGCCGGTGAGGCGCGGGGCTTCGGCCAACTCGCCGCTGCGCTCGGCCAGAATATCTTCCACGTCATAGAGCGGGCCGGGGGTGCGCTCCTCAAACTGTGCCATCAGCTTCGGCCCAATCTCCTGCGCGGCGGCCTTGATACGCGTCCACGTTTCGGCGGAATGCTCGCTCGCGGGGCGCTCCATAAAACGCGTAAATCGGTCGAGAAGGGGCGTATCGAGCAGGGCGAGGCCCAGCGCGGTGAGCGCGTGCAGCCGGACGGGCGCCGTCAGGAGCAGGCGCCCGACGTCCTCCGGCTGATTCAGCAGACTGAGCGTCCGCACGCGCTCCTCGGTGAGGCCGGTGAGGGTTTCGGCTTCTGCCACGGCGGCGGGGTCGACGCCCGGTTCTCGCCAAATGGCAAGGGCGCCCTGCGTGCAGCCGGTGAGCAGAATGTGCAGATTGTGCAGCAGCACTGGCGGCAGCTCGTTGATGAGGCGCGTGAGCTGGGCTTCGAAATCTGCTTCGTCGGCAGGAAAATCGTCAGATGAAAAGGCCATGCAAGAGAACAGGAAACAACTTTTTTACCGTGAACCGACTCCGGACGCTGAACCGCCAAAGGGCTTACGGTGCAAAACGCCCCGCACGGCCTCGAAGTTGTGCCTTCGGATAGGGTTTTGTCCCGTCCTTTGGGCTGGCTGTATATTTGAAACAAAACTACTCTCGCTTTTTTCATTCCCCCCCATGCGCAAATCACTCACGCTGACGCTCGTTGCCGTCGCCTCCGCCGCCACGTTCGGCCTGACCTCTGCCTTCCGGACGGCAGCGCCCAACGCTACGCAGTTTATGCAGGTCACCACCATCGAAAGCATCGTGCCCGGTGGATTAGGCCGTTCCCGCCTCATCACCACCAACTCCGACGGCACGCAAAAGCTCGACGAGATGGAGAACTTTTATTCATTAGCCGGCATCAACTTCGCCAACATTCAGAAGAACGAAGCCCAGATTCTCACCCGAATCGCCGCCCTCGAAAATGAAGGCTGGCACCTGGAGCGCGTCACGACCGGCGTCCAAAGCCCGTCCGAAACCCAAACGGGCGGCATTTACATGACGCGGTACCTGTTCAAGAAATAGGTTTTTAAAGGGACTTTGTCATTGCGAGGAGGAGGCTTTGCGACGACGACGCAATCCTCGTTTGCTCGGCAAGGCGGCTGGGCCAACGTCCCGATCCTACGAGGATTGCTTCGTCGCAAAGCCTCCTCGCAATGACAAACACGAAAAAAATCCGGTCAATCCCCCCCCAAAACCACAAATCCCCCGCGCCTCAACCAGAGGCGCGGGGGATTTGCATTTCCCAAGCTTTCAGCGGACGCTCATCGCAATCCGCTAGCTCAGGTTAGGTGGTCAGGCGGTCGAGGCGGGCGCTGATTTCGGGCCAGTTGATGACGTTGAAAAACGCCTCCACGTAATCCTTGCGCTTGTTTTGGTACTTGAGGTAGTAGGCGTGCTCCCAAACGTCGCAGACGAGGAGCGGCATCGCCGTCCAGATAGCGAGGTTCTGATGCTTCTCGGCTTGCAGAATGACCAAGCGGTCGGCAGCCTGCTCATACGCCAGAATGCCCCAGCCGGAGCCTTCCACGGCAGCGGAAGCGGCCACGAACTGCGCCTTGAAATCATCGTAGGAACCGAAGCTCTTGGCGATGTACTGGCTCAGCTTCTCGCTGAGCTTACGGTCGTTTTTGGCGGGCGCCATGCCGTCCCAAAACAGCGTGTGCAGCAAGTGGCCCGAGCCGTGGAAGGCCGCTTCGCGCTCCCAGTGCGCCACCAAAGAGAAATCCTTTTTCTCGCGGGCGGCTTTCAGCTCGTCGAGGGCTTTGTTGAGGCCTTTGACGTACGCGGCGTGGTGCGCGTCGTGGTGAAGCTTCATCGTCGCCTCGTCGAGGTGCGGCTCCAGCGCGTTGTAGGCGTAGGGGAGCGCCGGGAGAATGTACTGCCCTTTGTCGTCTACTACCTTGGTTTTGCCGAGCAGGCCGTCTTTCGCCACCGGAGTAGCCGCCAGCAGCGATGAGCCGGGGATTAAGCCTGCGAGCCCGGCTACGGCGCCGGTTTTGAGGAATTCACGTTTCGTCATCGAAGTGTCAGGGTCAGGTCAGCAGAGAAAATGCCGCAACCGGCGGCCCGGCGCAGCCGATCAGCCGACCGCGTTGCAAACCTAACCGTGTTTCCGGCTTCGGGGTTACGCCGAGACCGCTACCGCCGTCAGGCTACCCGCCGAAACCGGCATCGCCGCTGCCTCCAGCGTGCGGGCCGCGAAGAGCGGCTGCTGACCGACCTGCCGCTCCTCCAGCTGCAACAGCCACTGCTTACGCGCCAGCCCGCCGTTGAACCCCGTGAGCTTGCCGCCCGTGCCGATAACCCGGTGGCACGGCACCACGATAGCCAGCGGATTCTGTCCGTTCGCGCGGCCCACGGCCCGCACGGCCAGCGCATCGCCGAGGCGCCGCGCAACGGTGCTGTAAGTGGTGGTGTGGCCGAACGGAATATTCCGCAATTCCGCCCAAACGCGCTGCTGAAATGGCGTGCCTTCGGGCGCCAACGGCAGGTCGAACGTGCGGCGGGTGCCGTTGAGATATTCGGTCAGCTCTTCGGCGGCTTGCGCCAGAAAGGGCGTCGGCGGAGCGTCGTCGATGGGGGCGTTGGCGTCGGCGAAACGCACTTCACGCAGTCCTACACTATCGGCGACAAGGCTCAATGGCCCTACCGGCGAGGAAAAACAATAAGAATGACGCACAAGACAGTTGAAAAAGTCCGGCTAAATGGAAAGCGGGGCCAAGCGAATAGCCCTTGTCAGTTTGGTGGTTCAAAGGTCGTTTATGGAATTGAAATCAACCCCGTAAATTCCTATTATTAAACACAATGTGACAAAGATCAAGAAACGCTTGAGCCTCCGTCCGTTAGCGGCCCAACTGGTAACCAATTCTCACATCCACCGCCACGGTTGGCCGGGTGGTGGTGCCGGGCGTGGTGCGCGGCCCTACTTCAACCCCGAACCCGCAGACCGGCTCGCAATCCATAATGCCGTACAGCGGCTGGTACGGTTGCGCTTCCCGCAGGTCATAGTCCACGTTTACACGCCGCACGCCCAGCCCGACGGCCACATCGAGGCGCCAGTGTGGGTCATCGAAAAGCGGCGTCACTACGCCCACTTTCATCAGTCCTGCTTGCACCGAGCGGTTCACTTGCGCGCTGGAATACTGCCACTGCTGCGCGTTCTGGAAAAGCGTGCCGCCGCCAATGTCGTACCGCTGGCTCACCACGAACCCCGCGAGCGCCGTGTAAAGCGGCCCACCGCCGAAATAGTAGCGGGCTTCGGAGTGGAGCTTCCGATACCGGTTATTGGCGAGCGATTCGGTGCCTCCCCAGCCCAGATTACGCACCTGAAGCCCGTAGCTGGCTTCCACGCCCCACGTTGGGCTGAGGCGGTACTCGGCGCCAAACCGGAACGTCGGCGCCCACGGATCGGCGAGGGCGAGCGGCATGAGCTTGACGGTAATGGTGCCGGGCGTTGCCGCCGGACGATGCTCGGCCTGCGCCTGTGCCTGCCCGATAAGACCGACCGTGGCGACCGCCGCCAAGAGCCAAGACCGTTGAGAAGCGACGAAGTGTGTCATAGGATTTTAGACGATGAGCCGGCGCCGTACGGCGCGCTGAGGTGGTACAGAATCCGAAGGTACAGTCACTTGGACGTCATCTGCTAAGGCTTGATGAAATTACTAGCTAAAAAACCGTTTTCTTTGGCCCAAGGGGAAGTTTTTCAGGGCAAACGCTGTTGTCCACCGACGGCGGGAAGCCCTCCGATTAACTCTTTTTTTTGCTCCTAAGCCACTATGCGCGAAGCTTATCTGACTGGGTCGAACGACCGCATGACCGAAACCGATAAAGAGATTGACAAGGCGCTCCGGCCGCTTTCCTTCGACGATTTTGCGGGGCAGGACAAAATCGTCGACAACCTGAAAGTCTTTGTGACCGCGGCCCGCCGCCGTCGCGAAGCCCTCGACCACGTGCTGCTCCACGGCCCGCCCGGCCTCGGCAAAACCACGCTCAGCCACATCATCGCGACGGAGCTGAACGCGGGCATCAAGATGACAAGCGGCCCCGTCCTCGACAAGCCGTCGGATTTGGCCGGTTTGCTCACGAATCTGGAGCCGAACGACGTGCTGTTCATCGATGAGATTCACCGCCTGAACCCAGTCGTGGAAGAGTACTTGTACTCGGCGATGGAAGACTACAAGATCGACATCATGCTCGATTCGGGTCCGGCGGCGCGCTCCGTGCAGATTGGGCTTAACCCGTTTACGCTCATCGGCGCCACCACGCGCTCGGGGATGCTCACGGCGCCGCTGCGGGCGCGGTTCAGCATTACGTGCCGCTTGGAATACTACGATGCTAAGCTCCTGCAATCCATCGTGGAGCGGTCGGCAACTATCCTCGGGACGCCCATTCACGAGGATGCGGCGTGGGAGATTGCCCGCCGCTCGCGCGGGACGCCGCGTATCGCGAACAACCTGCTGCGTCGCACGCGCGATTTCGCGCAGGTAAAGGGCGACGGCACCATCACGGTGGATATCGCCAAATTCGCCCTCAAAGCCCTCGACGTCGACCAAAACGGCCTCGATGATATGGACAACCGTATCCTCTCCACCATCATCGACAAGTTCAAGGGCGGCCCCGTCGGCATCACCACCATCGCCACGGCGTGCGGCGAAGAAGCCGAGACGATTGAAGAGGTCTACGAGCCGTTCCTGATTCAGGAAGGCTACCTGATGCGCACCTCGCGTGGCCGCGAAGCCACCGAATTGGCGTACCGGCACTTAGGCAAAGTGCCGCCCGGCCAACAAGCGGGCCTTTTCAGCGAGTAATGTAGCACCGCCGTACTAGCGTCTCTCCGAGACGCGTGTCAATCGGTGCGAACGACACGCGTCTCGGAGAGACGCTGCTACAAATACGCGTATCCAATCTGCGCGAATGACACGCGTCTCGGAGAGACGCTACTACGTTGTTACACCGTTTGCTGCACGGCAGCGAACACTTTTTCCGCTGGCAGCTCTTCCATACAGCTCACGCCGACCCGGCAGGCGCCCCGGAAATAGCACACGCACTCGCGGTCGGGCTGCACGATTTGGCCGCGCCCGTAGAGGTCGAATTCGTGGGGGTTGAAGATGTTGTTCATCAGCACCAGCGGCTTGCGGAGCGCGATGCCGATGTGCATCGCCATCGTCACCTGTGTCACAATGACGTCCATCTGGTATAGCAGATTGATGAATTGCGGGAGTGGGAACGTGCCGCAGTAGGTGGCGCCGGTTTGCTCGTGCAGGAATTGGTTGCGGGCGTGTTCGGCCTCGCCGCCGAGCAGCACGGGGGCGTAACCGCCCGCTTGCAGCGCCCGAATCAGCATCAACCATTTCTCATCGGACCACAGGCGCGTGGTCCAGCGGTCGCCGCAGCCGGTGTTTAGGCCGATGCGTGGCGCCGTAAGCTCTTGTAGCTGCGGCCACGTGTAGCCTTTGTCTTCGTGGGTGTCGAAAACGTATTCTTCCCCCTGAAACTCATAGCCGCACAGCTCGAATATTTCCTGCACATACGGCTTCGTATTCACCTTCGATACATCATCGAACAGGCCCGTGTGAAACTTGTGCTCGGCAAGCGCATTCACCGGCCACGGCTTGCCCTGAAACAGCGTGTAACCGAATTTCTGCGGTGCATTCAGGCTTTGCAGCAGCGCGCACGCCTCGCGGTCTTTATCGAGATTAAAGACCACATCGAACCCCGCCTGCTGAATAAAAAGCAAGCTCGCCGGCGACCACGGCAGAATTAAGTCGATTTCCGTGGGCGGAAGAATGGCGGGCGTCAGCGTCAGCCACGTAATATGCCCCTGCGGATATTCCTGCCGAAGGCGCCGTAGCAGCGGCGTCGTCCGGATGACGTCGCCAATCGCCCCGAGCTTGATAATCAGCAGGCGAGTATCGGTGGGCGCATACGCCGGGCAGCCATCGCAATGATAGCCGTGCGCTTTGTGCGGGGCGCAGGGGAGGTCGCCGCGGAAATGCCGGCAGTCGGGGTGGAGGAGTTCCATTAGTTGGAATTGGGTCTCCCACGAATTTCACAGATTTTATCACGAATTTGATCTTTGGAGATTAATTCGTGGTAAAATCTTTGAAATTCGTGGGAAATTATTGCCTAGCGCACCATTCCGGTGTACGTAAAAGGAGAAAGCGCGCGTAATTCTTGTTTCACGGATTCGTTCACCGATAATTGCTCGATGAATTCGACAATCGTCGCTTCCGAAATGGCCTCTCCGGTGCGGGTGAGGGCTTTTAGCGCCTCGTATGGCTGCGGGTAGCCTTCCCGGCGAAGGATAGTCTGGATGCCTTCGGCTACGACGGCCCAATTGTCGGAAAGGTCGCGGCGGACGGTGGATTCGTTGAGGGTGAGCTTACTGAGGCCGCGCTGAAGGCTGGTGAGGGCCAATAACGTGTGGCCGAGCGGTACGCCGACGTTGCGCAGCACGGTAGAATCGGTGAGGTCGCGCTGCAAACGGCTGACGGGTAGCTTGGCGGCCAAATGCTCCAACAGCGCGTTGGCGATTCCGAAATTGCCTTCGGCGTTCTCGAAATCAATGGGGTTGACCTTGTGCGGCATTGCCGACGAGCCGATTTCCCCCTCTTTCAACCGCTGACCGAAATACCCGAGCGAGATGTACTGCCACACATCGCGGGAAAAATCGACGAGAATATTATTGAGGCGCTTGATATTATCGCAGAGTGCGGCCAGATAATCGTACGCCTCGATTTGCGTCGTGTAATACGCCCGCGTCAGGCCGAGGGAAGTCACGAACTCATCGCCGAACTCGGGCCAGTCGATGGCCGGGTACGCGACGTGGTGCGCGTTGAAGCCGCCGGTCGCGCCGCCGAATTTCGCCGAATGGGGCACGGCGCGCAGCATATCGAGCTGGCCCATCAGGCGCTCGACGAATACGAGCAGCTCGCGGCCCAAGAGGGTCGGCGAGGCGGGTTGGCCGTGAGTGCGCGCCAGCATCGGCACGGCAATCCACGCTTCGGCGTCGTGCTGGAGCTTGTCGAGGACGGCTTCGTAGGCGGGCAGCAGCACCGCTTGCAGAGCGTCGCGGAGCGCGAGCGGCTGGGCGGTGTTGTTGATATCCTGCGAGGTAAGGCCGAAATGGATAAACTCGCTCACCTCGCTCAGCCCCCGGTTCTGAAACCGCTCCTTGAGCCAATATTCCACGGCTTTGACGTCGTGGTTGGTGGTGCGTTCGAGCTGCTTGATGCGTTCGGCGTCTTCGATGCTGAAAAACTGCCACAGCTTCCGAATAGCGGGGAAATCGGTGTCGCTCACGCCCGACAGCTGCGGCAGGCCGAGCTGACAGAGGCTGATGAAGTACTCGACCTCGACGCGCACCCGGTACCGAATCAGGCCGAACTCCGAGAAGTAAGGCGCCAAGGCGGCCGTGGTGCTATGGTAGCGCCCGTCGAGCGGGCCGAGGGCCGTGAGCGGCTGAAAGGGTAGGGGAGCGGGTGTGGCCATCGGGGCACGAAGTTCGGGGCTGCGGCGTAGATATACGGCAGATTGCGGCTAAAGCGGGCACCAAATGAACGTTCTGTGAAGTTTGACGGAAAACCCCGGCGTTCCGGCCTGCACGGCGGCGACGGGCGTAATTTTGGGTCATAATCCACTTTTGAATGAAGCTTTTCTCCGCAGCTCTCCTGGCCGCCTGCACTGTGTGGACGTCCGCACAGGCGCAAACCATCACCGTTTCGGGCGCTCCGCAGCTCAACTTCGGCACCGCCACCGAGCTGGCGCCGCAGACCCGGACGCTCACCGTCACCAACCCCACCGCCACGGCCGTGGCCGTGAGCGCGCAGCTTTTCACGACGTACGGGCAACCGGCGTTCGCGGTCAGCCCGGCGTCGTTTTCGGTTCCGGCGGGTGGTTCGCAGAGCGTGACGGTTACGTTCGCGCCGCTGCACAACATCGCGCACAACTCGGAGCTGGTGCTCAATACCGACCACTTGGGCGCCATCAGCGTCGATTTGCTCGGGCAGGGACAGTACTCGATGACGTACTATTCTTCGACCCAAAACCTGAGTGAGCAGGCGCTGATGACGGCGCTGAAAACGCGCACCACCACCGGCCACAACGCGCTGGGGTACAATGCCGGCCGTGACCGCATGTTCATGGTCATCGACAACAAGCGTGTCAATGGGCAGGGGGCGTCGACAAACACGCTCGAATGCGTTTACACGGGGCGCGTGATTACGGGGTTCAGCAGCCGCTCGGCGGCGCAGAACCAGAATTTCAACACCGAGCATACGTGGCCGCAGAGCTTCTTCGGCTCGGCTGATCCGATGCAGAGCGACCTGAACCACCTCTTCCCGACGGATAACGACGCCAACAACTCGCGCAATAACTTCCCATTCGGCATCGCCACGACGCCGTACCGCAACGACGCCATTAATACGCCGTCGCACCTCGGCGCCAACGGCAAGTACGAGCCGCGCGACCCGCAGAAAAGCCGCACCGCCCGCGCCCTGATGTATTTCGTGACGCGCTACCAGAACTATTCGGGCTTCTTCATCTCGCAGCAGGTAATTCTGCGGCAGTGGGCGCGGCAGTTCCCCGTGACGGCGCAGGACCGCCGCCGCAACGACGACGTGTTCGCCGCCCAAGGCAATCGCAACCCGTTCATCGACTACCCGCAGCTGATGGACCGGATTACCAATTTCACCGGTAACCCTTCCGTGCAGCAGGATTCGACGGCGTTCTACCGCAGCGCCGCCGACATCAACTACGGCACCGTGAGCGCGCCCACCACGTACTCTTACGTGTGGGTGAACACGGGGACGCTCCCGATCACGATCCAAAGCGCGACCGCGACGAGCAACACCACCGGCGTCACGATCTCGACGCCGAGCTTCACGGGCACCGTCGCGCCCGGCGAGGCAGTCACGTTCCTCGTCACCCTCGACCCCGGCACCGTCACCGGCGCTATCACGGGCACGCTGAATCTGGCGTACGGCGCAAGCGGCACGCTCGCGGTGCCGATTTCCGCCAACGCCGGTCCAACCGCCACGCCACGCGAGTTGGCCGCCGCCGGAATCGCCCTCGACCTCTACCCGAACCCCGCCACCGCCGAGCTGACCGTGGTGCGGCACGCCGCAAACCCGGCGCTGGTGGGCCAGAAAGCCTATTCGATTGAGATTCTCGATGGTGTGGGCCGCATCGTCCGCACCCACCCCACCACCACAGAAGAAATGACCGTCCTCGACGTGAGCGGCCTGCCCGCCGGGCTGTACGTGGTGCGCGCTGGTGGTCTGAGCCGCCGCCTGATGGTGAAGTAGGTTTTTTAGACTTACGTCTTCGATATAAAAAGCCCCCCAGTCAGATGACTGGGGGGCTTTTTGGTTGAAAGGGGGCATCATAATACCCCGAAGGGGTTTCCTATCCGCAGCCCGGGGTTGCCGAAGGCTACCCGGGTACGCGCCAGCCACGCGCCGGGCACCGCGTGGCCCGGGGTAGATTTCTGCGAAATCAACCCCGGGCTATGGAAAAGAACCCCGTTGGGGTTCCCCGATGCCGTGCACAATGCGAACCCCAACGGGGTTCTTTTCCACAGCCCGGGGTTGGCGGCGCTTTGCGCCGACTACCCCGGGCTAATGCGGCGGGGTACATCCCCAAACCAATCCCCAATCCAATCCCCAAACCCACCCCCATCTCACCCTCCCCAACGAACCCATGCGCCCCATCCGCCCGCCAAGTCGTTGTTTTGCGACTTCTTCCGTATAACTCCGCGTGCCTGTTCTCTCCGCCGTTCGCTCCTTCTTCCGCAATCGCCGCGTTCGTATCGCGCTTTTCACCCTGCTGGGCCTGCTTGTGCTGGGCTTGGGAGTGGGGATCGTAGTGCTGCTGCGCTACCGCGCCGAGCTGTTGCGGCTGGGCGTGGCGAAGGTGACGGCGCGCGTGGAAGCGCGTTATCCGGTGCGCCTGATTATCGGGGAAGCGCGATTTACGGGCCTGACCACGGTGGCGGTGCGGGGCGTTTCGCTCGTGCCACGCGGCGAGGGCGCCGATACGCTGCTGCGCGTGCAGGGCGTGACGGCCACGGTTAGCCTAAAATCGGCGTTGCGGCTACGGCCCGTCTTCTCGGATTTGCAGATTGATGGGGTGCGGCTGACGGCCGTCAAGCGCGATTCGGTGACCGATAACTTCGGTTTTCTGCTGCGGGCGAAGAAGAAATCGGCGACGGAGCTGGCTGATTCGGTGGCGGCTAGTCGGAAAGCGCGGCCGTATGGGCGGCTGCTGAACGGCGTGCTCGATGCGGTTTTTGAGAATATTCCGGCTGAGGCTACGTTCAGCCACGTCACGGCGAGCTACCGGGCGCCGCGCCATACGGCGGCGGTGCGGATGCCGCGCTTCCGAGTGGCGGACGGGAAATTCCGCACGCACATTCTGCTCACCGTCGATTCGGTGACGAATGATGTGCGCCTCAACGGCACCCTCGCCCCCGATGATTATCACTTGGCCGTCGTGGCGTATTCGGCCCGTAAAGGGCAGCGGTTGCGCCTGCCGTATGTGGCCGCTAAGTACCACGCGGCAGTTTCGCTCGATACGCTCGGGCTGCTGCTCGAAGGCAAGGAATACGACGGCTCGACCCAGATGTGTACGATTCGGGGACTGGCCCGGATGAAGGGGCTGCGGATTGCGCACCGCCGCATCGCCGCGCACGACATTGCATTTCCGCAGACCGTGGCGCGGTTCGTCACCACCCTCGGTCCCGATTACCTCTCCCTCGACCAACCCACCGCCGTGCAGCTCGGGAGCATCGTGGCGTATCCGCAGGCCACGTACAGAGGGCGGCCGAGCCGCAGCGTGGAGCTGCACGTCCGCACCAACGAGCTGGCGGCGAACGATGTATTGGCGTCGCTGCCGAGCGGGATGTTCGATGCGCTGGACGGGATGAAGGCGACGGGGAAGCTGAAGTATTCGCTCGATTTCAAAGTCGATATGGCGAAGCTCGACTCCCTCATCTTCGATTCAAACCTCACGAGCAAAGGCTTCCGCGTCACCCAGTTCGGCGCCACCGACCTCAGCAAGCTCAACCGCGAATTCCCCTACACGGCCTACGACGACAAAGGCGACTCGGTGAAGACGTTTATGGTCGGCCCGTCGAACCCCGAGTTCGTGACCTACGACGAAGTTTCGCCCTACCTCCCGCTCGCCATCCTGACCGCCGAAGACCCGCGCTTCTTCATCCACAAAGGGTTTATGGAGAGCGCGTTTCGGAAATCGCTGATTCAGAACATCCGCGAGCGACGGTTTGCGAGGGGCGGCTCCACGTTGTCGATGCAGCTGGTGAAAAACGTGTTTCTGACGCGTCAGAAGACTATTGCGCGCAAGATTGAGGAAGTCCTGATCGTCTGGATTATCGAGCACAACGAGCCGCGCTTCGTGAGCAAAGAGCGGATGTTCGAAGTGTACCTCAACATCATCGAGTGGGGGCCGCGCAAGTACGGCGTGACGGAAGCAGCGCGGTTTTTCTTCGCGAAAAGCCCGTCGGAGCTGAATCTGAACGAGAGCCTTTTTCTGGCATCCATCATCCCCTCGCCGCGCAAATACCGCCGCTCGTTCGATGATTACGGTAATCTGCGGGGGAAGCCGCGCTACTTCTTCAAGCTGATTTCAAAGCTGATGTACGACCGCGGCCTCATCTCCGCGACCGACTACAACAACCTCTGGCCCGGCGTCACGCTCAACGGCCCAGCGCGCGATATCATCATCATCGCCCGCGACACCACCGCCGATTCCCTCGACATCATACCGATGGTTCCGCTGGATTTTATCGGCCCGCCCGCGCCCACCAACCTTCCGCAGCGCACCCTGCCGATGGGCGCTAAGAAAGAGGATGCTAGTGATGTGTTGGAGTAGGGGAGTGGGGAAGGGTAGGGGGGAAGAGAAAGCTGAGGCGAAGCCAGAAGATCTTGTGAGCCGAGCAAGCCAAAAAGCCCAAAAAGCCCAAAAAGCTGGCGCGCGTTTAGGTCGACCGTAGGTCGAGCTAACGCGTGTCTGGCCGGGGTGCGCGTCTGTGACGCGCGTTCGCGTCAGCGAACCATTGCGTTTGCTCGGTGCGTCCTGTTTCCGGTTTGGGGTGGCCAAACTGCCGTAGCGCGTCGCGTTCCGCGCCGGTGCGTCACAGACGCACTCCCCGAATAGACACGCGTTAGCTCGACCTGCGGTCGACCCAAACGCGCGCCAGCTTTTTTAAGTATCGGCTTGACCTTGCTGCGTTAGCTCGACCTGCGGTCGACCCAAACGCGCGCCAGCTTTTTTAAAGCATCGGCTTGACCTTGCCGCGTTCGCTCGACCTGCGGTCGACCCAAACCCCCGCCAACACCCTCCCCCTTACAACGCCTTCTCGCGCTTCGGAAACATCAACGACACCACCATACTCAGCAGCAAAACGCCCCCCACGACCATCAGCGACGTGATATCATCGAGGTGCAGGTTCCAGTAACCGGCAATCATCTTCCCACCGATGAAGACGAGGATGAACGCCAGGCCGTAGTGCAGGTAGTGGAAGAGGTGAATGACTCCCGCCAACGCGAAGTAGAGCGCCCGCAGGCCGAGGAGCGCGAAAACGTTCGACGAATAGACGATAAACGAGTCGCGTGAGACGGCGAGGACGGCCGGAATAGAATCGGCGGCGAAGACCACGTCCGTCGTTTCCACCATCAGCAGCACGATGAAGAGGGGCGTCGCGAACCGTAACTTTTCCTTCTGAACGAAGAAGTTGCCGCCCTCGAAATCACGCGTCACTGGCAAGTGTCGGCTCACCCAGCGCACGATGAAGTTGCCTTCGGGGTGAATCTCCGGCTCGTCGCCGCTGCGGAAGAGCTGGATGCCTGTGTAGACCAGAAACGCCCCGAGGATATACGTCGTCCAGACGAATTTATTGATCAGCGTGACCCCGACGAGGATGAACGTGGCGCGCAGAATGAGCGCGCCGATAATGCCCCAGAACAGCACTTTGTGCTGATACTTCGGCGGCACCTTGAAGTAGTTGAAGAGCAGAATGAAGACGAAGAGGTTATCGACGGAGAGGGATTTTTCGAGCAGATAGGCCGTCAGAAACTCAATCGCCGCCGCCTCACCGCGCCACACGTAGACGAAATAATTGAACGTCAGGGAGACCCCAATCCAGAACGCGCTCCATCCCAATGCCTCGCGCAAGCCAATGACGTGGTCGCGGCGATTGAGAATCAATAAATCGAGGGCCAGAAGGCCGAGCACGAGCAGGTTAAAGGCCAGCCAAGTCATTCGGATGTGTGAAGGGGATGCGTGATAGCGAAGGAGTCGCTCAGAAGCCTCTAACGGGTAAACGAGCGAAACAGCGAATCGACTTTCATTTGCACCACGCCGAGCACGGCTTCCTTGAAAATTCCTTTGCTCATCTTGCTCTGGCCGCGCGTTCGGTCGGTGAAGATGATGGGCACCTCTTGAATCCGGAAGCCGTAGCACCACGCCAGAAACTTCATTTCGATCTGAAACGCATACCCGACGAAACGGATGCGGTCGAGGGGAATCGTGCGCAGCACGTCGGCTCGGTAGCACTTGAACCCGGCCGTGGTGTCGGCCACGGGCAGGCCCGTAATGAGGCGCACATATTTCGAGGCGAAATAGCTCATCAGCACGCGGCTCATCGGCCAATTCACGACGTTCACGCCGTTCGAATAGCGCGAGCCAATCGCCAAATCGGCGCCTTCATCGCGGCAGGCGCGCAGGAGTAGCTCCAGATCGGCGGGGTTGTGCGAGAAATCGGCGTCCATCTCGAAGATGAACTCGTACCCCCGCGCCAGCGCCCACCGGAATCCGTGGATGTACGCCGTGCCCAACCCCTGCTTGCCGGGCCGCTCTTCCAGAAAAAGCCGTCCGCCGCATTCTGCCAGCATTCCTTTGACGATGGCGGCCGTGCCATCGGGCGAATTATCATCCACCACCAGGATGTGAAAGCCTGCCGGGAGCGCCAATACGGCACGGATTATCAGCTCGGCGTTCTCGCGCTCGTTATAGGTGGGGATCACGACGAGTGCCCGGGCTGCATTCATACCCCAAAGAAACGGCGCGAAACCCCTATTGCAGCCGGTTCGCTACTTCAACGGCCCGCGCCCGCTGCTTAGCCGCTCGTTGCGCATCCGCTCTGCGCTTCCCACGCGGCCTCCTGACTCTCATCGGTCAATCAGTTGGCTATTGTTACGCTTGGGTTGCCCAGCGCACGCAAGTCGCTTGGCTCAGATCGGCGCCGCTGCCATTAACTTGCTTTACGTTAGCTTTTACAAGATTTCTTATTTGGTCTTTACGTTATGCCCCGTGCTATTCGCCTTTCGCTACTCGCGCTCATAATACTCGCGGGCTGCTGCCGAAAAGATGACCCCAAGCCGGCCATCGAGCAGCTACCGCCTGCCACCACCACTGGGGCCAACACGTTCGGCTGCCTCGTCAATGGTGAGGTCTGGAAGGTGACGAGTACCAGCACCTTCGGCAACCGCCTTGTCGCCGACTGGACGGTGAGTGATGGGTTGGGTATTCAATTAATAGAGAACAATGGGGCTGTCTCAAGGTGGCTGACATTTTCTCTCCCGGACTCGAATGGTACGGCGTTAGGTGCGCGGAATTATCCATTGAGTTATATCCCCGGAAACAATAACGTTTGGGGTGAGATTGCCGGTGTCTTCCGCGATAGACGTACTCTAGTGAAAGGCAATCTGATACTTACGCGCTTAGACCGCACGGCGCGCATCTGTTCGGGTACCTTCGACTTTGTAATGGCTAATGGCACGGACACGATCCGCGTGACCGATGGCCGCTTCGATATCCGCGATATGCTGCTGTAAGTAGCGGTTTTTTGTCCACTTTTTTTCTTCCTTTTTATGATTCACGGCTTTCGTTTCCTGCTACTATTGCTGTTGCCCATTCTGCTGGGCTGCTGCCGGAAAGACGACCCCCAGCCTGCTATCGAGCAGCTTCCGCCCGCCACTACCACCGGGGCCAACACCTTTGGCTGCCTCGTCAATGGTGAGGTCTGGAAGGTGACGAGTACCAGCACCTTCGGCAACCGCCTTGTCGCCGACTGGACGGTGAGTGATAATTTGAGCATTCTTCTTAGTCAAGATATGCGCACCAGTTCACGCAGTATAGTATTTTCATTGCCAGATACCAGCACAACGATAGCTTCTCTTACTGCGCGACCATATTTGTTAAGTTCAGTTTTGGGAAGGTGTAACGCTCGCCTTGACAAAGCAGGAGCTTATTATGAACAGCGTCATCTCGTCCGTGGTCAACTGACGCTCACTCGCTTAGACCGCACGGCGCGCATCTGTTCGGGCACGTTCGACTTTGTAATGGCTAATGGCACGGACACGATCCGCGTGACCGATGGCCGCTTCGATATCCGCGATATGCTTCTGTAAGTAGCGGTTTTTTTACTTTTTCCTCTCCTTTTTATGATTCACGGTTTTCGCCGATGGTCAGTGGCTCTGTGCGGCCTGCTGATCGGTTTAGCGCGCCCGGCTGGCGCGCAAGATCCCACCCAACCCCCGCAAGAGTTTAGTCGCATCGACCACCTCTTCGGCCAACTCAACGTCAGCTCCGAGCGCCTGCCCACGGGCCTTCTGCTCGATTATGGGCTGCATCTGGCCAATCTGAGCCACTACGACCCCACCGTAGAGGCTCCCGCCGATACAGTGCTGCCCGCCGACCTAACGGCTTGGCGTACTGCCTATGCGACCCTCATGACGGCCCAAGTGGGTGCCCGCATGCGCCTGCCGCTGCTGCGCGACATCAATACGCGGCTGCGTGAAGCCCAGCCGCACGGCGCGGCCAACGCCGCTCTTGACGGGGCGCCCGTACCGTTGATGCTGCTTTTTGCCGAGTACGAACACCTGCGCGAAGACGCCCTCGAAAAGAAGCTCCTGACCCTGACCCCCGATAGTCAGCTCGTAGACGCCGGAGCCGCCCTCACCCCTTACGCCCGCGCTACGGCGTTCGTGGCGGCGCCCGGCCGCGAAACGGTGCGCGGGCCGGTGGTGCGGTTTCAGTACGACCCCGAACAGTTCTTCATCAAGGCGTCGGATCGGCCGTTGGGGCAGGCGCTGGACGTCGATTTCGGCGATGGTATCGGCTGGCGCACGTTGGCGCCCAAAACTGTAGTAGAAGTGAAATACGATAAGAGTGGCCTCTACGGGTTGCGCTTCCGGCTGCGCGACAACGCCACCGGCCAGTGGCAACACGCGCGCGGGCGCCTCAACGTCGTCGTCCCCGACCCTGCCGATGTAGCAGCCCGCGCCGCGCTCTACGCCGCCACCCGCAGCTACCACTTCGGCACCCTCACGCAGACCGGGCTGGCCGCCGCGCCAACCGATTATGGTGTGCCTGCCGGCGCGACCGTTACGGTTACCTATGGCGGCGGGCGCGACATCACCACCCTAGTGGCCCCCGGCCAGATGCCCCGCTTCCGGAAGCCGCTGATTGTAGTAGAAGGGTTCGATCCATGGGAGTTCGTGCCGAATGGGGAGAATACGGATTTTGCTGATTTTATGCGTAAAATCCAAAACGTATTATATACGGGCGCTACATCGTTTGCCTCCCAACTCGACTACACCGGCCAATACGATCTCATCCACGTTGATTTCGACAAAGGCACCGACGATATTCGGCGCAACGCGATGCGGGTGGTGGAGATTATCGAATGGGTGAAGCTCAACCGCGACCCGGCTTTCCCGATAGACCCCGCCAACCCGCAAGACCCCAACCGCCCCGTGGTGTTGGGCCAGAGTATGGGCGGCTTAGTGGGGCGTTTTGCGCTGAGCTGGATGGATCGCCACAACCGCGCGCCCGGCGTACGCCTACTCATCACCCACGACGCACCGCATCGCGGCGCTTCCGTGCCGTTGGCGCTCCAGATAGGGGTGCGCCGTTTGGCCTCCATGAATCTGTGGTGGGCAGCCGCGCTGCACCCGGTCGGCATTGTCGGCGTGTTCCTCACCCCGGCCGACCTTTCGCAGGATGTAGAAAACATCAAAAACCTGCTGCGCGAGCCGGCCACGCGGCAACTGATGATCGCGCAGGACATCGAGGACAACGACTTCCTCGAAAACGAGTACCGCAACACGATTACCTACGCCGCCCCGAGTTATCGCTTCGTCGCCATAGCCAATGGCTCCGAGTGCGGAACGCCGCAAGCCCTCGCGCCCTACGGCGAGCTGCTCCGGATGGAAGCGCATTTCTACGCTAATCCCATCGGAATTCTGGCCGGTACTTCGGTATTAGGTGCGGTGCTGCCAATTGCTGCGGTTCTGATTCGGCCGATTCCAGCAGTGGGGTCACTGGGCTTGGGAGCGGCGGCGGCGATGGCTATCCGAGGGGCGCTCTTATCGGTTTGCGGCCGGCAGTTCACTACCCAGTGTGTGCTCAATGCTCAGCCGGACAATGCCAACGGCTCCGAGCGTATCTACTTCGTGCGCATCGCGTACCAGATGCATCTTTCCTTTTTAATGGGCTTCGTTCGCATCCGGCTGCCCATCCGCATCCCACTCTACCAAGGTGACGAAAACGCCCGAGCCGGCTTGTTGAGCTACGAAACAGCCCCCGGCGGCGGATACACCCTGCGCGATGTGGAGCTGAGTAAAAATACCAGTACGCCCAACTGGCTTTATCCATTCGTCGATGCCGGGCTGCGCTTTGAAGGGGCCACAAACTTTGGTTTCGTGCCCACAGTGAGCGCCATCGACTATCCGGGGCCGCTCACGCGCGCTGCCGTGTTCAACGGCTACTCCGGTACGGCGGCGCCGGGTACGGCTTCACGGGCGGCGGCTTTTGTCACGCAAGAGCCCCGCGCCAGCTTTACTAATTCCGACCACATCTCCTTCAACCAGCGCAACGCCCGCTGGACCTACGAGCAATTAGATCAACAAGCCACCCTCACGCCCGGCTGCGCCACCCTTACCTGCAACGCCGACAACCTGACGATCAGCGGCCCGCGCAATATTTGCCGGACCGGCAATACCTTCAGCGTGCCCGCCGTGGCCGGTGCTACTTACACTTGGACTTGGGGCAGTGGTATTCGGCCGGTCGCGGGGGCAAATCTCAATAGTCCCTCGATCACTTTTGAACCCGTCGGCACCGGCACCGACCGCACCACAATCCGGGTTCAGATCCGCTCTGAATGCACCAGCACAGTTTCCAGAGAGTTGATAGTTTCGGCGCGGGAAACGCCAGCCATCCCGAGCGGATGGATTAATAGTCAAGCGGGTAACGAGTGTAATCCGCTATTCTCGCTGTCATTGCCGCCCGTAATCGGTGCTGTAAGCTACTCTTGGGAATTAACGCCATCGAATAACCTGGCTTATACCCTGTACGGCTCAAGCCGGACGGCGACCAGCAGCGCGAATCCACCGAATTGGCAGATTCGGATCGCACACTCAGGCGATGCCATTGGCTTTGAAGTAGATGTGACGGCATATTCCAACTGCGGCACGACCCCGACGACCTCCACTATCTACGTCACATTCGCTCGCCCCGGAACAGGTGCTTCTGGACAACCCTGTCCATTTAACCGCCCGGCCGTTTCGTCAAGCCCCTTCGGGCTTTATCCGATTCCGGCCAACGCTACGTTGCACGTTGAGCTGCTGGATACGGATTCTACCGCTACTGGTAGCTGGAATGATGATCTGGCGCTCACCACCCATCTACAGATCGTGGATTACTACGGCCAAACTTGGTTGAGCCAGACGATGCCCGGCCGCGTCGGCGACCTCAACATCGCTGCTGTTCCCCCGGGCATTTACGTACTGAGAGTACAGCGTGGTGCCCGGCTCGAAACAACGCCGATCACTATTGAGCGGTAGCAGCGGTCAGCAGAAGAAACAGTAAGAGACCGTCGGGAGTCGGCAATCATTGGTAACGGATGATCGCCGACTCCCAACGGTCTTTTTGCGAATTACCCCCTATTGCAGCCGGTTCGCTACTTCAACGGCCCGCGCGACCACGTCGGGGACGCCCGCGCCTGCCGCCCAGTTGCCCACTGCCCACACGCCCTGCGCCTCCAAAGCCGGGAGCGCCGCCCTGACGGGCTGAATCGCCGCATCGAACTGCGGAATGGCGCGCGGCCACCGCACGACGTGCCGAAACACGGGCGGCGCGCTGATGCCGTAAATCTCGCGCAGCTCGGCATCGACGGCGGCGAGGAGCACGTCGTCGGGCTGCTCGGTGGCGCCGGGGTTCTGGTCGCCCCCGACGAACGACGTCAGTAGCACCTGCTCAGCGGGGCAGCGGGCGGGATAAATCGACGACGACCAGATAGTGCCCGCCGTCAGGCGCCCTTCTGCGCGCGGGTAAAGCGCGCCGAAACCATCGAGCGGATGCGCGACAGCCGCGCGCGGGTAAGCCAGATACGTGGCGACCATCGGCGGGTAACGCACGGCCGCCAAGGCTTGCGCGAACGCGGGCAAAGCGCCGGTGAGGATGGGCGCCGCTGCGTAGGTGGGCAGCGCGAGCACGAGGTGACGGTAAGCTGAGCGGGGCGCCGTCCGGCCGTCTTCAAATGTTAGGGCGAAGCGACCGTCGGGCAGGCGCTGCACGTTTTGCACGGCCGCGCCCCGGTGGAAATGCTGCAATGGCGCCGCCAACGCGGCGGGTAGGGCGGCGGCGCCGTCGCGAAAGGAGACGATTTTACGCCGACCCGTGCTGCCCGCCGATTTCGCCAACCCGCGCACCAGCGAGCCATATTGGTCGGCGAGGGCGGCGAGGCGCGGCATTGCTTCGTGCAGCAGCAATTTCTGAGGGTCACCAGCCCAAACGCCCGCCACGAATGGGTCGAGCGCCCATTTCACGACTTCCGCCCCGAATCGCTCCCGAAAAAAATCGGCCATTATGGTGCCGGGTGCTATCGGCTCGCCCCGCGACCGAAATAACTCGGTCAGGAATTTCAGCTTCGTCCCCCACCCGAAAAACCCCGACGCCAGCAGCGCGGGCGGCGAGCCGGGCAGCCGCCGCAACGCGCCGCCGCGCAGGATATACCTGTGCGCCGAAACCGCCGCTGTTTCGGTGAGCTGGTCGGTCAGCCCGGCTTGTGCAATCAGCGTTTCGAGTCCTTCGGAAAGCTGAAGGGAGTTCGGGCCGAAATCGAGCAGGTACGGCCCCACTCGCGCCGACTGAATAATGCCGCCCACGGTGGCGGGCGCGGCCTCGAAAAGGTCGTACGGAATCCCCGCACGCTCCAGCGTAAAGGCCGTCACGAGGCCACCAAGCCCCGCGCCAAGAATGGCAACGGGCGACGATTCAGAGGGTTTTTCCACGGTGCGCAAAGCTACCAACCCGCTTGCTTGCAGCCCGCGGCCGACCGCAGCCGCCCATCTTCGCGTTCCGTTCCGAAGCCGCTTATGATGACTTTTCCGCCTTACCCCGCCGCCGGCCCCAACCGCGCCGTTTTCCTCGACCGCGACGGCGTGCTGAACGAGGAGAGGGGCGATTACACGTGGCGCCTCGAAGATTTCCGCGTCCTCCCCGACGTGCCCGATGCCCTGCGTCGCCTCCACGCGGCGGGCTATCGGCTGATTGTCATCACGAATCAGGCGGGCGTGGCGAAAGGCCTTTACTCGATGACCGAGGTAATGGCCTGCCACGAAAAGCTGCAAGCCACCTGCGGCGCCCTCCTCGACGCGATTTACGTCGCCCCCAACTACCCGAAAGTATCGGAATCGCTAAGCCGCAAACCCGATTCGCTGCTCCTCGAAAGAGCCATCGCTCGCTTTCAGCTCGACCCCCAAAACTGCTGGTTCGTCGGCGACCGGGGCCGCGATATGGCCGCCGGGCAGCGCGTCAACGTCCGCACCATTCGGGTGGGTAAAGTGGATGCCGCCGATGATGCCCCGCGAGCCGATTATTACGCCGCCAATCTGGGCGCGGCCACGGAGCTGATTTTGGGCGGGCTGTGATTGCCGTTTCATAGCTGCGGTTCCGTGCCGCCGTGCCGTAACCGCGTTGGCTCAGCCACATTGCCGTAACCGCGTTCCCCACCCCGCCCCTTCGGGGCACCCCTCCCCCAAGGGGGCGGGGAGTTCGCACCTAGTTGCGATAGTGTTTGCGGTAAGAGTGGAAAACTCCCCGCCCCGGAGGGGAGGGGTGGCCCGCAGGGCCGGGGTGGGG
>JANNMJ010000128.1:0-18032 GCA_031397815.1 Hymenobacteraceae bacterium
GGCAGTTAAGGCGCTTATTCAGTGGGTTTTACGGTGAACAGCAACGTGGGACAAGCGGCGCCCCGCAACACAGATTCGGCGGTACTCCCGACCAGAAAGCGCGTCAGACCAGTCGCGCCGTGCGCGCCGAGCACAATCAGTCCGGCTGCTTGCGCGGCGGCGAAGTGCAGAATCTGCCGGGCCGCGCAACCGGTTTGCACCACCGTCCGGACGGCCAATCCGGCCAGCGCCGGCTCGGTCAGCAGAGCCGCCATAGCCGCTGCGCTAGATGTCGGATTCTCAGAAGGTTCCACGTGAAGCAATACGAGGTCGGTGCTTTCGGCCCGCGCCAAGCCCGCCGCCAGACGAATCAGCGCGGTCGTGACGGGTGAAAAATCGATAGGGCAGAGAATCATTCGGAACAAGGAACAGGTGGTAAATGGAGGGCGAGGCAGTCGGGGGCAGAGTCTTACTGAATCTCGTCGCCAACGGCGCGCTTGAGCTTGTATTGGCCCAGCAGATAGCCGTAAGTGGCTTGCAGCTGACTCAGCCGCGCTTGCGCAAGGGCGGTTTCAGCGTCGAGCACATCGAGGTTTGAGCCGACTTCAGCGCGCTGCCGGGCGCGGGCGCGAGTGAGGGCGTCGGTAGCTTCGGTGATTTGGATGATGGCGTTATCGTACCGCGCCGACTGGCTCTGAATCTCGCTGATGGCGCTGCGCACATCAGCGCGCACCTGCTCCTGCACATCCAGAATCCGCGCATCGGCGGCGCGCACACCCGCTTGCGCTTCCACGCGCTGGTTGCGGGTCTTGTTACCGTCGTAAATCGGCACCGAAAGCTGCACGACACCCGCGAAATTGGGTCGTATCTGCTGAATATCAGGCTGATACCCGTTTTTGGCGCCCACTTGCGCTCCAATCCCGAGGGTCGGCTTGCCGATACGGTCTTGGAGCTGCCGGCTGAGGTCGGCGGTTTGGCGGGCGTCGCGGGCCTGCTTCATCTCGATGCGCTGGTCCATCGCACGCTGCACGAGGGTCGGCTCGTTCGGCTGGAGCGGCGCGTACGTCAGGCGCCCGCGCACCGGCACCGTAGCGCCGTCCGGACGGTGCAGCAGCCGGGCGAGCTGGATTTCCTGCTGCCGAAGCTGGTTCGCCAAATCGAGCCGCAGATTCTCGGCTTGGGCAATCCGCACCTTCGTCTGGCTCACATCGAATTTGGTGGCAATCCCGCCGACCACGCGTTTCTCAACTTCCCGCTGGTGCGCCTGCAACGATTTCACCTGCTCGCCCGCCACCGCCACGCTCTGGCGCATCAGCAGAATGGCGTAATAGCTCTGGATGGCGGCGTAGGCCAAATCGCGACGGGCGGCGGCCACGTTGTTCTGCGCCCCCACGCGCTGGCTTTCAGTAACGGCAATCCGCGCGCGGTTCTGCCCGAAATCATACAACAGGTACTGCGCCGTGATGTGGGCGTCGTAGTTATTGTTCGGCACGAACGCGAGGGATTGCACCCGCCCATCAGCAGTCGGAAAATCGACTTTCGCCACCGGATCGAGGCGCGTGTACGTCGCCGTGCCGGTCACGAGCGGCAGCAGCCCGGTGCGGGTCTGCGCAATGCGCGAATCCGCTTGCGCCACCAGCTCATCGAGCTGCGTAAGGCCCGGATTCGCTTCCAAAACTCCCCGCAAGGTGCCTTCCAAGGAGAGCGAATCGTTTATAATGGGTTCGGTTTGGGCTACGGCCGGCGCCGCCCCCAACAAGAGGGTAGCAGCAAGCGGCAGGTAGCGGAAGCAGTTTCGCATCATCAGGTATCAAAGGCCCGACGGTTTCAGGTAGCCGACCGTCGGGGATGCGTCCCGCTTTCCAATCGGAGTGCCAGTGGGGGCGAGGCGGCTGAAAAACGGCCTCTGCTGACTAAATGAGTGGTTTTTTGTCGAAGAAAAAACCTTTTGGGCGAAAAAAGTCTTTTGATTTTCTCTGACATTTGAGGAATTGCTGCGGAGATTTGCTGCTATTGCAGGAGTTTCCTTGTTGATTTCATCCAAGCCCAAACTCCCCGCCCCCTTGGGGGAGGGGTGCCCCGAAGGGGCGGGGTGGGGAACGCGGTTGAGCGCGGCGGTTACGGCAACGCGGCTGAGCAAACGCGGGGTTGGGTTCTCATGGCGGGCTGTATCTGGGTGTCCCCCCACCCCGGCCCTGCGGGCCACCCCTCCCCTCCGGGGCGGGGAGTTCTTACTTAACATCTTATCCTTTTACACCGACTCACATCTCCCACATCTCCCCCCTAAATGTTCTCCCCTTCCGAAGCCGCCACCCTTCTCTACCTGCAAGAAGCCATCGCCACGGTCCGCGATAAAGACTCGCTTTTCGAAATCGTCACGGATAAGCTGCGGCTGATTCTGCCGTTCGATGCAATGGTGATTACCACGTTGGAAGGGCCGGAACAGCGATTCAAGCGGGTTTTTTTAAAGCATTACGTGGAGCCACGGCCCGAGGCGATGCTCCCGCCGACGTATGCGCATCAGCCGCAGCTGGTGGCGGGGTCGCCGTTCGAGCTGTTCGTCGCGGACCCCACGCTTACCATCATCCCCATTGCGGAGCTGCGCGAGCGGTACCCGGATTTCCCGCCGCTGCGCCCGCTGACCGATATCGGCGCCGAGTGGATGGTGGCGGTGCCGCTGCGCGCGGCGGGGCAATTGGTGGGGGTGATGTCGTTATCGTCGCGGCGGGAGCCGGAATTGACTGACGCCGATGCGGCCCTTTTGGAGCGCATCGGGCAGCAGGTGGCGCTAGCGGTGCAGAACCTGCGCGCCGTCGAGCACGCCGAGCGCCGCGCCGCCGATGCCGACCTCCAGCTCGCGATCAACAACGCCCTCCTCCACCACACCGACCGCGAAAAGCTCCTCCACGCCCTCGCCACCGAGATAGACCGCGTGATTCCGCACCGGTTTTTCGGCCTGCGCACCCAGCACGCCGACGGCCGCATCGAGGCGTTCACGTCGCTCGTCAAGCGCACTGATGCCGCCGGGTGCCCGTGCTTCCAGTTCGTGGCGGCGTACAGCGAGCAGGCGGTTGATTTCGACGATAAAATGGCGATGATGCGCGAATCGACGCCGCTTTACGTGGCTCCGGCCGTGTACGCGGGCGCCGATTTCATCGCCCTCACGCACAGCTACCGGATGATTCAGCACATCCACGACGAGCACGCGATTCGGGCGGTTTTGTACGTCCCGCTCCGCCTGCGGGCGCACCCCGACGGCCGCACCGTGCTCATGCTCGCCGACGGCGCCCCCGATGCATTCACGCCCGACCACCTCTCCACCCTCCAAACGCTGGCGCCCCAGATCGCCCTCGCCTTCGATAACCTGTTGGCTTTCGAGCAGATTGAGGCGCTGCGGAATCAGCTCGAAGTCGAGAAAACCTACCTCTTGGACGAGATTCGGGCGACGGGCGGATTCGATGACATCATCGGCTCAGCGTCGGTTTTGCAGCGAATTCTGCGGCGCGTCGAGCAAGTGGCCGCGCAGGATACGACGGTGTTGATTCAGGGCGAAACCGGCACCGGCAAAGAGCTGATTGCGCGCGCCCTTCACGACCGCTCGCCGCGTCAGCGTCGGCCGCTCATCAAGCTGAATTGCGCAGCCTTACCGGCGCAGCTCATCGAAAGCGAGCTTTTTGGGCACGAAAAAGGCGCTTTCACGGGCGCGATGGAGCGGCGCATAGGCAAGTTCGAGCTGGCCGACGGCGGCACCCTTTTCCTCGACGAAATCGGTGAGCTGCCTTTGGATTTGCAGGCGAAGCTGCTGCGCGTGTTGCAGGAAAAGGAGATTGAGCGGGTGGGCGGGAAGCGCGAGATTCGGGTCGATGTGCGTGTCATTGCCGCCACCAACCGCGTGCTGGAAGCCGAAGTAGCAGCAGGGCGCTTTCGGCAAGACCTCTATTACCGCCTCACCGCGTTCCCGCTTCAGCTCCCCGCCCTGCGCGAGCGGCCGGAAGATGTGCCGCTGCTGGTCACGCATTTCCAAGAGAAGCTGGCCCGTCGGATGGGCAAGCCCCGGCGCGGCATCCGCACCCAAGATTTAGCCGCCCTGCAAGCGTGGCGCTGGCCCGGCAACATCCGCGAGCTGGAACACGCCGTCGAGCAAGCCGTAATTTTGAGTGATGGCCCGAACCTCGATTTTTCAGCGTTTCGGGCACGCACGGTGGCGCTGAACCAGTCGGCCACCGCCAAGAATCAGCAGCAAGCTCAATCCCTCTCAGATTCGCAAGAGATTGATTTTCTATCGAATCAATCGTTCTCTTCAACCCCCGAAACCCCCGACGCGCCCACCCTTCGCGACCAAGAGCGCGCCGCTATCGTGACAGCCTTGCAGCGCACCGGCGGGCGTGTCAGCGGCCCGAAAGGCGCGGCCGTGCTGCTCGATATCAACCCTAAAACCCTCGAAGCGCGGATGCGCAAGCTCGGCATCCGCCGCACCGTGCAGACGGTGTAGGGGCGGGAATTTCGTTACCGAAACTGAGTCCGTGGACGTGCGTAGGGACGCCTATTGGCGTCCACCGTTTGTATAGGACGCCAATAGGCGTCCCTACGCAAGCGTATAGTGACTCCGAAACCGGTATGAATGACCGAGAAGTGCGGGCGGGCACAAGGCCCGCCCCTACGTGCCACCTTACTAGATGACTGGATGATGCGCCCTAAAACGGCGCCCCATGCGTCAGCCGCACGAGGGCGTCCGTCAGCCACGGCGTGAGGCGAAGGCCGCGCAGGACGGCCGTCGTGAGGCGCGGCCGACCGAATGTTTCTTGCAGCGTACGTCCCGCCAGAATCCGTAATCGGAAGCGGCTGTCCCACGCCTTCGTGTAGGCGGTTTCGAGGCCATCGCGGGTGAGGTTTTCGCTGAAAAACCCGTCCAGCAGGCCGTGGAGCACATATGCGGCGTGCATCCCCATACTCATCCCATTCCCCGCGAGCGGCGCGATAGTGCCCGCCGCATCGCCAAGGAGAAGGACGTGTTGCTCCACGGGCGCCTTCCGCGCGAACGTCACCTGCGAGATCGTGAGCGGCTGCGGCCACAGGAATTCGGCCGTCGCGAGCCGCGCCGCGAGGGCCGGATTCGCCCGCAGCACCGTGGCTTCGAGCGCCCCGATAGACCCGGCGCGCTTGAGGTTGGCGGCCGTCGTGAGGTACGCCATACACGTCACTCCGTCCTCCACGCGCGACATTCCGGCGTAGCCATCGGCGAAATTGTGCAGCTCGATGAGGTCCGGCGGAAAGTTGGGAATCCGCAGATGATGCTTCACCCCGACGTAATTGGCGCCGCCCGCTTGCAGATACGGCCGTTGCAGCTTGACATCGAGGTTGGCGCGGCGCCCCCACGCTCCCGCCACCACCTGCGCCCGCAGCGGGCCGCCGGAAGTTTCCAGCACGAAAGAGCCGTCAGCGGAGCGCGTCAGGCCAGTCACGCGGGTCGCTTCCCGGACTTCGCCGCCGTGCTGCCGCACCAGCTTCGCCAGCAAATCATCCAGCAGATACCGGCTCACGCCGATGCCACCCAGCCCCAGCGGCCGGTGCAGCGCCGTGCCGTCGGGCGCCGTGAGCGTCAGGCGGCGGATATCGGGCAATTGCAGCGCGGCGAGCGGCACGCCCACGCGGGTCAGAAAATCGGCGCTTTCGCGGGAGATGTATTCGCCGCAAACCTTGTGAAACGGGTACGTTTCCTTCTCCAGCACCACCACCGAGCGGCCCGCCTTTGCCTCCTGCACCGCAAGGCAAAGCCCCGCTAGCCCGCCGCCGATAATGGCTGTTTGAATCAAGATGGGGGAGATGTGGGGATGTGAAAGATGTGGGGATGTGAACGGACGTGGAGATGTGAGGGAGATGTGGAGATGTGAACAGATGTGGGGATGTGAGGGAGATGTGGGGATGTGAGACGCTGAACGGGGTTTTGACGCGGCTCTGGCCCCGTGTCGGCTATTCGCAGGTCTCTTGACCTGCCACAGGATTTGCGTGGCCAGCTCTGTCTCAGAGATGGTGTTGATTCGGCGTCTCAAGCTTCACGTACAAGATACTGCGCACTGCGCTTAACAGTTACTGCCTAAAAATGGCTGCCGTCCGCTGTCCTTACCGCGACAGCCCGCTTGAAACGGCGGCGCTACTTTCGTTCTTATTGCAGTTTGGATAGGACGCCAATAGGCGTCCCTACGCACTTCCCGTCATCACGTTCGCCTTCCCCTTGAACCTCACCCGCGACCACATCCTCGCCGCTTTAACCGAAATCGACCGCGAGCGGCCGGTGCTGCCGCGCTCGTTGGGGTACGATATCGTGTATCGCGGGCGGCTGTATCCGCCGGTTCAGGTGATGCGGATTGCCCACCGCTTGGCCACCGGCGTGGACGAATGGCCGATTCCCGGCGGCGCCCAGACCAACAAGCTCCTCGAAGACGCCGGGTTTACGGTGGTCAGCAAGAAGAAGCTGGCGCTGATGAAGAATCAGCCGCTCGATGCCCTCGAAAGTCCGCCGCCGCGGGATGCCGCCGATGCCCTGTCCGCGCCCCTCGGCGTGGCGCCGCCCACGGTGCCGTCGGCGCGACTGATGCGCGAGGTGCCGCCCGTAGTGCTGGAGCCGAAGCGGCCGTTCGTGCCCCCGGCGCCGAGCGGGCCGTCGCTCGTGACCGAGCCGGACGTGGTGAAACCGTCGCCGCCGCTGCTCACGCTCCCCGAAGCCACCGCCGATTTATTCCTCGACCCGGCGCGCGTGGCGGGGCTGTTGGCGCTGCTGCGCGGCCGGAAAACGCTGGTGCTGCAAGGCCCGTCGGGGACGGGAAAATCGCTGCTCGCGCGGCGGCTCGCGGGGCTGCTCACCGATGCCACGCGCCTCGAAACCATTCAATTCCACGCCGCTACCTCTTACGACGACCTCCTCCTCGGCTACCGTCCGGCGCCCGGCGGCGGGTTCGCCCCGCACGAAGGCGTGCTGCTGCGCCTCGCCCAGCGCGCCCACGCCGACCCCGCGCACGCCTACGCGCTGGTCATCGATGAGCTGAACCGCGCGCCCGTCGCCGCCGCGCTCGGCGAGGCGCTCACGCTGCTACCCGCCGAAGCCCGCAATCAAGGGTATGCGCTGCGCCTACCCACCGCCGCCCCGAACGCGCCGCCGTTTTGGCTGCCGATGAATCTCTACGTCATCGCCACGCTCAACCCCGCCGACCGCACCCTGTCGCCGCTCGATTACGCGCTGCGCCGTCGGTTCGCCTTCGCCACGCTGGAGCCGACATTCGGCGGGCGCTTCACGACATGGCTCACGCGGCACGGCGTCTCTGCCGACCTCACGGCGAAGCTCGTCGCCACCCTCGCCGACCTCAACACCGCCCTCGCTGCCGACCCCGCGCTCGGCGCGGGCTTCCGCATCGGGCATTCCTACTTCACGGCGCCCCCGCCGAGCGGCCACCTCGGCTGGCTCCGCAACCTCATCGAGTTCGACCTCGCCCCCCTCCTCCACGACCTTTTCGCCGACGACCCCGCCACCGCCGAGCGCCACATCCGCCGATTAAAAGAGGGGATTGGGGCGTAGTTGAGCAGAGAATACAGCCCCCAAACTCCCCGCCCCGGAGGGGCGGGTGGGGGACACCCCAATCGGCCACGTAACGCCATGCGAACACAACCTACACGCGCTAAGCGGCGAAAATCGGGCAACCCCGTAGGGGTTATCTTCCGGTAGCATCTAATTGGAAACCAAATCCGGCAGTCCCGTAGGGACTACCCTGACGGTGCTTCAGAGGCATTTATAAGGCGTATGGCCCTCCATAGCGGCACTGTTGATTAGCGTGAGATTAGGGGATCCTACTGTTCGCAGAGACGCTGCTATTTCTAAACGCACCCGCCAAACACCTAAACCCCCTCGCCGAACGCTTAAACCCCCTCGCCGAAGACCGATAGTACCATGTCAAACGTATAAAGTACCATGTCGAACACCTAAACCCCCATGACCTAAGTTGAAGCCCGTGACCTAAACGTAAGGCCGTGACCTAAACTGAACCCCGTGACCTAAACGTGAGGCCGTGACCTAAACCAAACCCCGTGACCTAAACGCGAGGCCGTGACCTAACATCAGCCGATAAGCTGGCGAGGTCAAACGGGGTATGCTGACTGGTAACCGCCTGATTACCGGCGTTCCCAATCCTCCATTTCAAAAAAACTTCTCAAAATCAGGCAACCGATTTGGAAACTACGAAATCGTTCGTACATCTTTGTGACATACTACGAAGCGATTCGTACTTAACTCTTCCGAATGTCTGACCTTCGCGTATCACCTCCCACCGCTGCTGAGCTGGAAATCCTGCATCTGCTCTGGCAACACGGCCCGGCCACCGTCCGGGCCTTGAACGAGCGGCAGAACGCCGCGCCGCCCGCCGACCGCGAGGTTGGTTACACCACCACCCTCAAGCTCCTCCAAATCATGACGGAGAAAGGGTTGGTCGCCCGCGACCCCGACGGGCGGCAGCACATCTACCGGGCGGCCGTGGCCGAGGCCACCGCCCAGCAGCAGCTGCTGAATACGTTCGTCGATGCCACGTTCCGCGGGTCGGCGTCGCAGCTCGTGCTGCGGGCGCTTGGCACGGGCACGGCACCTTCAGCGGATGAGCTGGCCCAAATTCGGGCGTTACTGGATGAACTCGAAAACCCCGCCTCTGACCAATGAGCCTCCATTTTTTCTCCGATTTCGCGTCTGATGCCGTGGTGCGGGCGCTCGGCTGGACCCTCTTGCACACCCTCTGGCAAGCGGCCGTAGTGGCGCTCCTGCTGGCCGTGCTGACCCGCTTTCTGCGCCGGGCGCGGGCCTCGACGCGGTACGGGCTGAGCGCGGGTGCGCTGCTGCTGGTGCCGGTGCTGGCGGCCGTCACGTTCGGGCTCGCCTACGAGCCAGTCGCCGAAACCGGACCGCGCCTCACCGTGATGACCCTCGCCGCCGAGCCCAGCTTCGCGGCCCTGACGCCCACCGCGCCCACCCCGATCACGCCATCGCTCACCGAAGCCGCCGAGCTGACCGTGCGCGCCGCCGCCGCCCGCTTGGAGCCGTGGCTGCCGCTCCTCGTCGCGGCCTGGACGCTCGGGTTGGCGCTGATGCTGATTCGGTTAGGCGGCGGGCTGGTGGTGGTGCGGCGGTTGCGGCGCGTGGGCGTCGCGGCGGTGCCTGCGGCGTGGCAAGCCCGCACGGCCGCGCTGGCCGAGCGCCTGAATGTGCGGCAGTCGGTGATGCTGCTCGAATCGGCGAGCGTGCGCGGGCCGGTGGCGGTGGGCTGGCTGAAACCCGTGGTGCTGCTGCCCGTGGGGCTGGTGGCGGGGCTACCGGCGGCGCAGCTCGAAGCGGTGCTGGCGCACGAGTTGGCGCACATTCGGCGTCACGATTACGTGCTCAATCTGCTGCAAGCCGTCGTGGAAGCCGGGTTCTTCTTCCACCCCGCTATCTGGTGGATGAGCGCGTTGGTGCGGCAGGAGCGTGAGCATTGCTGCGACGACCTCGCCGTGCGTGCCCTCGGCGGCGATGCGCGGCCATTGGCGCGGGCTTTAGCAGCCCTCGCGGCGTGGGAATCGGCGGCGGTGGAAACGCCCGCTGCCCTGCCGCGCCTGACATTGGCCGCAACCGGTGGCGCTCTGCTGACCCGCGTCCGGCGCCTGTTGGTGCCGAGCGCCGCGGCTGCCGCCCGTCCGGCGGGTGGTGCGCTGGCGGGCGGTGGCGCCGTGGCGCTGACCCTGCTACTGGTTCTGACCCTGAGCGCGTTACTCCGCGTGCCGCTGCCCGTGCAAGCCGCCGTGCCCACGGAACCCGACTTCAGTGAAGCACCCGAAATGATCATGGAAGAGCCGCCAGTAATGGGGATTCCGGCTGACTCGACCAAAAACAAGCGCGCCAAAGTCCGCATCGAGCGCCGCAGCTCCAGCACGACGACCAGCACGAGCAATGACGACGGCGATTCACCGAGCCTGATTCTCGTCAAAGACAAGAAGAATCGGCTGCGCGAAGTCTATGTCGATGGTAAAAAAGTCCCCGCCGACCGCGTGGCCGAGTACCAGCCGTACGTCGATGAGGCGCTGAGTGAGCAGAAAGAGAACCGCCGCGAGCCGGTAACGGAACAGGATTTGGCCGCTGCGCGGGAAACCCTGAAAGACGCGCAGCGTAGCGCCAACCGCGCCGAACGCGAGATAGACCGCCGCGCTAACCGCGAAATCATCCGGCGCGGCAACCGCGATGTGCAGATTCACATCGACGGCCCGCGCGCGGAAGTCAATGGAAAGGTCATTAACATCGATTCTATCGAAGCCAAAATCGGCTCCACCATTGAAGAAGCGTTTGCGGGGATTGATTTCCACAATTTCAATTTCTCGGTGAACGACGACGAAGGTGGCAGTGTGCAGTTCGAAAGCCGCTGCCCAACGCCGCCGGTGCCGCCAATTCCACCAACTCCGCCAACTCCGGCCACACCTCCCACACCTCCGGCTCCACCCACGCCGCCCACCCCGCCCACGGCACCCCGCGCGCCGAAAACTGGCGATGCCAAATCTCGTCAGCAGTATGACCAGCGAATGAGCGCCTACGACAAGCAGATGCAGGCCTACAGCAAGCGCATGGCCGCTTACGGGCAGCAAATGGAAGCCTACGGCCGGAAAATGGAAGAATACGGTCGTCAGCAGCAGCAGCAAGCCGCTGCGCCGGTAGCACCGGGCCGTTTCCGGCAGATTGGGCCGCGCCGCAACAGCCGCACCAGCACCGCCGCCCCGAACACCCGCGAGTGGCAGCAAGCCCAGCGTGAAGCCCAGCAAGACCGCGCCGAAGCTCTCCGCGATGCCGCCCAAGACCGCGAAGAAGCCCTCCGCGACGCGCAGCAGGAACGCGATGAAGCCCTCCGCGAAGCTAACCGCGAGCGCACCGAAGCCCTCCGCCAAGCCGCCGAAGACCGCCGCGAAGCCGCCCGCGACCGCGCCCAAGCCCAGCGCGACGCCGCCCAAGCCCGCCGCGACGCCCAGCAAGCCGCCCGCGATGAGCAGCGCGCCGGTCAGCTCGGCGATGCGCTCCGGCAAGATGGCCTAATCGGTGCCAACGACCGCTCATACAGCGTCGGCTTCGAGAACGGCAACCTGACCGTCAACGACAAGCCCGTGCCCGATAACCTGCGGCCGAAATACGAAAAGCTCCTCGGCGTCCCCGCCGACAGCAAGGGCACGACGATGCGGATTCAGGTGAATGACTGAGGATTGATAGAGGTCGAATTGGGCAGTTGATGCTCCCTGAAAAATCAAACGCCCGTCCGGTGCTATGTGCATCGGGCGGGCGTTTGGCGTTTGGGGCGCGTTGCTTCCGGACTCATATTCCACTGCTTGCAGCAACTACCCCACCTCATTCCCGCCCAATCCCCAACTGCCCTTCCGTAACTTCCGCGGTGGCATACGTATAAGGCCCGCGATGCGAAAACTATATCCCTTCCTTATTCTTCTTCCTGTCTTGCTGGGCGCGATAGCGCGACCGGCGGCTGCCCAGAAAGTCGGCCTCGTGCTGAGTGGCGGGGGCGCTAAGGGCTTGGCGCACATCGGCGTGCTCAAGGCGATGGAAGAGCACCACATTCCGGTGGATTATGTGGTCGGGACTAGTATGGGGTCGGTCGTGGGGGCGCTGTATGCGTCGTCGTATTCGCCGCAGGAAATTGAGGAGCTGGTTCAGAATCCCGATTTCCAGAACTGGGTCAGTGGCAAGCAGCTCGAAGACCGGAAATACAATTATCCGTCCGCCGACCCCACGCCGGGGGCGCTGCGCGTGGGGCTGCGACTGGTCAAGCACGACTCGGTCTTCAAAGCCCAAGTGACCCCGACGCTCATCAACGACGTCAACCTGAACTTCATGCTGGCGCGCACGCTCGCGCCCGCCGCCGCCCGCGCCGAGTACAATTTCGACCGCCTCTTCATCCCCTTCCGCTGCCTCGCGGCCGATGTGTTCACCCGGAAGCAGGAAGTGCTGAAAAGCGGCCTGCTCTCCGACGCCGTGCGTTCCTCCATGGCGGTGCCGCTCGTTTTTCGGCCGATTCGGAACGAAGAAGGCCGCTACCTCTTCGACGGCGGCATCCTCAACAACTTCCCCGTTGATGTGATGCAGGACGCGTTCAAGCCCGATATCATCATCGGCGTGAACGTCGGCGATGCGGCGTTCCGCAAATACCCGTTCGGGAAAGACGATGAGCTGCTCGCCTCCACCCTCCTCTTCCTCGGCGCCGACCGCGCCGATACCCTCAGCGTCGGGAAAAAAGGCGTGTTCATCCAGCCCGATTTGGACGGCTTCGGCTCGACCGATTTTGCGCGGGTTCGGGAGCTGATCGAGATTGGCTACAAGGCCGCAATGGCGAAAATGCCGCTCATCGAAGCACGCATCCAGACGCGCATCGACTCCACGGAGCTGGCGCGCCGGCGGTTGGCGTTTGCCGCGAAACAGCCGGTGGGGTCGTTCAAGGAAATCAAGGTGCGCGGGCTGCCTCGTCAGAATCAGAACGATTACGTGCGCCGCTTCTTCCAGCACGACGGTCGCGATTACACCATCGACGACATCACCGACGGCTATTTCCGCCTCGCTTCCGATGACTTTTTCCGTGGCGTTTTCCCCCGGATTCGGTACGATAAAGCCAAGCAGGGCTACAATCTGGAGCTGGACGTGCAGCAGAACAACAACGTATCAGCCGAAATCGGCGGCACGCTGGCATCTCGCCCGCTCGACAATCTTTATTTCGGGGTCGAATATTATGCCCTCCGTAAATACCGCTATTCATTGGGCGCCAACGTCAATCTGGGGCGCTTTTACAACGCCGGGCAAGTCACGGGGCGCATCTCGTTCCCCGAAAAGCTGCCGTTTTTCATCGAGCCGAGCATCACATTCAATCAGTGGAGCTTCCAGAAAACGGGCGGCCTGCTGAACCGCAAAGTCCAGAACACGCTCATCGAGCAGCAGGATTTGCGCATCGGCGGGCTGATCGGCGTATCGCCGAGCTACAAGAGTCGGGTTGGGCTGGATTTGGCGTGGGTCGGGCTGCGCGACCGTTACACCACAAGCGCCGAAGTGGCGTACGCCGACGAGCTAGACAAAACCACGTTCGTCGGCCTCGTGGCCGGGCCGCGCTACGTGCGCTCCACCCTCAACCGGAAGCAATACGCCACCGGCGGGTACCAAGTGGTGATGGCGGGGCGCTACATCCGCGGCACCGAGGAATTCACGCCCGGCACCGACACGCTCCTCTCGAAAAGCCAGCAACATCAGTGGATGCAGATCCAGCTCCGCGCTGAGAAATATTGGTCGCTCACGACGCGCCAAACCGTCGGGATTGCCGGTGAGCTGCTCGCCAGCGGCCTGCCGCGCTTCACCAATTACCGCGCGGCGCAGCTCGTTTCGCCCGCGTTCGCGCCCCTGCCCGATTCGCGCACGCTCTTCCTCGATAATTACCGCGCCTCGCAGTACGTGGCGGTTGGCGGGCGCTACATCTTGGGCCTGATCGGGAAGCTCGAATGGCGCAACGAGCTGTGGGTGCACCTGCGCGCCCGCCGCTTCGAGCCAGTCGAGAACACCGAAGACTACAAAACCATCCGCGCCCTGACGCGCCCACGCTTCACGGCATCGTCAAGCGTGGTATACCAGACGCCGCTAGGGCCGCTCGCGATCAGCGCGATTCATTACGACGACGGTACCAAGCGTTTCGGCGTTTTCGGCCACATCGGCTACCTTCTCTTTCACGGCCGGGCGCTCGAATAACGGCCGCGCCACCGCTGCCATCCCCTGTTAGCCGTGGGCACGGCCACCGCCACCAAGCCGCCCACCACGCCCGTCAGCATCGCCGGAAACATACTCTCCCGGTTGAAGGCGGGCACCACGCTCAGCCACACCACCGCAAGCCCGGGCAACGCGAGAACGATGCGGTCGAGGCGTGTGAGCGTCGGCGCCCGTAGCGCGTGAGTCCAAGCCGCCCCAAACCCCGCCGCCCCGAGCAGCGCCGTCAGCCCGACGGGCATTTCCAGCGTAGCGGTCAGGGCCGTCGCGGTCAGGAGCAACAGCACCAGCGCGGGCCATTGCCAACCCGGCCACAGGCGCACCGTGCGCGGCGCGTCAGCCGGGGGCACAGCATCCGGCATCACCAGAAAACGCAGCGACGGCCACTCCGGCAGCAGCGCCAACCCGTTCAGCAGCACTAGAAACCCGTTCACGAACGGCGTCCCCGTCCAGTGATTGCCAATCGTGTAGGCCAGAATCCCCACATTAAGCGGCAGCAGCGCCAACAGCCCCACCAGCGCCCACCGTCCGCTCAGCACCACCGCGCCCACCACCACCTGCGAGACCGCCAGAAACACCCAGATGCCCTCCAGCCCCGGCAGCATATCAGCCGTCGGCGGCCCGATGAGCTGCCCGAACATTCCGTGCGTCAGCTTACAAAGCCCCGCTGAGGCAAACGTGTAGCCGAGTAGGAGCCGAATCAGGAGCGCATAAAGGTCGAGAAGATGCATGTGTGGAATTAATAATTAAGAATTAATAATTAAGAATTGGGAAAGCGGGGAGAACTTGTGAAGAGATAGGCTCCCCAACCCCGAAGGGGGAGGGGTGCCCCGAAGGGGCGGGGTGGGGAACGCGGTTACGGCCACGCGGCTGAGCAAAGCGGCTACGGCAGCGCGACTAGCAAAACGCGGTTCCTCATTCTCAGACGCTGATTCCGTAATGCCTGCAAGGTATTCTGCCGCTCTCTTTCTCTTCCGAAAAAGCTCCTTAAAACCGACAAAGCGCATTTATTCCCGATAGAATCTCCCTCGGTGCCCCGCCAACGCCTATCGAGTGCGTCGCGCCGACCCTTATGCCTATCTTTTCGGCCTGAACCCGGCGCCGCTTGCTCCCTCGCGGAGCGGGTGCCCGCAATAGCCGTTATTTGCGTATGTCCTTTTCCTCTCTATTCCGCCGAAAATCCGTGGAGCGGATGCTGGCGGATGCCGCCGCCACGCCGCCCGAGCTGTCCGACGGCCACGGCGCGCCCGGCGCACTGCATCGCACGCTCACCGTCCGCGACCTGACGGCGTTTGGGGTGGCGGCCATTATCGGCGCCGGTATCTTCAGTACCATCGGCAAAGCGTCGGCTGATGGTGGTCCGGCGGTTACGCTGCTGTTCGTGTTCACGGCCATCGCGTGCGCGTTCTCGGCGCTGTGCTACGCGCAGTTTGCGGCCACGGTACCGGTGAGCGGGTCGGCGTACACGTATGCGTACACCGCCTTCGGCGAGCTGGCGGCGTGGATTATCGGCTGGGCGCTGATTATGGAATATGGTATCGGGAACATCGTGGTGGCGATTTCGTGGTCGGATTACTTCACTGGTCTGCTCCACAGCGTCGGCGTTCACATGCCGCCGTGGCTGACCACGGGCTACCAAAGCGCCGCCGTCTCGGCGCGCGAGGTGAGTAATATGCTCGCGCAGGGCCTCACCACTTCCGCCGCCACCGACGCCCAACGCGAAGCCTACACCGCCTGGACGACGGCCCCGCGCCTCGGCTCGATGCCGATTGTGATTGATTTGCCGGCGTTCATGATTACGGCCCTCATCACGGGCGTCGTTTACATCGGGATTCAAGAGTCGCGTACGGCGTCGAATCTGATGGTGCTGCTGAAGCTCGCGGTGGTCGTGATTGTGATTGTGGTCGGGTTCACGAAAGTCGATTTCAAGAACTGGACACCCTTCGCGCCCAACGGCATCGGCGGGGTTTTGAAGGGCGTATCAGCCGTTTTCTTCGCCTACATCGGCTTCGACGCCATCAGCACGACCGCCGAAGAGTGCAAGAATCCGCAGCGCGACCTTCCCCGGGCGATGTTCTACGCCCTCATCATTTGCACCGTCCTGTACGTGCTCATCGCGCTCGTGCTAACAGGGATGGTGCCGTACACCGAGCTGAACGTCGGCGACCCGCTGGCGTACGTCTTCGGGCGCGTCGGGATGGCGAAAATCGGCGCATTGGTGGCCGTGAGCGCCATTTTCGCGATGGCCTCGGTGCTACTCGTCTTCCAGCTCGGCCAGCCCCGCATCTGGATGACGATGGCTCGCGACGGTCTGCTCCCAGCGGTCTTCGCACGGGTGCACCCCCGGTTCCGCACCCCATCGTTCGCCACCATCGTCACGGGCTGCCTCGTCGGGATTCCGGCGCTTTTCCTGCGGATGGAGCTTGTCACTGACCTCACGAGTATCGGGACTCTCTTCGCGTTCGCGCTCGTCTGCGGCGGCATCCTCGTCATCGACCCGCGCGGCCAGTCCACGGCGCGCTACAAGGTGCCGTACCTCAACGGGCGTTTCGTGATTCCGTGGCTCTTCCTGCTCGCCACCGGCCTCTGGTTCAACTTCCGCTCCATCGACGCCCTCGACTGGCTCGACGATGTTTTCTTCCAGAAAGGCTGGTCTTCCCTCGACCCCATCACGCACGAGTTCCGCGGTTTCGCGCACCAGATTCCGTTCCTCGTCTTCGTGCTCGCGTGGATGATTATGAGCTACCTCTCCTTCCGGAAGCAGCTTTCAGCCCTACCCACGCTCGGTCTCCTCATCAACCTCTACCTCATGACCCAGCTCGGCATCGACAACTGGACGCTCTTCGGCGTCTGGCTCGTGATTGGGCTGGTGGTGTATTTCGGGTATGGGTCGAAGCATAGTAAGCTGGCGGCTCGGGAAGAGGTTGGGTAGGGTTTTGGGTGTGGCCGGGGTAGCCTGTCGGGGTAGCCGGTTTAAGCCCGGGGTAGCCTTCGGCAACCCCGGGCTTCTGGGATGAAACCCCTTCGGGGTATTTTGAATGGTGAATTGGGATGCGTTTCGGTCACCCCCGCCCCGCGCTGGCGCGCGTTTGGGTCGACCGCAGGTCGAGCTAACGCGTGTCTGACCGGGTGGCGCGTCTGTGACGCGCGTTCGCGTCAGCGGACCATTGCGGTTGCTCGGCGCGCCCTAAATCAGACCTTCCCCCGCTACGGCACCCCGCAGGTTTTCAAATTAGACCAAGGCAGTCAGTTTGCCGGCCACGACTTTGTGGCCGCCTTGCAAGCAGCCAATTACCGCATCAACTAGAATGGAGTGGGCCGCGCCACCGACAACGCGTTCATAGAGCGGCTCTGGCGCTCGGTCAAGTACGAGCGCATCTACCTGCACCCCGCCGACGACGGGCACCAATTCTTTCAGTAGCTGGAAACGCACTTTGTCTACTACAACTACTGCCGACCCTATCAGGGCTTAGACGGGCGCGTCTCGGCCGGGTGCTACTTCCAAAATTTAACGTCACTTATTCAATAAGTCTATACTAAATCCCTGTCGCAATTGTATTATTGCCGTCAATAACGAAAGCGCAAATCAGTTCTTATTTTTATGCTTTACACAAAAGGCGGCATTTGGTGGCTGCTTTGTGCCTGTTTGTTTTGTCTTGCGATTGAGGTAGGACGGGCGCAGGCGGTCATCGCGCCGACGATGGATCGCTCAATTACGAGCCTGAATAGCTCGACAACCGGCGGCATTGCCACCGGGCCTGCCGTGGTGGTCAACGGCATTCCTGTGAATTTGTATCGTGGCATCGCCTCCCCCACGGTGGCGCTGACTTCGCTGGCGAGCCGCGAGCTGGTCACGAGCGTCGCCCTCGCCTACGACGGGCAAGGGGTGCGGGTAAACAGTGTAGCGAGTGAGGTGGGCACGGGCTGGAACCTCATCGCTGGCGGCGAAATCGTGTGCGACGTGCGAGATGAACCGGATCAGAACCGTGGCCGGCCGCTTGATTGGCTTCGGACATTGCAGACCAAGCCTGCCGGCAATGGGCTAGAGCGCGACTATCAGGAGTATGTTTGCCGCGACGGCGTCAAAGAGTACGACGATACGGAGCACGACATTTTTACAGGACTTACGCACCTAGGTTACCTTCGCTTTTCTGATCGTTTATGTTGACCGTTTCAGCGTACGTCGAATATTTGATTGCCACGCAGCGCAACTATACCTGTACGCATCTGGCGGCGCACCTTTCAGGGGTAAGTCACG
>JANNMJ010000138.1:0-8425 GCA_031397815.1 Hymenobacteraceae bacterium
CGCACCGTCTCTGGGACAGAGCTGGCTACATCAGCAGCTACATCAGTAACTAAAAAAGGGCCGGAACCCTATTAGAGGCTCCGACCCTTTTTCATATCACAAATCTGAGCCGACTAGTAGCGGTAAGCGTCGGCTTTGAACGGGCCGGCTACGTCTACTTTGATGTAATCGGCTTGTTTCGGGGTCAGCTCATCGAGCTCGACGCCGATTTTGGCCAAGTGCAGGCGCGCTACCTTCTCGTCGAGGTGTTTCGGGAGAGTGTAGACCTGGTTTTCGTACTGATCGGTGTTCAGCCACAGCTCCAATTGGGCGAGCGTTTGGTTCGTGAACGACGCGCTCATCACGAACGACGGGTGGCCCGTGGCGCAACCGAGGTTCACCAGACGGCCTTCGGCGAGGATGATGATCTCCTTGCCATCGACGTTGTAGATATCGACCTGCGGCTTCACCGTGTCTTTCGTGTGGCCGTAGTGGCCGTTGAGCCACGCCATATCGATCTCATCGTCGAAGTGGCCGATGTTGCAGACAATCGCTTTGTCCTTGAGGGCGCGGAAATGCTCTTCGCGCAGGATATCGCAGTTGCCGGTGGCGGTGATGACGATGTCGGCGCGCGGAATCGCGGTTTCCATCTTCTTCACTTCGTAGCCGTCCATCGCCGCTTGCAGGGCGCAGATTGGGTCGATTTCGGTCACGATGACGCGGGCGCCCGCGCCGCGCAGGCTCGCGGCGGTGCCTTTGCCTACATCGCCGTAACCGGCCACGACGGCCACTTTACCGGCCATCATCACGTCGGTAGCGCGCCGGATAGCGTCCACGGCCGACTCTTTACAGCCGTATTTGTTGTCGAATTTCGACTTCGTCACCGAGTCGTTCACGTTGATGGCGGGGAGCGGCAGGGTGCCGTTCTTCATCCGCTCGATCAGGCGCAGCACGCCGGTGGTGGTTTCCTCGGAAATACCACGGATATCAGCCGCCAGCTCGGGGAAACGGTCGAGGACCATATTGGTGAGGTCGCCGCCGTCGTCGAGAATCATGTTGAGCGGCTGACGCTCTTCGCCGAAGAACAGGGTTTGCTCGATGCACCAATCGAAGGATTCGGCATCCATCTCTTTCCACGCGTACACGGCCGTACCGGCGGCGGCAACGGCCGCAGCGGCGTGGTCTTGGGTGGAGAAGATGTTGCACGACGACCACGTCACGTCGGCGCCGAGGGCTTGGAGCGTCTCGATGAGGACGGCGGTCTGAATCGTCATATGCAAGCAGCCGGCGATACGCGCGCCCTTCAACGGCTGCGACGGGCCGTACTCGGCGCGCAGTGCCATCAGGCCCGGCATCTCGGCTTCCGCCAGACGAATCTCTTTACGGCCCCACTCGGCGAGGCTCATATCTTTCACTTTGTAGGGCACGTAAGTGGTCGTGCCGGGGGAGGTGGCTACCGTGGACATCAGTCGGTTAGCTAGTAAAACGTGGTTGAATCGGTCTGCAACCACGAAGGTACGGCAAGGGTTTCAGGCGCCGTCCAATCTGCGCTCCCGACCTTTGACGCTCAGGCCCTTAATCTAGCAGCCTGTCCCGGTTTTTCCCCTCCCCCCTCTCACCAAATGACACGTTTCTTTTTGCGGCGCGGCGCCGGTCGGAGCGGCTGGGCGCTGCCGCTGCTGACGCCTCTGATGTGGCTGCTGGCGCTCCCCGCCACGGCCCAGCTCACCACCATCGACCAGGTGCCGACCGCCGTGCAGCCGCGCTGGATCGATTTACCCGCCGAAGAGTGGGCACGCGGCTACAACGGGCGCCAATCGAATTTCGATTACCTCCTCGGCACCGACCCCAACCTCCACAACGCGGGCTTTTTCGGGCAGCGCCTTCGCCGCGAGATGACGCAGCTCGGCGCGCTTACGCCGGAAGTCGAGCTGGCGCTGAACCGGTATCGGCGGCAGAAAAAGTTGTTTCTCGGCGAGCGGGTCTTATTCGTGGGAACCATCATCGTGGCCGGTGCCGACATCGTTCGCAACGATTACTCGTACTTCAACAACAGCGAAATCATCCTTAGCGGCGTGGCAGTGGCGACGCTGCTCTCGAATTTTATTATTTCCCGCAATACCAACGGCCACCTGCAACGCGCCGTCAAAGAATATCAGGGTGGGTTGATGCCGCAGGCCCCGCGCGGCGCCGTGGAGCGGCTGCGGCCTTCGTTCGGCGGGGTGATGCCGCAGCGTGGCGGCGGGGTTGGGCTGGTGGTGGGGTGGCAGTTGTAGGGTCTGATTATTCCGTGGTTTCGATTACTTCCGCCGAAGCCCAAGCGTGGCTGACCGAGCACCGCGCCGCCGACCCCGCACGGCTGCTGTTGGCGGCGCACCGCTGGCCCAACTTGCCCGTCCGCGAGCTGGTGGCGCAGCTGGCGGCGCGACAGAAAGCGCGCACGAAGCTCCCGGAGTGGGCCGAAAACCCGGCGCTGCTCTTCCCGGTGGGTCTTTCGGTGGAACAGGCTTCTTCGGAAGCGACTGCCCGGTTCAAGGCCGGGCTGGTGGCGGGCGCGACGGCGTTGGCTGACCTCACGGGCGGGTTTGGGGTCGATGCGTGGCATTTCGCGCAGACCGTGGGCCGCGTGACGTACGTGGAGCAAAACGCCGAGCTGGCGGGCATCGTCGCGCACAACGCGGCGCAGCTTCACACCGTCAATCTTTCCCCCGAAAACACCACGGCTGAAGCGTGGCTCGCGCAATCGCCGCCCGATTCGCAGGACTGGCTGTACCTCGACCCCGCCCGGCGCGACGGCGCGGGGCGACGCGTGGCGGCTCTCGCCGATTGCACGCCTAATGTGCCCGCGCTCCTGCCCGCTTTGCTGCGCGTGGCGCCGCGCATCCTCCTCAAAACCGCCCCGCTTCTCGACCTCACCGCCGCCACTCGCGAGCTGGGCTGCGTGCAGGAAATCATCGTCGTGGAGCTGGGCGGCGAGGTCAAGGAAGTGCTTTATCTGCTGACGCGCTCATCACTCAATCCTACTGATTCCGCCGTCAGCGCGCCTACTCGCCGGGCCGTGCTCCTCCACCCCGACGGCCGCGTGGCGCGCACGTTCGCGGCCTTCACCGAAGCCGACGAAGCGGCGGCACCCGTGGCGTACGGCCTGCCGGAAGCGTTCGTCTTCGAGCCGGGGCCAGCGGTGCTGAAAGCGGGCGCCCTCCGACTGACGGCGGCGTGTTTTGGTCTGCGAAAGCTGCATCCGCAGGCGCACGTTTACACCGGCCCGACGCCCATAGCCGACTTTCCGGGGCGCCAATGGCGGGTACGCGGCACCGCGCGCTATGACAGGAAGGCCGTACGGGCGCTGCTGCCGGAAGGCCGCGCGGGCATCACCACCCGCCATTTCCCCGACGACGCGCCCACCGTTCGCAAGAAATTAGGCCTTGCTGATGATGCGGCGTTCACCGTCCTCGCCACCACCGGGCCGGACGGCAAGCCGCTGCTGATTGTGGGGGAGCGTGTGGCGTAGAGCAGATTAAATTCTGTGGGTCCGTTGCCGCGTATCCTCACCCCCGGCCCCTCTCCAAAGGAGAGGGGAGCCTAGCAGCTAGGTTAGACTGACTCACCCGCTGCCGTCAGCGGGCGGGGCTGGTCCAGCGGGAGCCTTTGAGGCGGTAGCGCCACGGGAGCGCGGCGTCGGCTCCGGCGTAAGCGATGCCGACGCGGGGCGACGCTAGGATGTCGGTTTCGGTGATGAATCCGCCCCGGTCTTCCAGCCACAGCTCGTGGCCGGTGGTGAGGTCGTGGCCGTACTGGGCTTTGCTGATGCCGAGCGCCTGCGTGAGCAAGCCCGGCCCGGCGGTGAGGTTGCGGGCCACTTTATTTAGGCCGCGGCGGGCCAACATTACAGATTCGCCTTCAAGCGGCTCGATGGCCCGAATCAGCACGGCGTCGGCGTTTCCGGCTTCGTTCGTGACTACGTTGAACAGCACGTGCATCCCGTACACGAGGTAGCAATACGCGACGCCGCCCGGCTCGTACATCACGCGCGTCCGGTCCGTGAATCGGCCGAGGTGCGAGTGGCAGGCTTGATCGTTGACGTGGGCGTAGGCTTCGGTTTCGGTGATGCGTCCGGCCGTGCGCTGGTCGTTGATTTCAGAGACGATGACTTTGCCCAGCAGCTCACGCGCAATGACCGTGGGGTCGGGACGACGGTAGAAGGTGGCGGGGAGCGGCATTTAGGGGGGAGATGTGGGGATGTGAAAGAGATGTGGTCGATGTGAGGGAGATGTGGGGATGTGCTTGATGTGCGATATAACCGCGCTTGACGCATGGCGGCGCTACCTTTACTCCGCGCAAGGGTGGCGACTGCTTCCGGGTTTCCGGGGGTAGAAGCTGAAAATGGGAAGCCGGTGTGAATCCGGCGCTGTCCCCGCAACTGTAAGCTGTACTCCAAACGGCGAAGTCACGTTCGGCCACTGACGACGGAATAGGGTCCTCTCTGCTTCAACAGACTGAGATGCACCCGGCCCGAGTTGGGAAGGCGACTTCACCGGCAGCAAGTCAGGAGACCTGCCCGGGCGTTTTCTTGGTTCGGCGCGCTCCCGGGGAGAGGGGCGTCGTTTTCGGCCGCTCTGATGCGTGTTTTCGCTTCCGGCTGCTTGGGCGCGCTCACTTTTGAGCGGGTCGGGCGGCGGTGTATGCTTCCTTTTTTGCGGATGCTCCTGCCGGTGACGGTCGTGGGCGCCGTGCTGCGGCCCGACGTGGCCGTGGGCCAGCGGGTACCCGTAGCTCCTGACTCAGCGCAGGCGCACCGTACCGTGAACCTGCCGCCCGCCCGGGTAGAAGCCGCCGAGCTTCCGCACCCTTCAGCCCGAACCCCGCCGCCGGGCGCGTACGAAACGACTTTCGACGCGGCCACGCTGCGGAGCCTTGGGCCGGGCGCATCGCTGGGCGCCGTACTGGCTCAGCGGTCGCCGCTGGCGGTGCGCCAATATGGGCCGGGGCAGCTCGCCAGTCTGAGCGTGCGCGGGATGGCGGCGCAACACGTTGCGGTGCTGTGGCAGGGGTTCAATATCAATTTTCCGACCCTCGGCCAAGCCGATTTGGCGCTGTTACCGGCCGCTGCGCTCACGAGCGCCGTGCTCCATCACGGGCCGGATGCGGCGCGGGTGGGGTCAGGGGCGGTGGGCGGCGCGCTGGAGCTAAATACCGATGCCGACGTTACGCAGGAAGGGTATTTCGGTGGAAATGAGCGCGGTTTTCAGGCGGAAGCAGCCGTTAGTAACGGTTCCTTCGGGCAGTGGGCGGCGAGCGCACGGGTAAGCGGCCAAGTGAGCGGAAAGGTGAGCGGCGGGCAGGCGGCACGGCGGCGCCAAGCTTTCAGCACGAGCGTGCAGGGCGCGCAAGCGACGAACGATTTCTCGTACCGATACCGCACGTTTCGGGGGGAGCAAACCGCCCGGCAGGTGAACGCCGCGACGCGGTCGTACTCCGTCACGCACGACCATTCGCTCGACCTCTCCCCCGATTGGCGCCTGACCGCCGCCGTGTGGCTCACCGCCGCTGACCGGCAGCTCGCGCCGCCTCTCAACACGGCCAATACGCACGCGCAGGAGCAGGACGCGAGTCAGCGCGTGGCGCTCAGCGTCCGCTACCGCTCCCGAACGACGGTGCGCGTAGCGACGCTGACCGACGTAATTGACTACCGCGACGACCTCACCGGGCCGTCCGATTCGCGCTCGCAAAGCTGGCAGACGCAGGTGGAGCACACGCAACCGCTCGGCGACCGCCTTACGGGCCGCGTGGGCGTGGAAGGGCAGCATTTCCGCGCCCGCGCCGATGGCTTCGGGCCGGAGCTAAAAACCGAGAATCGCGCTGCCCTTTTCGCGGAGCTGAGCAGCCGCTCCCTGCTGCCGGTGCAAGCCACCCTGACCATCCGGCAAGCCATGGTGCAGAACCGGCGGGTGCCGCTCACGCCCGCGCTCGGCGTCGATTGGCGTCTGCCGCGTCTGCCGCTGACATTGCGTGCCAGCGCGGCCCGCGCTTACCGGGCGCCCACGCTTAACGAGCGGTTCTGGCGCGTGGGCGGCAACCCTGCTCTGCAGGCGGAAACCAGCGACAGCTATAGTGTCGGGCTGAGGTTTCGGCAGGAGCTGGGGAACCGGGGCAGTGAGGCGGCTTTTATGGCTTCCCCCAAACCGCGCCCCTCTTGTATCGTGAGTGCCGAAGTAGCGGCTTTCGATCAGCGGGTGGCCGATTGGGTGCAATGGACACCCGACGCCGCGACGGGCATCTGGAGTCCGCGTAACCTGCGGCGGGTGCGCTCGCGTGGGGTGGAAGGGCAGGCGGAAGCGCAGTTTCTCCGGCGAACGAACCTGACGTTGCGGGTAGCGGGGCAGCTCCTCGAAACGCGCAAAACATCGGGCACCCCCGCCGACCCGGTTCCCGTGGGCGTGCAGCTACCCTACGTGCCGATGCGCACCGGTAGCGCGACGGTGGTGTACGCCCCGCGCCTCGGCCGAAAGCTGACGCTCACCACCGATCTCAGCGGCACCCTCACCAGCCAGCGCAACACCAGTGATTCGGGTACCGAGACGCTGCCCATGTACGGCTTGCTCAACGCAGGCATCGGCGGGGAATGGGCGGCGATGCAAAGCCTCAAAATCCGCTTACGCCTCGACGCCTTCAACCTCCTCAATACCGAATACCAGAGCCAGACCAACCGCCCGATGCCCGGCCGCTCATGGCAGGTCACGCTGGGGCTGGCGTACCGATAGGCGGTTGTTTATCGCTTGCTTCTCCATCTGAAACCCACCACGTTTCTCACCTGAAAACTGCGTACTTCTCACTCGTTTTTCAACACGTTTTTTTTCACCAATCCACCTTTTGTTTTTGCCGATGATGCAGAATTTCCGCTTCCTCCGTCCATTCCGCCCGTTCCTCGCCACGCTGCTGATGGGCGCTATGGCGCTCACGTCCGGCTGTAACGACGATGACGACCCACAACCGACTCCTGCCCCCCTCGGCGCGATGTACGTGGTGAATCAGGGAAATTTCAGGAGCGCCAACGCTGCCGTCACACGCTACGACCGGGGCACCGGCGCCGTCGTTGCCGACCAGTTCGCCGTCGCTAACCCCGGCGTGGCGCTCGGCGATGTGGCTCAATCGATGACCGTGTATGATGGCAAGGGCTACATCGTACTCAATAACTCGAACCGGATTGCGGTGGTGCAGATGAGCGATTTCAAGCAGATTGCCCAGATCGACAGTCTGAAACTGCCGCGCTACATGGCTGTATACGGCACGAAAGGCTACGTGACGGAGTGGGTCGGGTTCAGCGGAAACGGACGGGTTTCGGAAATCGACCTTACCACCAACACCCTCACCGGCCGCACCTTCCCTGTGGGCGTGTTGCCCGAGGACATCACCGCCACGAGCACCGGCGTCATCGTCGCCAACTCCGGCAGCAGCTCCCTGACGAATATCACGCTCCTGCTCGCGCCCACCACCGTCACCATCCCGACGGGCGTAGCTGGCCCATCGGCCGTGCGCTTCGATGCCACGGGCAAGGCGTGGGTGCTGTGCAGCGGCGAAGTAGCGTACACGTCTACCGGCATCGATACGACGGCTTCCACGGCCGGGGCGCTCATCTCGTTCCCGCTTACCAACCCGACGGCCACCGTCGTGCGGCGCTTCAACCGGAAAGGCACCATCCCCGCGAGCCTCAGCTTCACCGCCGACCGCACGCGTCTCTACTACAGCTACAACGGCAACGTCTTCACGATGAGCACCACCGACGCCACGCTCCCCCGCACGGCCATCATCTCCGGCGCCTTCGACGCCCTCGGCATCGACCCCCAAAACGGTAACATCTACTGCGCCGACCAGCGCGGTTACACCGGCCCCGGCCGGATCTCGCGCTACAGCGCCACGGGCACGCTCATCGCGGGGTTTGATAGTAGCGTTGGGCCGACGCAGTTTGTGTTTTAAAGGCTGCAGTTGATTGACAGTAGCCCGCATTGGGTTGCCCGCGCAAGCCCGGGGTAGATTTCAAAGAAATCAACCCCGGGCTTCTGTGATAAAACCCCTTCGGGGTACCTGACGAATGCGTACGTCTGCCGAACGGGGTTTTGACGCGGGGCTCCAGCCCTATGGCTTATACACAAGTTTGCAACTGGTTGATTATCATTGTTGCCCAACGTCTTTTCGGTTGATTCAGAAGACTATGTTGTTTCTGATATTTGATCGGAAAAAGTGGCTCTAGAGCTTGCAAATGCACTAGCCAAGCGAGCAGAAGAGTGTGCCTTATATTCGACTTTGCACTTGTGTATAAGCCATAGGGCTCCAGCCCCGTGTCGGCTATTCGCAGGTCTCTTGACCTGCCGGTTGAATAGCGCGTGGCCAGCTCTGTCCCAGAGATGGTGTTGATTCGACTATTGACGCCATCTCTGGGACAGAGCTG
>JANNMJ010000170.1:0-1669 GCA_031397815.1 Hymenobacteraceae bacterium
CACCGTCCGAGTTCACCGATTGGCAGGTCGTGGTGCTTTTTTACGTGGCCCTTCACTGGGTATCGGGCTGGCTAGTACGTGAGAACGTAGCAGCAGGGGCATTCGCATCCCACGGCGAACTGCGCCGGACTACCCATTATGCTCCTCGTACAAAGCCCAATCCTCATTGCCCCATGAGTCGCCGGGCGTATCTTGCTTACGCCGATCTGTACGAATGGAGTTTAGAGGCGCGCTACGACGGATTCCTCGACGAAGTCGCAATGCTCGAACTACAACAGTATAGAATTAGCCAATGCCAGAGCGCCCTAAGTGATCTGCGCGAATTTCTATGCAATAAGCATCTGCCGATTTAGGCCGATTACAGCTGATTGACACAGTGCAATCAGCTGCTGTGTCTATGAAGGGGTTAATTAGTCCTTAGTACGAGCGAGCGTAGCAGCCTATTTAAGAAGGACGACTCCCCCCAACATACCGGCAGCAAACGAAATCCAGAACCCCGGCCGCGCAATCAGAGGGCGCCCCTTGCTCGCAGCCGCCACAGCCGCGTCACAAGTGCGCGAAAGTTGGTCGAACGCACGAGCCTGGCGGGCGGCTTCTGCGCGGGCTTGGGCGGTGGCGGAATCGGCCAACACCCGCAGCTGGTGCTCGCCGTGCAGCACTGCCGTCAGGCTGTCGTGCAGCCGATTCTTCGAGGCGATGACCGCATCGGCCAGTTGCTGCCGACGACGGACGGCGCGGTAGGTTTCGAGCTCCACCCCTACCCCTTCGCGGTATGGGAACGGAGCACCGTAGTGCAGGCGCACAAACGGCGCCGGGGCCGTCTGCCCCCAAGCCACGAAGGCGAGGAGCCAGAGGCTAAAAAGCAGGCAGCTCGCCCGCAGTCGCGGCGCGGCGGTATTCCATTTCGAGCGTAGCATCGGCTTGGACTTGATGGTGATAACGGCCCTTCTGGGCCTCCAATCGGGTTTCGTAGTGACTACGGAGCGTGTCAAGGCGGGCACGTTCCCGTGCCGCCCCAAGACGCGCCACACTGTCGGCGACGACGGTGCGGAGTAGGGCGCGTGCGGTGAGCTCCCGCCGGTGCTGGCGGTGATGCCACACGGCCCCGCCGATGGCCACCGCGAGCAGCACGACCACGATGGCCACCACGACCGCATTGACGCGGCGGGCACCGGGGAGTAACGTGAAGTGATTCATCGAGCAGGCGGCGTAATCCAATCAGAGACGGCGTACACCTGACTTTTCAGCCGCCACTTCTGGTACACGCCCGAGCCGGTGCGGCTCCCGGCTTCGTTCGTGTTGCCCTCGATGGTGGCCACCGAGTTACCGGTGCCCCACCGCAGAATCAGCCCCACGTGGTTGATGTGGCCCGGCTTGGTGCGCGAGAACGTGTACCCGATCACATCGCCCGGTTGCGGCGGACGCGGGCCGCGAAAGCCCGACCGTCGCCAGATCACGCGGCGGGCCGGAAACCACGCCGCGGCCCAGCCGTTGCGCTGGAACGAGCTCCCGGCCCGTTCCAGCACCCAGCAAACGAACGCGGCGCACCATTCGCCCCCGGCCGGGACATTGGCGGCACGTTGGTACTCCCGGACGCGCGGGCCGTCGTTGCGGCCGGTCGCTTCGCGCACGCCCAGCTCGGCCTGCATCGTGGCCACGGCGGCGGCGC
>JANNMJ010000005.1:0-39706 GCA_031397815.1 Hymenobacteraceae bacterium
AATACGGATTAAGCCTTCGTCTTCCGCTTAAACACGCGGTTCAAATCGCTGACGAGCGTGAGGTACGTGCCGCCACCCGCGGGGCCGTACATCGTGCGGGTAAATTCCGCCTGAAAAGCCCCGACTTTAATCATCGCGCCGAACGAAAAACCCGCGCCGCCCGACACGTTTTCGAGGCGTAGCTCCCGGCGGCGTAGGTAATTGTACCCAATCCGCACGTTCACGTTCTTCGAGAGCAGCACCTCGGCGGACCCGATGAAATGGCGGCCAATCTTATCGGCAAGGGTCTTCTTTGGCTTGACCTCGTTGTTATTTTCGTCGAGCTGGCCTTTCGCGGCCGGGTCGAGGTAAACGATGTCTAGCTGGTAGAGGCGGTGGGCGGTCAGGCTGAAGCGGACGGGCATGTGCTCCGGCTTGTAGCTCGTCCCGATTTGCACATCGAACGGCAGCGGCTCGCGCTCGGCCCCGTCGAACGGCTTCATTTGGATGCCCACGCTCTTCACCACCAACCCCACCGAAAACTGCTTAGTCGGGTGCTGGAACCGCGCCCCAAAATCAGCCGCCACGGCAGAAGACTTATTGCTCGCATACGCGCTCGCCGCCAGTCGCGCCGTGACGCCGAGCGTGAACGGCCCCTGCTGCCGCGCCGCCGACAACGAAAACGCGTAATCGTGCGCCGCAAAGGTGCCGGTGCTGATTCCGGCATCGTCGAAGCTATTGAAAGAACCGTAGTTGAGGTAAGTCAGCCCCGCGCTCAACGTCCCGAGCTTGCCCGCCTTAAAGCCGTATTGCAGCGAGTTTTGGGCGATATCACTCACGAAATTCACGTAGCTGAACGCCAGCTTTCCCGCCATTGACGTATCGATGAGCGCCGGATTCGCGAGCACCGCCTGTGGGTCCAGCGCCGCCGGAGCCGAGACGTTAGCGCCCCCCAGTGCCGCCTGCCGTGCGTTAGTCGGCAGGTCGAGAAACTGCATTGCGCGCCCGCCGCCAATCTGGGCGTGAGCGGCAGCAGCAGAAAACACGCACGAAAACAGCAGGCCGGAGCGGAGGAAGCGTTGAGTCATCAGGAATCTAAAGTACGACTGACAGCCCACAGAACGCCTTGCGGGGGCGGTTTCGTATGAGAAACTAACGGTTCAGCAAAGTCCGCAATCATTGTGTGCGACCGAAGAAGGCTTCTTACAACTGCTTCCGCATCTTCGTGTTCAGCATCTGCGTCATTGTCTCGTTAGTCCAACCGTTTTCGTCCCACACTTTACCCATTGCTTCCGTTGCGCGCTGAGCGAAGAACTGCCCCAGCAAACGCCGCAGGGCCAGCAATTCTTCCTCTGACAGCTCACGCGACAGAATCTTCAGCAGCTCAAGCTGCCCATTATTGAATGACGGAGATACAGCGGGTTGCATAATCGTAATCAGCAAGAGGTAAATCGCCCAATTCCACCGACGCAGACGGGGCAGATGCGCGACAGAGCATTTCTAACTCGGTGATTCTTCTAGAAGTGCCCAAACGGTACCGTTACACATTCTCCGCCGCTGGCGTTCCCGCCGGTTTATCCGGCACGGTCAGCTTCAACGGGCGCGAAACCTGCTCGGGCAGCAACGCTTTCGCGAGCACGTCATCAACGGTATTGACGTACTCGATGGTGAGGCCTTTCAGGTATTCGGCGGCGATTTCGGTTACGTCCTTGCGGTTTTTCTCGCTCAGCAGGATGAAATCGAGGCCGGAGCGGCGGGCGGCGAGGAGCTTTTCCTTGATGCCGCCGACGGGCAGGACTTTGCCGCGGAGCGTGATTTCGCCGGTCATCGCGAGCTTGGCGCGCACTTTTCGCTGGGTGAATACCGACGCGATGGCCGTGAAAATGGCGATGCCCGCACTCGGTCCGTCCTTCGGCACTGCCCCTTCGGGGAAGTGAATGTGGAGGTCGTAATGGTCGAAAAGGCGGTAATCGATGCCCAAATCATCGGCGCGGGAGCGGAGGTAGCTCAGCGCCGTCATCGCCGATTCCTTCATCACGTCGCCGAGCTGGCCGGAAAGCGTGAGCTTGCCGCGCCCACGGCTCAACAGCGTCTCGATGAACAGAATATCCCCGCCGACGCTCGTCCACGCCAAACCCGTCACGACGCCCGCCGTGTCGTTATCCTGATACTGGTCGCGGTCGAATCGCTCCGGACCCATGATGCCCACCACATCGCCCGGCTGAATGGCGCGCGGCACGAACGCCTTGCCATCCGTGGCCTTCGCGCGCGCCACCGACCGCAGCAGCTTCGCGAGCTGCCGCTCCAGCCCGCGCACCCCCGACTCGCGGGTGTAGCTGTCGATCACTTTATGGAGCGTTGGCACGGGCACGCTCACGTCTTCGGGGAGCAATCCGTTCTCGGCCACTTGCTTCGGAACGAGGTGACGCCGAGCGATTTGCGTTTTCTCTTCGAGCGTATAACCCGTGAGGTCGATGATTTCCATCCGGTCGCGGAGGGCCGGGTGGATGGTATCGAGGGCGTTCGCTGTGGCGATGAAGAGGACCTTCGAGAGGTCGAACTCTACTTCGAGGTAGTTATCCGTGAACGTGGCGTTTTGCTCCGGATCGAGGACTTCGAGCAGGGCCGCTTGTGGGTCGCCGCGGAAGTCGTTCCCGACTTTATCAATCTCATCCAACAGAATCACCGGATTCGATGACCCCGATTTCTTGATGATGCTGATCAGGCGCCCCGGCATCGCGCCGACGTAGGTTTTGCGGTGCCCGCGAATCTCCGACTCGTCGCGCACGCCGCCGAGGCTCATCCGCGCAAACTTGCGCCCCAGCGCCCGCGCCACCGACCGCCCCAACGACGTCTTACCGACGCCCGGCGGGCCGTACAGGCACAAAATCGGCGCGCGCAGGTCGTTTTTCAGCTTCAGAACCGCCAGATACTCAATCAGGCGTTCCTTGACTTTGTCAAGGCCGTAATGGTCCTCGTCGAGGATTTTGCGGGTGCGCTTGAGGTTGAAATTGTCCTTCGTGTACTCGCCCCACGGCAAATCCAGCAGCAGCTCGGCGTAGTTGAGCGTAATCGGAAATTCGGCCGACTGCGGGTTGAGCCGCGCCAGCTTATCCAGCTCTTTGTTGAAGTGCTTGGCCACCGCTTCCGGCCACAGCTTGGTGGCGCCGCGCGCCCGAAAACGCTCCACTTCCTGCTCCGGGCCGTCGAAACCGAGCTCGTCTTGCAGGGTTTTGATTTGCTGCCGCAGGAAATATTCGCGCTGTTGCTGGTCGATTTCGGTGTGGACTTTCGTCTGAATCTCCCGCTTCATCTCCAGCATCTGCACTTCTTTCAGCAGCAGCTCCAGCAGCATCGTGCCGCGCTCGACGCCGTTGTCTTCTTCGAGCAGCCGCTGTTTCTGCGCCACTTCCGCGTTGATATTCGACGACAAAAAATGCGTCAGGAACGCCGGGGAGTCGATGTTATCGAGCGCTACTTGGGCTTCCTGCGGAATCTCGGGGTTGAGCTTCAGGATTTTCTGTGCCGAGTCCTTCAGGCTGCCCACCAGCGCGCGCACCTCTTTGTTGGGGCGCTCGGGGAAAAACTCGGGCAGGTACGTCACTTTCGCCGCGAGCCACGGCGTTTCCTGCGTCACTTCGGTTACGCGGAAACGGCTCTGGCCCTGAATGATGATGGTGATGTTGCCGTCGGGCAGCACCAGCAGCTTCAGGATACGCGCCAGCGTGCCGACGGGGAACAGGTCGGCGACGGTGGGATCATCAGATGCGGCGTTTTGCTGCGCCACTACGCCCACCAGCTTCGTGCTCGACCGGTAGGCGCGGCGCACGAGCTTGATGCTTTTCTTCCGATTGACCGTCACGGGCAGCACCACGCCGGGGAACAGCACGGTATTGCGCACCGGTAGCAGCGCCAGCGTTTCGGGCCGTTCGGCGGCCGAGAGGTCGCTATCCTGTTCGGCGGCAATCAGCTCGCCTTCATCAGGATCGGAATCAGAAAAATCCGTCGGTGAGTTGAGCAGCGGGAAAAAGCGAAAGTTCGGGGTCATTCTTGTCAGCTTACGGAGCGCCGTGGAGGTGCAGATGGGCAGAGACTTGCCACAATGGCAGCCAGCAACGGCCAACGTCGGGCGCGAAGTAAAGAGGTCAAGGGCCGTGCCGGGCTTCCGGCTCAACCACAGCGGCGGCTTCCGCGTAAGGCCAACGACGGCGGTCGCGTATCAATCGGCCGCTTCTCCTTCTCTTATGCCGACTCAGAAAAAAAATCAGCAGCCCGAAAATTCCCAACCCGGCGACCCGCTCTTCAATCTGCACCACGCCGAAGCCGAAGCCGAATTGGCTCGGCAGAACCCCGCCGCCCTTACCACCAACGGCCTTTCCGCCACCAACGCCCCGGCCGATGACGCGGATGATGCCGATGACACCACTTCCGATCTCTCCGTCGGCCCGCTCGATAGCCAAGGCCAGCGCCGCGGCGAGCCGCTGAATATCCCCGGCGCGGGCAGCACGGCCGGCCACCATTAGTAGACCTTAGCCGACCATTAGCCGTCTCTACATTATTGAGCGACGGCGCGGAAGCTCCTGTTTCGTCCGCAGCTCCCTCTCGCCTTTATGTGCGGAGCGGCTGCGGATGAAGCAGGAGCTTCTTTTGCATAGCAAGATTTCGGGAGAGAATCTTAAAAAACTCATGGCGCTCTCACCGCTTATGATAAGCGTTGAGCGCGACGCGGCGGTTTACCTTTGTATTATCTTTCTATTGGATGCTGTTTTCCTTCTTCTCATTCCTTCTTAATGTTTGGCGCGGCATGCTACCGATTGCGGTAGTCTTGGTGCTGCTGGCCGTTCCGCACAGTTTGCGGGCGCAGGTGGAAGAGAAGGAGGCCACGGAAACCCCGTCGGATTCGGTGACTGAGGCGCCCGCTGGGAAGCGCAAGCCGCTCAAGCTCAAGCGAAAGGAAATCAGCAGCGACTCGGCTACGGCGGGGGCGGCGGATGCGAAGACCAAAATCCGGCGCCGCGACCGACGAATAGCGGGCGAGCCGATGGTCGATTTTCCGAACTTGGGGAAGCTCGCGTTTTACAAGAATAAGAAGGAATTGCGGGCGATTCGGCGGGCCGAAAAGAAGAAAAACTACCGCAAGGCGTACTCGCTGATGCGGGCGTATGTGGGGAAGTTCAGCGTGCAGAATTTCGCTTTCGACAATCGGTTGCTCTGGCGATTGGCGCAGCTCTGTGAGCGGGTGCAGAAGGATACGGCCCTCGCGAAGGTGTATTACCGCTTGGCGCTCAAGCATCGGCGGAACGACATCAAGCGTGTGCAGCTGTATTACGACTCGCTCGATAACCGCACCGACCGTGAGCTGTACGTCAACATGAAGTACTACTACGAGCTCGTGGAGTACCGCAAGAATGTGGCGACGTTCCCGACGCCGCGCGGCATCAACACCACGATGGGCGACGCCATCAACTCGAAGTACCCGGATTACGGCCCCGCCATCTCAGCGTCGAACGATGTGCTTGTTTTCTCATCGAAGCGGACGCACCGGGGGCTGACCGACCAACCCGACGAAGACCTCTACTATGCCAAGCGCGACGGCGAGTTCTGGAACCCCGCCAAGCCGTTTCCGAAGCCGATTCAATCGCCGTTCAACGAGGGTTCGGCGTGCCTCTCCCGCGATGGCCACACGCTGATTTTCGCGCGTTGCGAGTGCCCGGACTGTCATCACAACTGCGACCTGTTCATCTCGACCCTCAACTCCGACTCGGCGTGGACGACGCCGCGCAACCTCGGCCCGAACGTGAATTCCGGGGCGTGGGACTCGCAGCCGTCGCTCTCCCCTTCCGGCGATACGCTGTACTTCGCGTCGGACCGGCTGGGCGGTTTCGGGCTGTCGGATATCTGGTTCTCGCGGCGGCTCCGGAACGGCACTTGGACGAAGGCGCAGAACTTGGGGCCGGTCGTGAATACGCGCGAGTCAGAGGTGTCGCCGTATTTCCACCCGCTGTATCAGGTGCTGTATTTCTCGTCGAGGGGGCAACTGTTGAATTTTGGTGATTTCGATATTTATAAGACGTATAAGGTCGGGAAGCGGTGGCAGGAGCCGCGTAATATCGGGCCGCTCGTGAACGGTAAAGGGCCGGAATATTATTTTACCATCGACGCTGAGTCGAAGTTCCTCTACTACGCCCGCGCCGAGCAAACCGAGGCCAACAACCTCGATCTGTTCTCGTTTCCGCTGCCGATGGAGGCCCAGCCGACCGCCGTCACGCACTTAGAAGGCGTGCTGAAGGACTCGGTCACGAATCTGCCGCTGAAAGGCATCGTGTCGATTGTGGACCTTACGAATGGGATTGAAGTCGCGTCGCGCTACATCCGCGAAGACGGCTCCTTCGATTTCGACCTCATCGACCACGCGCGGTATGCGATGCTGATTCAAAGCCCCGATTACTTCACCATCGAGAAGAAGCTCGACCTCAATACCGATACGCTCCTACGCGTGATGACGACGCTCATCGACTATAAAATTCCGCTCATCTTTCAGAACCTCGAATTCGAGCAGAATAAGTCGGACCTGACGCCGAAGATGAAGCCCCTATTGGACCGCATCACGCTCTTTCTGGTCGACCACCCGGATTTCAGTCTCGAAATCAACGGTCACACCGATACGCAGGGCGATCCGCAGGAGAATCTGGAGCTATCGCAATTCCGCTCCCTCGCCATTAAAAATTACATCATCGAGCACGGCCAGCTTGATGAGGGCCGCGTGTCGGCGAACGGGTTCGGCTCTTCCCAGCCCTTGCGAGTGCCGGAAGAGAACGATGCCGACCGCCACATTAACCGGCGGGTGGAATTCAAGCTCATGAAACCCGAAGGCACGCCGCTGGGTACGCCGCCCGCTGGGGGTCAGCAGGATGGGAATGGGCAGTGGTAGGAGTCATTTAGACGCTAAAAGCAAAAGCGGGTAAAAGGAGGCGTCAACCTTCCTTTTACCCGCTTTCCAGCTCATATGAAGGCGTTGCCATCGGCTTCCTTCATCCGGGCTGTTCGCTAGAAAATCATCTTATAAAAGTCGTTGCCGAAGGCGAAGACCATTAGGCCGAGGAGCAGGACCATCCCGACTTTCTGCGCGTTTTCGAGGAAGGCTTCGGAGGGTTTGCGGCGCGCAATCATCTCGTAGAGGAGGAAGGTGGCGTGGCCGCCGTCGAGGGCGGGGATGGGGAGGATGTTCATGAAGGCGAGCACCATGGAGAGCATCCCGACGATCTGCCAGAAGTGGAGGGCGTCGAAGGTGCCGCCGAAGGCGTCGCGGGCGATGCCGATGGGGCCGCTGAGCGAGTTGGAAGCGCTGGCTTCGCCCCGGAAAATCTTCGCGAAGGCCTTCAGGTTCGCCGTGATGACGCCGAATGCCTTCTCGGTGCCCACCGGAACCGCTTCGAGCAGACCGTATTGGCGGGTGCTGAACGAGAGGAGCGGCTTGCGCTCGAAGCCGAGCGTGCCTTCCTTCTCGATGGTGGTGGTGAGGGTGACGGTTTGGCCTTTGCGGTCGACGGTGAGGGGGACGGTTTGACCGGCGTGGGCTTTCAGGACGCTCTGGAAGGTGTGGAAGAGCGGCGTCGGCTCGCCGGCTACTGAGGTGATGCGGTCGCCCGCTTCGATGCCGGCTTTGGCGGCTGGGCGACCGGCCAACACGCGCTCCACGCTGAACGGGTAGGCGGGGGCGACGAACAGCGCGGCGTCTTCTTTCCGCTGCGAGAGCTGGTCGAGGATGTTGGCGGGGACGGGCAGCTCGACGCGCTGACCGTCGCGCTCGACGGTGAAGACGGCGTCGCGCGCCAAGAGGGCGTCGGGGGAATAGATATCGTCGAAATTGACGAGGGTTTTGCCGTTGACGGCCAGCACTTTGTCGCCGTCGCGGAAACCGAGGTCGCGGCCCAGCTCATTGGTCACTACGCCGAAGCGCGCTTCCGAAGCCGGCAGATACGACTCGCCGTACGACCACACAATCAGCGTGAAAATGACGATGCCGGTGATGACGTTCACGATGATGCCGCCGAGCATCACAATCAGGCGCTGCCACGCCGGCTTGGCGCGGAATTCCCACGGTTCCGGCTCGCCCTGCATCTGGGAAGTGTCGAGGGATTCATCAATCATCCCCGAAATCTTGACGTAGCCGCCGAGCGGGAGGGCGCCAATCTGGTAATCGGTTTCGCCGATTTTCTTGCCGAACAAGCGGGGCGGAAAGCCAATCGAGAAACGCTCGACACGCATTCCGAACCATTTGGCCGTGAGCATATGACCCAGCTCGTGGAGCCCGACGAGAATCGTCAGACCCAGAATGAGCTGGCCGGCCATGATAAGATAGGTCATTGAAGGGAGGAGGGGGAGGTAATAAGCGGGTAAACGAGCGTAGCAGAAAGTGCCGAATCAGCGCACCCGCTGGCGCACCAACTCTGCGGCGCGGTTGCGGGTTTCAGTATCGAGGGCGATATAGTCGGCGAGGGCGGGTTCGGGCAAGAAAGGGAGCTGTTCGAGGCACTCGCCGATGAGGTCGGGGATGGCGAGGAAGGTGATTTCGTCGCGCAGAAAAGCGGCTACTGCCACTTCGTTCGCCGCGTTCAGGACGCACGGCGCGGAGCCGCCGCGCCGCATCGCGGTGAACGCGAGGGGGAGGCAGCGGAAGGTTTCGAGGTCGGGCGCTTCGAAGGTGAGCGTGGGGTAATTCAGGAAAAAGAAGCGCGGGAAGGTGTTCGCGAGGCGGTCGGGCAGACCGAGGGCGTACTGAATCGGCAGCTTCATATCAGGCAAGCCAAGCTGCGCCTTGAGGGAGCCGTCGTGGAATTGGACGAGCGAATGGATGATGCTTTGGGGGTGGACCACGACGTCGATTTGGTCATTGGTCAGCCCGAAAAGCCATTTCGCCTCAATCACTTCCAGCCCTTTGTTCATCAGGGACGCCGAATCGATGGTGATTTTAGCGCCCATCGTCCAGTTGGGGTGCTTGAGCGCCTGCGCCTTCGTGATGTGCGCCAAATCGGCCGCCGTACGGCCCCGGAATGGTCCGCCGGAGGCGGTGAGGATGATTTTCTCGACCGACGCGGGTGCTTCGCCCACCAAGCACTGGTAAATGGCGGAATGCTCGGAATCGACGGGGAGCAAACGCGTGCCGTGGCGCTGCACTTCGGCCATCACGAGCGCCCCAGCTACCACGAGGGTTTCCTTGTTCGCTAACGCAATGGTTTTACCTGCCCGAATAGCGGCCAACGTCGGCAGCAAACCGGCGTACCCGACCAGCGCGGTCAGGACAGTATCGACGTCGGGGCGGGTGGCGGCGGTGGCCACGGCTTCGGCGCCCGCGCTAACCGTGATGCCGAGCGGCGCAAGGGCTTCCTTGAGCGTCGCATACTGCGTGTCATCGGCGATTACGACCTCGGCGGGCCGCCATTGGCGCGCCTGCTCCACGAGGAGCGCGACGTTGGAGTGGGCGGTCAGGACGGTGACCGTAAACCGGCCGGGGTGAGCCGCCACCACGTCGAGCGCTTGCGTACCGATGGAGCCGGTGGAACCAAGAAGGGCGAGACGAATGGGCGTGGGCGACAAAACGACGGACGGAATCGGGTGAGAGAACAACAAAACTACGCCATACGGCGGGGGTCGGCCGATATTTGTTGTGCGGCGCCGGGTGGCGCCTCGGCGGCGGCTCCTCGCGGCCCGTGCAGCACTTTTTCTATTTATGACGATGCGTTACGCTTCTCCCCTTTTCGCGGCCCTGCTGGGGCTGGCTACTTTACCGGCCCTCGCTCAGGCGCCGACCCTCGATACGGAACAGAAAAAAACCAGCTACGCAATCGGCCAACAAATCGGCACCGGGCTGAAAAGCACGGGGATGGAAGTGGATCTGGAGGTGCTGAAACAGTCGATGGTGGATGCGTTCAAGGGCGCGCCGTCGAGTCTGACCCAAGAAGAGATTCAGCAGCTGACGATGAAGTTTCAGCAGGATGCGCAGGCGAAACAGATGGCGATGCAGGAGCAAAAAGGTGCTACCAACGCCGCCGAAGGCAAAGCTTTCTTGGAAGCGAACGCGAAGAAATCAGGGGTAAAAACGCTGCCGTCGGGTCTGCAATACAAGGTCGAGAAGCTCGGCAACGGCCCCTCTCCTACCGCCGCCGACCAAGTGAAGGTGCATTACAGCGGCAAGCTGCTCAACGGGCAGGAGTTCGATTCGTCGTACAAGCGCGGGGAACCGGCGCAGTTCGGCGTCGGGCAGGTGATTAAGGGCTGGACAGAGGCGTTGCAGAAGATGCGCGTCGGGGCGAAATGGCAGATTTTCATCCCCGCTGACCTGGCGTACGGCGCGCAAGGCGCCGGGCACGATATCGGCCCTAACTCGACGTTGATTTTCGATGTGGAACTGATAGAGATTGTAGGAGCGCCGAAGAAGTAAAACGTGATTAACGGTAATGGCCCCGTCGGAAGCTCTCCGGCGGGGCCATTGGCGTTTTCGGTGGGTATGGGGATTTAGTTGAAAGGCCATTTGCAGCGTTCTACGGCTATCGGAAACGGTATGTAAGGCGTCGGAGACGCTATGTAAGGTGTGGGAAACGCTATGGAAGGTGTAGGAAACGCTATGGTAGGTATGGGAAACGGTATGTAAGGTGTCGGAATCGCTATGGTAGGTGTGGGAAGCGGTAAGAAGGTCGTCGGAATCGAAAAGAACAGTGTTGGAATCAAAAAGAACGGTGTCGGAAGCGAGAAGAACTCTACCGGAATCGGAAAGAACGTTGTCGGAATCAATAAGAACGCTACCGGAGTCAAGAAGAACGCCCTCGGAATCAAAAAGAACGTTACCGGAATCGAAAAGAACGTTGTCGGAATCAATATGGAAGGCGTAGGAATCGATATGAAACACGAATCAACTCAAAAGAGAGGCAATTGACCCAATTAAGCACTCACTAAGAAGTAATTAACCAGCATTTTGTCATTGCGAGGAGGAGGCTTGGCGACGACGAAGCAATCCCCGTTGGCTCGGCAAGGCGGCTGAGCGAACGCGCGAATCCTACGAAGATTGCTTCGTCGCAAAGCCTCCTCGCAATGACAAAATCCTCTGCGATTATTTCTGTAATCGGTGCTTGAAGCGTCCGGCGCAGCTTCTCCCCCCTACCCGACCCGCAACAACCCATCCGCCACAACGCGATCATTCGCCAAGCGGGGGGTTTTGTTTTGACCGCCGAGCTTGCCGATGCTCGCCATGTAGCGCTGGAAGGCGCCGGTGGGGAGGGCGGTGAGCTGAAGCGGCGCGAGGATGTTCCCGGCGAGGAGATCGTCGTAATAGTGGTTTCGGTGGCGGAGGGCGGCGTCGAGGGCGGCGGCGAAAGCGGCGGGATTGGAGGGCGGCGTGGCGAACTCGACGAGCCATTCGTGGCGCGACGGCTCCGTGGCGGTGGCGCTGACGCGGGGCGCAACGTGAAACTCCGTCACGCGGGCTTCCGGGTGGAGCGCGAGTGCGGCCGTGAGGGTGGCTTCGACTTCCTCGCCGATGACGTGTTCGCCGAAGGCACTCAAAAAATGCTTGATGCGGCCCGTGACGAGCACGCGCGGCGGCGACAGACTCGTGAACCGCACCGTATCGCCGACGGAGTAAGCCCACAAACCGGCGTTGGTGCTCACGACAAGCGCATAATTCTCGCCGATACTTACCTCGCCGATGGTCAGGCGGCGGGCGGTGGGCGTGCCGAACTCGGCGGCGGGGATGAATTCGTAAAAGATGCCCGAGTTGATGAGCAGCAACAGGCCGTCAGCGGCTTCGGCGGTGTCCTGAAAGGCGAAGAAGCCTTCGGAAGCCGGGAATAGCTCCACGGAATCGACGGGGCGACCGATGCTTTCGAAGAGCTTGCCCCGGTAAGGCGCGAAATTGACGCCGCCGTAGACGAAGAGCTGAAAGTTGGGGAAGATTTCGCCCACCGGACGGCCTCCAGTGCGCGCCTGAAGGCGGTCGAAATACATCTGCGCCCACGGCGGAATCCCCGAAATGAGCGTCATCGGCTGGCCGAGGGTTTCGGTGACGATGTGATCGAGCTTCGTCTCCCAATCGTCGAGGCGATTGGTGGCGTCGGTCGGCAACTGATTCGCCCGCAACACCGCCGGAATGTGGTGATTGACGATGCCCGACAGCCGCCCCGTCGGGATGCCGTTGAGTTTGCTTAGCGCGGGGGAGCCAGACAGGAAGATGAGCCGCCCATCGAAAAACCGCGCGTTGCCGGTGCGGTGGATGTAGGCGAGAAGCGCATCGCGGGCGCCGTTGATGTGATTCGGGATCGATTCGCGCGTGAGCGGCAGGTATTTGGTGCCCGCCGTGGTGCCCGACGTTTGCGCGAGGTAGCGCGGGAGGCCCGGCCAAAGCACATCAGGCTCGGCGGCGTGGGTTCGGGCGAGCCAGTCGGGCAATAAGTCTTCGTAGGTGCGAACGGGGACGGCGCGGGCGAAATCGGCGGCGCCGGTGAGCTTCGCGAAACCGTGGGCGCGGCCAAACGCGGTGTCACGGGCGCGACGGAGTAGGTCGGCGAGGACCCGCCGCTGCGTGGCGGCGGGGTCGCGGAGCCACTTCTCGCGACGGGCGTGGACGAAAGCCGCCAACGGGCGGGAAAGCGCAGATTTGAGGCCCATTCCGACGAAAGTAGCGCCCGCCGCGCCGTTGCGGTTACTGTTTGCGCAGGCGCATCAGCTCGCGCTCCAGCTCCAGCGTGCGGAAAGTGACCTTCGTTTCGAGGTCTTCGTACGCCGAGCGGAGCTGGTCTTGCAGGTTGCGCTCGTGGGTGACGTCGGTGTTGGAACCGAACCAGCGCAGGATCTGGCCGTTGGGGTCGCGGATGGGGGAAGCGCGGCTCAGGAACCACCGGAACTGACCATCGGCGCCGAGCAGCGGGAACGTGTCTTCCCATTCGGTGCCCTCTTCAAGCGCCTTGCGCCACTTCTCGACCACGCGGTCGATGTGATTCGGGTGATGAATCTTCTCCCAGCCCCACCCGAGCATCTCGGTGAGGGTGGTGCCGGAGTATTCGTACCAGCGGCGGTTGTACCAGAAGATATGGCCGGTCGGGTCGGCCATCCACGCCAGCTGCGGGATGTTGTTGGCGAGCGTATCCAGCTCCTGCTCGCGCTCAAGCAGCTCAGCTTCGGCGCGCTTACGGTCATCGATATCGGTACAAGTGCCGAACCACTGCATCGTTTGTCCGCTGGCATCGCGGACGGGTTGTGCTTGGGCGAGGAACCAGAAATACTGGCCGTCGTGGCGCCGAAAACGGTACTCGATCTCGTAAAACTCCCCCGTTTGCAGCGAATGTTGCCAGCGGTCGCGGGCGCGGGCTTGGTCATCGGGGTGGAGCGTGTAATTCCAGACGTCCGGCCCGAGGCTTTGCTCCATCGTGAGGCCGGTGAACTCGGTCCAACGGCGGTTGAAATAGAGATGCGAACCGTGCGGGTCGGTCGTCCAGACAAGCTGCGGAATGGTATCGGCGAGGACGGCGAACTCACTTTCAGCGCGCTTACGGTCGTCGATATCCGTGCAGGTTCCAAACCATTTGACCACCTTCCCGGCCTCATTACGCACGCACTGCGCTCGTCCGAGGAACCACCGATACTGGCCATCGTGGCGCCGCAAGCGGTATTCGATCTCGAACGAGTCGCCCGATTCGCGCACATCCTGCCACGCTTCGAAGGTGCGGACCATATCGTCGGGGTGAAGGGCTTGCGCCCAGCGCCGGTCGCCGGCGCTTTCTTCCACCGACATACCGGTGTACTCGAACCAGTAGCGGTTCAGGAAATCGTTGCCGCCCTCGACCTGGCTAGTCCAGACGATGAGCGGGAGAGAATCAATGAGGCGGTTCAGCTCAGGGACAGGTATCTCTGAGGCTGGCAGGCTGATGGCCATCGGCTACGAGGAAAGTAGGGGAAGGCGAAAGAGATGGAGGGACGAGTAAGGGCGGACGAGCGTGGTGAACGGATCGAAAAAAAGGCAGGTCAGGAGGCAGAAAAAGTGGCGGCGGCGGGGGAGCCGGGCTCCGGCGTCAGGCTATCAAGCACCAGCTCCATCCCCGACAGGAAGTACAGCGTGAGCTGACGGGCGGCGCCATCGGGCGCCCGGCGCAGACGCGTGACGAGAGCGCGGGTAGGTCCGGCGGGTAAATCAAGCTCCACGTACGGGCGGTTCAGCAGGCTATCGCGCTGAATCTCCCACTTTCCCGAAGCGGCATTCAGCGGCGAATCATCACTGATTTTCAGATGGTTCGGACCATCCAGCTCGAAATGCGTGGCGCGCGCCAGAATCTCGTCGGGGTTCGCCTGACTCAATACTCTACTCCCCACGCGCCATCCCCCGGTGAGGTGCTCGCTGGCTAAGTGCAGAAGATTGAGATCGTAGAGTAACTCCACCCGTTTGAAAGTGCAGTAGCCAAACTTGGCTTCCGGCTGAAAAGTTACGCGCAACGCTGCAATTCCGACGTACAAGCGACGGCCGCACGGTAGGGCTTATTTTCGCGGCGGGTCGCCCGGTGGTTGGGCGCTGCGGTCGGCTTCGGAGTCGGCTTTTCTTTTTCATTCGTATGGCTGCTCCTTCTTCGTTTGTCCGCATCCGCTTGAACCCTATTGCCGGTACGCGCTTGCCGTTTCCGGCCCAGCTGGTGCTTGGCTTCGTGATGGTCGCGTATGCGCTCGCCGCGCTCCTCACGGGCGCCGAGCCGGATGGTGGAGCCGCTAGCCGGCCGCTTTTGCACGCTGTTTTTCTGGGGTTTGCGGTCACGTATCTGGGGTACATCATTGCGCGGTCGTCGCCGCTGTTCGGCACCCAGAGCTATCTGGAGATGACGCCGGATTACCTCGTCCACAAACGCGGCTTATTTCAACAGAAAATGGCGTTTCAGGCCGAAGAGCTGAGCCGCATCGAGCTATCGGACCGCGAGCTACGCATCATTCCCCACACCGGTGAGGTGCATTCGGTTAATTTGAAGCAAGTACGCGGCCCGAAAAAGCGGGGACGGCTACGGGCAGGGTTGAATGCCTTCACGCAGAAGCATGGGGTGGAGCTGAAGAGCGCGGAAGGGGTGGGTAATTAATAATTAATAATTAAGCCGATTGGGGGCACCAAGCCCGAACTCCCCGCCCCCTTGGCAACACATCCTATTAGCAGCCCAGCAGCCCCGTTAGGGGCTACCTTCCGGTAGATAACCTGACCAAAAAATGGTTGGCAGCCCCGTTAGGGGCTACCCTATCGGCGGTTGCTGGTGACCATGCGCGAAGGGGGGTAGTCCCTAACGGGACTGCCAATTTCGGGGTCAATTTTGAGGCTACCGGAAGATAGCCCTTAACGGGGCTGCCCGGTTTTAGGCTGTATACTTTTGTCTTGACCCTCTCCAAAGGAACGCGGTCACGGCATCTCCCAAACCAAATCCCATCAACAAAAAAAGGCGCCTCTCATCGGGGCGCCTTTTGTGTTTAGCTGATTCTTTACCGGCTGCCTCGCGCCTACACTTTCAGTTTCGCCCGCAACTCTTCTACAGTATTGCGGAACTGTGGATCAACGTCGATTTTATCGCTTACGAGGCGGACGGAGTGGATGACGGTCGTATGGTCGCGACCACCGAAGCCGTGGCCGATGACTTTGAGCGATAGCGCGGGCACCAGCTCTTTGGCGAAATACATCGCGAGCTGACGCGCATTCGCTACTTCCTGCTTGCGGGTTTTGTCCTTGAGCAGCTCGACGGTGAGGCCGAAATGCTCGGCGACGGTTTTCTGGATGAAGTCGAGGTTGACTTCTGTGTCTACATCGTTGATGATGTGGCGCAGGGCGTCTTTCGCCATCTCCAAATCCACCTCACGGCGCAGCAGCGAGCTTTGCGCGACCAATGACACCAACACGCCTTCCAATTCGCGGACGTTCGTGTCGACGGAATGGGCGAGGTAATGGACTACTTGATCGGGGATTTCGAGCCCGTCGGCGGCCATTTTGCTCTGGATGATCGCCATGCGCGTCTCCAGATCGGGGCTTTGCACGTCGGCCGTCAGGCCCCACTTGAACCGCGAGAGCAGACGGTCTTCCAAACCGGCCAGCTCGCGCGGGGGGCGGTCGGAAGTCATCACAATCTGCTTGCCCGATTGGTGCAAGTGGTTGAAGATGTGGAAGAACATCTCCTGCGTCTTGTCTTTTCCCTTGAAGAACTGCACGTCATCAATGATGAGCGTATCGACTTGCAGGTAGTAGTTCGCGAAGTCATCGACGGTGCCGTTCCGCACCATCTCGATGAACTGATTCACGAACTTCTCCGACGAGATGTACAGGACGAACTTCTCGGGCCAACGCCGCTTGATTTGGTTGCCGATGGCCTGCACCAAGTGCGTTTTCCCCAGCCCGACGCCGCCGTAAATCATCAGCGGGTTGAAGGCGTTGATGCCGGGCTTATCGGCCACGGCCTGCCCCGCCGAGCGCGCCAGCTTGTTGCAGGAACCCTCGATATAGGTCTCGAAAGTGTAAGAATCGTTGAGCTGCGAGTTGAGGTAGTCGCGGTTGAGGGCTTTCTGCGCGAACGGATTGCGGGCGGGCTCCACCGACGGGCCGGGCGGACGGGGCTTGGCGGCGCCGCCGGTCGGCAGGTGAACGGTTTGCGGCTTGTTACGCGCATCGCCTTGGTCGACGATAATCGAGTACTCCAGACGCCCGCTCGGCCCCAGCTCGCGGCTGATCGCGATGCGGAGCACATCGACGAAATGCTCCTCCAGAAACTCGTAGAAGTACTGCGACGGCACCTGAATCGTGAGGACCGCGTCGGGGGTCAGACTCAGCGGGGCAATCGGCTCAAACCACGTCCGGAAACTCTGTTCCCCGAGGTGCTCGCGGATCACGCGCAGGCAGTTGGTCCAGACGGTGACGTGAGAAGCGGGCACGAGAGAAGGCGCGGAAGGGCGGTGGTAAATAACAGATTAGCAGGGCCGAAGCAGAGGTTCGGGGCCAAAAAACCGGTTCACCCGCAGGGCAAACCGGTCTTGGTAAAGGACCGCAAAAGTGGTGAAAAATCTGTGCCCCGGCAACCCGTTCACCCCGTCGCCGGTCCAATCGGCAGCACGGCGGCGGTGGTGTTCAGCGGTTTACCGCGTCGGAAAGTCACGTCGAATCGTCCCAGATTCAGCCCCGCCCACCCTACTTGATTGATTTGCGTCGGCCAGCCGCCGGGACCATTCACGGTGACTGGCGCCTCCAGAAACGTGTGCGTATGCCCGCCAAGAATCAGGTCGATTCCGGCGACCTGCGCCGCCAGCTTGCGGTCGTCGATCTTCTCGGTTTCGTACGAATACCCGAGGTGACTGAGGCAAATCACGAAGTCGACTTTCTCGCGCTCGCGCAGCACTTTCACCTGCTCACGCGCAGCCACCACGGGGTCGAGGTAAAGGGTGGCGCCGAACTTACTATCGGGCACCAGCCCCGCCAGCTCAATCCCAACGCCGAACACGCCAATGCGCACGCCGCCGCGCTCGAACACCTTATGCGGCTGGAAACGCCCGGCGAGCGGCGTCTGACTGAAATCGTAGTTGGCGCTCAGGAACGGGAACGTGGCGTGCGGCAATTGCCGCTGCAACCCGTCGAGGCCGTTATCGAAATCGTGGTTGCCGAAGGTGGTCGCGTCGTAGCCCATCGCGCTCATCAGCTTGTATTCCAGCTCGCCGCCGTAGAAATTGAAGTACGGCGTCCCCTGCCAGATATCGCCGCAATCGAGGAGCAGAACGTGCTCGTTTTCGGCCCGAATCTGCTTGATGAGTGCCGCGCGGCGGGCCACGCCGCCCTTACCGGCCGTCGGGAGACCGTCTTGCGGGAACGGGTCGAGGCGCGAGTGCGTGTCGTTGGTGTGGAGCACGACGAGCCGCACATCCTTCCCCGACCGGGCGAAGGCGTTGGAAATCAGCCCCGGCGCCAGCACCAACGGAGCAACGGCGGCGGCCGAGCGGAGAAAATCGCGGCGGTTCATTTGGTGGGGGAAGTAGAAGGCGAGGGCGGCGTCGCGGCAACAACCAGCGGCTGCACGACATGTTCGCGCAGCAAAAAATCGAGCAACGCCCGCCGAATCGTGCGTTTGGCGGCGGTTTGCGGCAGCGGTCGCAGGAAATTCATGCCGTCGCCGCCGTTGGCGAGGTAATCGTTGATGGCGAGCGTGTAGGTGCGGGTGGTATCGAGCGGGAGCCCGCCGAGGCGGATGTTGCGGGCGCGTTTCGTGACGGTATCGGCGTCCCACGTCAGGTTCACGGCCGCCACGTTGTCGTACTTGATGGCGTAGTCGCAGAGCTTGCGCACCACGTTGCCGGGCACGGGCAGCACGGTCAGCTCGTTCTCGAAGGGCATCACCTCGAACACGTTCCCGACCGTCACATCCCCTGCCGGTAGCCCCGCGCGGATGGAGCCGTTGGTAATGGCGGCAAAATCGGGCACCTGCCCGAGCGTCCGTCCGGCCTCGATGCGCAGTACGCCCGCCACCCACGTAGTCAGCGGCGCGTTATTGCCGAGCTTCCCCGGTTTCAGCCACTGCTGCCCCGATTTGGCGATTACCTCACGCATTTCCTTGGTCACGCGCTGACGGTAAGGGCGCAGAAACTGCTCAGTGGCCGAGTCAGAGGGGGCGGCGGTGGTGACGGATTGCGCCGCCGCGCCAGTCCCCGGCTGAATCGAGGCGACCTGCCACGGTTGGGGGGCGCAGGCGCACATCAGCAGCGTACTCAGCAGCCAGACCTTGCGGCGCAATGGGCGTTTATTCTTCTCCAAGGTGTTCAATATCGTTGAGGTCACGGTTACGACCAGCGGCGCGCTTAGCGGCGATTAAGTCTTTGCGATTGATGAGCCGGATAGAAATCCTATCTACTTCAGTCAAAGTAGAATTGGCGAATGCAGCAGAGAATTCTATTCCCTTGACAGAAGTCATTAAATCGATGGCAGCAGGTGGTCGCCCAAATGAAAAAACGTCCATCGCTGAGTTATCAAGAAAGTTAGCCTCAGTCATGTCGAAAACGGGCATCCCAAAAACAGCGAACGCGCGCGTTAGTCGTCGATAATTTTCGGCCGTTTGTTCAACCCACAGATCCAGATCACCGGTTGTACGGGAATAGCCGTGCAGAATGACGGAGTAGCCTCCAACTAACACATAGCGAACCTCGCAGAGGATCAAAGCCCGCAAGAAATCCTGAAAATCCGGGTTGAACAGCTCAGCCATCAGTTCGCTTTCGAATTGAAAACACCGTTCTATCCACTTTCGGCGGGTTATTCAGGTCGAAGCCGTAGGCCACGCTGTTGAGGTAATGCGCGGCCCGCAGACGCTCGGCCATAGTAGCGGAGTGCCAATAGGTGCGGTAATACGCTTCGGTCTCCGCGAAGGAGCCAGCGTGAAAGGCGGTGCGGTCGAGACGAGGAGCTTCCATACGCGGTTACAAAGGTGGGGTACTCGCTCCAACACTGCCCGTTAAGGCAAAAGGTCATCTCCCCGAACCGGCTTCAGCGGGTTACGGCGCGCCCCCGCACCTCCCCTTCCGCCCTAACTTGCAGCACCCTTCACCTCTTGCCCACGACCGGTCAATGTCCGACGCTTCGCTGACCTACGATTTCCCGCCCCAGACGCGCGCCGACTGGGAAAAACGCCTCCTCCGCGAGCTGCCCGCCGGTCAGACGCCCGATGCGCTGCGGTGGCACCCGGTGGGGGAAGCCGCGCCGCTCGGCCCGTATTACACGGCCGCCGATACCGTGGGACTTCCGTACCTCCACACCCTCCCCGACACGTACCCCTACGTGCGCGGCCACAAAACCACCGCCAACCACTGGCTGACGCTAGAGCCGCTCGACGCCGACGGCGATGGCCGCGCGGCCATTGATGAAGGCCGCACGGCTTTGCTGGCCGGGGCCGATGGGCTGGAGCTGCGCCTCACCGACCCAAAGGCATTCGATTTCGATTACCTCACCACCGCCTTCGACCTCACCCAGACCTACATCGGCTTCCATCTGCCGGCCGCTACCGACATCCGGCGGTTCGGGCAGCAGCTCACGTCGGCGTTGATGGCGCGGAACCTGCCACCGTTTGGGCGGCGCGGCCACGTGTTGCTTGATGGCCCCGACGGCCTCACGCTGCCGTCGGCGGATGCGCTGGATGTGCTGGTGGATTTGGGTCGACCGGCGCCTGATTTTTATACAGTTACGGTCGATGGCGCCGCCCTTGCCGATGCCGGGGCCGCCCCGACGGTACAGCTTGCGCTGCTCATCAGCCAGCTCGTGGAGATGGTGATTGAGCAGACCAATCGGGGATTTGAGCCGGAAGCCGTCATCGGCGAGCTGCGCTGTACGCTCGGATTGGGGACGGGTTATTTCCACGACATCGCCCTTCAGCGCGGTCTGCGCTTGCTGTGGGCCAACGTGCTGCCGGCGTTTACGGTGGCGCCGCATCACGCCTCGAAACTGAAAGTGTGCGCCCGGCCGAGCCGCCGCATCGTCTTCACCCCTGACCCCGACACCAACCTCCTCCGCCTCACGACCGCCGCGATGGCCGGGGTTATCGGCGGGTGCGATACGTTATCGCTGCCGCCTTTCGACGCCACGCAACCGACCGGCGCCACGGCATTCGGGCGGCGTCAGTCGCGCAACATCGCGCTGCTCCTTCAGCACGAAGCCCGGCTCGCGCAAGCCGTCGACCCCGCCGCCGGTTCCTACTACCTTGAAAACCTGACCGATACGCTCGCCCGCGATGCGTGGGAGATTTTTCAGGAGATTGAAGCCGATGGCGGATACCGTTCCGCGTGTGCCGCCGGTATCATCACGCGCCTCATCACCGAGCAACGGCGCTTGCAGGACGATGCGGAAGCTACGGGTAAGCAAGTGCGCGTCGGCGTAAATAAATACAGGATGTGAGGGAGATGTGGAGATGTGATGATGTGGGGGGTGATAGATGTGGGGATGTGAAAATGTGATGATGTGATTCACTGAACCTCTTTCGACACACTGACGCGATGAGCCAATCTGGTAATCTGATTCTCAATTTGAGTGAAGCCCTTGCTTTGGGAGTAATGACTTTCACAGACGTTTTGACCCGCGACAAGCGGTTTGTACTGGCAAATCAGCTCCTACGCTCCGGCACCTCGGTGGGCGCGATGATAGAAGAGGCACAAACGCCGGAAAGCCGCGCAGACTTCATTCACAAGTGCAAAATCGCTCATAAAGAAGCGCGTGAATCGGCCTATTGGATGCGTTTATGTCGAAAATCTCCAGATTATCCTAACCCACTAAACGAGCTTGAAGATTTGGCCCAGAGTTGCATTCGGGTTTTGGATAAGATTATCCAATCGGCACGGGTAAACGAGAGCTACAAATAGTGTACGCCCAATCGGAGCACATCCCCACATCTCCCACATCAATCAATTCATGCGTCCTGACTTTTCCCGCCTTTCCTACGACGCCGCGTCGCAAGTAGTGCATCCTCGGGCTTTGCCGCTGGAACCCGCCACTTACACCACCGCCGAAGGCCTGACGCTCCAATCCTTTTACACGGCCGCCGACGCCGCCAACCTGCCGCAGCTGCCGTTTGGGGCGGGCGCGCCGCCGTTTGGACGCGGGCCATACGCCAGTATGTACACCATCCGGCCGTGGACGGTGCGCCAATACGCCGGGTTCAGCACCGCCGAGGAATCGAATGCGTTTTACCGACGCAACCTGGCGGCGGGCCAGAAAGGACTGTCGGTCGCGTTCGATTTGGCGACTCACCGCGGCTACGACTCCGACCACCCGCGTGTGGTGGGCGATGTGGGAATGGCGGGCGTCGCGGTGGATTCGGTCGAGGATATGAAGATTCTCTTCGACCAGATTCCGCTCGGCGAAATGTCGGTTTCGATGACGATGAACGGCGCCGTGCTGCCGGTGCTGGCCTTCTACATCGTGGCCGCTGAAGAGCAGGGCGTGGCGCCCGCGCTCTTGCAGGGCACCATTCAGAACGATATTCTGAAGGAGTTTATGGTCCGCAACACCTACATCTACCCGCCTGCCGGGTCGATGCAGATTATTGCCGACATTTTCGCGTACACCGCCCGGCACACGCCGCGCTTCAACTCCATCAGCATCAGCGGCTACCACATGCAGGAAGCCGGGGCACCGGCTGATTTGGAGCTGGCCTACACGTTGGCCGACGGGCTGGAATACGTCCGCGCCGGGCTGGCGGCGGAGATGGGCATTGATGAGTTCGCCCCGCGCCTGTCGTTCTTCTGGGCCATCGGGATGAATCATTTTATGGAAATCGCGAAGCTCCGCGCCGGGCGTTTGCTGTGGGCGAAGCTGATGCAGCAATTCAACCCGAAATCGGAGAAAAGCCTGATGCTGCGGGCGCACTGCCAGACGTCGGGTTACTCGCTCACCGAGCAAGACCCGTTCACGAACGTCGGTCGCACCACGATTGAGGCGCTCGCGGCGGCGCTCGGCGGCACGCAAAGCCTCCACACCAACGCCCTCGACGAAGCGATTGCCCTCCCGACCGACTTTTCGGCCCGCATTGCCCGCAACACGCAGATTTACCTGCAAACCGAAACCGATATCACCCGCGTCGTCGACCCGTGGGGCGGGTCTTATTACGTCGAAAGCCTCACGCACCAGCTCGCCGAAAAGGCTTGGGCGCTGATGCAGGAAGTGGAAGAGCTGGGCGGAATGGCCGCTGCCATCGCCACAGGCCTGCCGAAACGCCGCATCGAAGAGGCGGCAGCCCGCAAGCAGGCGCGCATTGATTCGGGGCAGGATGTGGTGGTCGGGGTGAACAAGTTTCGGGTCGGGCACGACGATACCGCGATGCCCGATGTGCTGTCGGTGAACAATGCGGCCGTGCGGGAATCGCAGATTGAGCGCCTGCGCCAGCTCCGCGCCAACCGCGATGAAGCCCGCGCGCAAGCCGCCCTCACGGCGCTCACCGCCGCCGCCCGCGCCAAGACCGAACAAGCTGGGAAAGCCGGAAAAGCCGAAGCCGCCACTGCAAATCTGCTGGAGCTGGCCGTGGAAGCCGCCCGCGCCCGCTGCACCCTCGGCGAAATCTCATCGGCGCTGGAAACGGTTTGGGGACGGCATCAGGCCGAATCCTCGGCCGTGAGCGGGGTGTATGTGAGCGAGCTGCCGAAAGATGGCGGCGACGGCGCTTTCACCGAAGCCCAGCACTTGGCCGACGAATTCGCCGCCCGCGAAGGTCGTCGGCCGCGCCTGCTTGTCGCGAAGATGGGGCAGGATGGGCACGACCGGGGCGCCAAAATCATCGCCACCAGCTTCGCCGATGTCGGGTTTGACGTCGATATCGGCCCCCTCTTCCAAACCCCCGCCGAAGTAGCTCGCCAAGCCGTCGAGAACGACGTGCACGTTGTGGGCGTGAGCAGCCTCGCGGCCGGTCACAAAACCCTGATTCCGCAGCTCATTCAGGAGCTGAAGGAGATGGAGCGGCCGGATATTCTGGTTGTGGCGGGCGGCGTCATCCCCCAACAGGACTACGCCTTCTTGTACGACGCGGGCGTGGCGGGCGTGTTCGGGCCGGGGACCGTCATCGCGCAAGCCGCCACGAAGATTCTGGAGCGGTTGATGGCGGAAGCGTGATGCGTTGCATCCTTTTCCTTCTGACCCTCTTTTTGAGCGCCGCCACAGCCGCTGGTCAGGCCAGTAAGCAGAAGCGGCCGATTAAACGCGTCTCCACCTCGCACATTCCAGCCTCTGCGGCTAATGAGGATGGGCCACCGTTCAAAACTCGGTGTCCGGGAATGTTCAAAGAAGTGGGACAGGTAATCCGCAAGGGAGTGTGCGATGAATTTATTGTCGCTAAAAACTGGACGCCAGCTATTGCCGAATGTAATTTTTGGTGGGGTGAGCACGAGTACAATTCCAACGCTGACTTCCCGAATTCACAGGTAAAGCTCCTCCGCATTCATTTGCTGGATGTCGCCAGCTTCACACTTCCGACCTCAACGGACACTTGCGTTTATGGAGTTGCCAATGGCAATATGCGGCCACACGTACTAGCAATCCACCTCCGCAATGCGAAAGGTGAGACAAGCATTTCGCAACCCTTTCGGCATAAAAAATCAAGTAAGCGATCCAGCAAATAACTGTCGCTATCGTCCCCAATGACAATCACCCTCCTCGAAAACCCGCCCGAAGCTCTTGCCACCGAGCTATTTGACCACCTGCGCACTTTCAATCAACAGGCTAGCGGGCAGCCGCGCGGGCGGCACTTCCTACTCGAAATCCGCGACCCCGCCGATAACTCGCTGGCCGGCGGCCTGAGCGGGTATGTGTGGGGGCTGACCATGCACATCGGCGTGTTGTGGCTCCGCGACGATCAGCGCGGCCTCGGCCTCGGCGGTGCGCTGGTGGCTCGTGCAGAGGAGCACGCCCGCGCCCAAGGCGCTACCGTGGCGCACCTCGATACGCTCTCGTTTCAGGCCCGGCCGTTTTATGAGAAGCAGGGCTACCGCGTCTTCGGCACGGTGGAGGGAGTGGCGCCGGGCATCGATCACTACTTTTTGAGCAAGCGCTTATAGCGTTCGCCGGTCCTTTTGACCGGAACGCCGCTTGTTTTGACCGGGACGCCGGGCCTTTTGACCGGAGCGCCGCTTGTTTTGACCGGGACGCCGGGCCTTTTGACCGGGACGTCGCTTGTTTTAACCGGGGCGCCGGTCCTTTTAACCGGAACGCCGCTTGTTTTGACCGGAGCGCCGGTCCTTTTGACCGGGGCGCCGCTCGTTTCCACAGGATCCATCAAACGCAAAACCGCCCGCCGAGCATCTGCTCGGCGGGCGGTTTCGTGTTGAACGAGCTGCGATTCAGAACTAGTCGTCCGACGTCTTCTTCGACGCCTTATTCATCTTCTTCGTCATCTTCGTCGAAGAGCGCGCCGATTTATCCGGCTTGGTAGCGCGGACAGCTTGCCCGTTGGTTTCGACGGTCGAGCTATTGGTCGTGGTGGTCGTTTTTTCCCCCATCATCTGCGTGCTGCCGCCGCCACCGCCCGCCGCTGGGCGCTTGGTAGGCGAGGTGGAAGTGCCGGTAGGCGTGGTGGTGCCGTTCTGCATAGTGCCGGTTGGGGTCGTCCCATTCTGCATCGTGCCGTTTTGCATCGTCCCATTCTGCATCGTGCCATTTTGGGCAGGCGTGGTGCCGTTGATTGTCCCCGAATTCATCGAGCCGTTTTGCGGCTGCGTGGCCGGGTAAACGCCATCGCCGGTGGTGCGAGGGGTGGGCGGCGTCATGGGCACCGTGTTGGTGGTGCCGGTATTGTAGGTGCCGGTGCTGCTACCCGTGCCGGTGCCGGTTGGCGGCGTAACGCTAGGAGTCGTCTGGGCGGTAACGGCGAAAGTGGAGAGGGCCAAGGTGAAGGCGAGAGCCGTTTGCAGGAAGCGTTTCATAAGCGTGAAAGCTGGAAGTCGATTGAAATGAACGAGTTGGATTCGGGTTGAAAACCGAAGCGCCCACCGGGTCGGCGGGCGGGGTTCTTGACAGAGATACGGCCGGAAGTAAGGTTAGGGTTACACTGGTGCCCCAAAAACCCCCGCCGCCCGGCGGCCACAAACGCGGCACAGCGCCTGAATTGCTCGCTGCCGTCCGGCATCCCGCCGGGCTATCTTTGTAGCCGAACAGCGCGCTGGCGCACTTTTACTACTCGCGGCAAAGGGCCGCGCCCCCATGGAAGATTTTTACTCCTTCGACCTTCACGATGACCTCGTCGAGGGCATCGAATCGATGGGCTACCGGTCGGCTACGCCGATTCAGAAACAAGCCATCCCCGTCATTCTGGAAGGCCGCGACCTCATCGCTTCCGCCCAAACCGGCACCGGTAAAACGGCCGCCTACCTGATTCCGATCATCGACCGGATCAGCCACTCCAACCATCCGCAGGACCGCACGACGACGCTCGTGCTGGTGCCGACACGGGAGCTGGCGAAGCAGATCGACGAGCAAGTGGAAGGTTTCGGCTACTTCGCGTCGATCACGAGCCTGTCGATTTACGGCGGCGGCAAATCCGAGAACTGGGAGCAGCAAAAGCGCGCCCTCACGCAGGGCGCCGACATCATCATCGCCACGCCGGGCCGCCTGATGGCACATTTGCAGCTCGGCTACGTGAAGCTGGAGCATCTGGAATGCCTCGTGCTCGACGAGGCCGACAAGATGCTCGACATGGGCTTCTCGGATGATATTCTTCAGATTATCAGTCATCTGCCGAAAAAGCGACAGAACCTGCTCTTTTCGGCCACGATGCCGGAGAAGATTCGGCAGTTCGCGAAGGCGATTCTGCACGAGCCGGCCGAAATCCGGTTAGCGGTCTCGAAGCCGGCGGCGGGCATCGACCAGCAGTTCTACTTGGTTTACGACACCTTCAAGCTCCCGCTGCTTCAGCATCTGATTCAGAAGCTCGAAGTGCAGAGTATGATTCTGTTCACGTCGCGGAAGTCGAACGTGACGCCGATTGAGCGCGCTTTGCGGAAGATGGGCTACGAAGTGCGCGGCATTACGTCGGACCGCACGCAGGAAGAGCGCGAAGTGGTGCTGCGCGAGTTCAAGAACAAGCAGTTTCAGATTCTCGTCGCGACGGATGTGATGAGCCGCGGGATTGATATCGACTCGCTCTCGCACGTCGTCAATTTCGACCTTCCGCGCGAAGCCGAAGACTACGTTCACCGCATTGGCCGCACGGCGCGGGCGGCGGGCAAAGGCACCGCCATCACCTTCGTGAGCGACCATGATCAGGATGCGGTCGTAAAAATCGAGAAGCTCCTTGAACGGCAAGTAGAGAAGATTCCGACCCCGCCCGAAATCGGCGTCTCCCCTGATTTCGACCCGCAGAAATACCGTGGCCGTAAACCCGGCTCCGGTATGATGGGCTCCGGCATCGGCGGCGGTGGCCGAGACGGCCGCGGTGGCCGCGACCGTGACAGAGACCGTGGCCCCCGCCGCGAAGGCAGCGCCCCCGCCAACTCCGATCGCCGGGACCGTGACCGTGGCCCCCGTCGCGACGAAGCACCCCGCGTAACCGCTGAAGCCCCCGACCAAAACGACCGCCCAATCCGCGTCATCCAGCACGCCCCGCCCGCCGCTTCCTTAACGGAAGGCGCCTCCGCTTCGGCCCCTGCCGCCGACGCACCGGCTGGTCTTACTGAAGAACAAAAGAAGAAGCGCAAGAAGCGCCGTAAACCGGCCGGGCCGAAGCCCGCTGGTGGTGAGGCGAGTGGTGAGGCTGAAGCCCTTCCGACTACAGAATAAGCTAAAACGCCCCGGTCGCCACTTATGGCGACCGGGGCGTTTCGGTTTAATCAATTGCCCTGCCCTTGTGGGACTGGCAGTGGAGTTATTGAATCGCGTTCACAACCTCGCTCCACTCCCCCGGTCCGCGCCGATTCACGCCCCGTACCCGGTACCAGTAGCGAATCCCCGACACCACATCGTCGTCCAAGTTCTTGAGCTTTTTGGTCGTACGCAAGAAGCCTAAAGCCGATGGCCGCTCGTTGGGACGATCAGCGGGCGAAGCCCCCCGTTCGATCTCATAGTGATCGGCGGTGTCGAGCTTATCGTGGCGCAACACGAAACCTTCGCCATCGTCGTCGTTCATTATCTCACGAATTACGGCTTTTTCGGGCACCGTAGCAGCCGTACGACGCGCAGAAGGCGTCCCCGGCACGTGTATACCGTAATCAGCCAGCCGCTCTACGTCGGCAGCATGAATACCGTTAGCCCGGCGCTCGGTCTGATCGACCTGCTTGTTAATAGCAGCGGCCAGCTTCCGCGCCTCCTCACGCTTATCGTTGAGGAGTACTTGAAGCGCCTTGATCTCTTGATCCTTCACCTGAATCTGAATCAGGAGCGCATCGAGAGATTCCGGCGTATCCGGTTGACCCGTCCAGCGGGTCAGATTCGCAGTGAGGCCGTTTTTAACGGCCATGAGGCGGTCGTAGACCGCTTGCAGCAACTTGAACATGGGGGAGTAAAACAAAAAAACATGGAACAAAGGGGGGTAAAAACGCTCTCTTTTCGGGTGAAAAGTGGCCATTTCTCGGGTGAGAAGCGGTCTACTTTCACCCGAAAATCGGGCAATCAGCAAGTGGAAAGTGTGAGATAGTCGGCCGAAAACAGAGCTGTTTCCAGGCGATAGTGGCGCTATTTACACCCGATAATCGAGCGTTTGCAGGTGCTAAGCAGCCAGTTTGCACCCGCAAAATAAACCTTTTTTTGTTATTCCATCGCAACCCGGCGGCGTAGTCTACTGACCGGCCGGGGTTCTGCAAATACGATTGCTCCAAAGGGGAATTATGCGCCTACCGCCCACAGCACCACAACCACTACCGTCGTAAGCGCCAAGCGCTTCAAAAAAGGGTCGGTTTGGGCGGAAGTGGTGGCGCGGGCCACTCCTACCACATTGAGCATCAGGAGCGGCGCAGCGAGCAGGAAAAGCCAGTGGCGCCAAGTCGGCGAACGCTCCAAAAGGGCGAAGGCGGTCAGGGCCAGCAGCGCGCCGCCGAGCAGAACGGCGTGATAGATCCGAGCGCGACGCGGCCCCAAGCGCACCGGAATGGTGCGCTTGCCGGTGGCGGCATCGGAAGTAAGGTCGCGGATGTTATTGACGTTCAGTACGCCTGTGCTCAGCAGACCTAGGGCGGCGGCGGGCAGCAGCAGCGCCGGACGCAGGGTTTGCGCCTGCAAGAAGTACGTCCCGAGCACCCCGACCAGCCCGAAAAACGCAAATACTGATGGGTCGCCCCAACCGGCGTAACCGTAAGGGTTGGCGCCCGCCGTGTACCGGTACGCCGCCCAGATGCACACCAGCCCCAGCGCGAGGAAACCAAGCGCGAAGGGGATATTCTGTACCCCGAAAGCCAGCCAGAGCAGCGTCAGGCCGCTTATCAGCGCCAGCAGCCCGCACACCACGATACCTTGGCGCATCGCCTCGGGCGAGATAGCGCCACTTTGCACGGCGCGCATCGGGCCTTCGCGCAGGGCCGAATCGGCGCCGTTTTGGGTATCGCCGTAATCGTTGGCGAGGTTCGAGAGGACTTGGAGCAGGATGGTGGTGAGGGCGCAAAACGCCACCACGGGCCACCGGAGTACGTGGTCGGCAGCGGCAAGGGCGGTGCCCATGCCGATGGACGCGAGCGCGAGCGGCAACGTCCGTAACCGAAAAGCCGACACCCACGCCCCCACCCGACTGGTAGCGGGCGGCGACGTGGGTGCCGGAGAAGCTGAAGGAGCCGAACGGGCCGTCACGCGCGAAACAGCTAGGCTTTGTCGATGTCGGCGAGCAGCTCGTCGCTCATCGGCGTCGTTTTCGACGGGTAAAACTTCACCACGTTCCCCTTTTCATCAATCAGGTACTTGCAGAAATTCCAACTTGGCTCCGAGCCGGTGGCTGTTTTGAGGTACTGAAAGAGCGGTGCGGCGCCATCGCCTTTCACGTCCACTTTCGACATCAGCGGGAAAGTCACGCCGTAGTTCTTCTCGCAGAAAGAGGCGATTTCGTTCGCCGTGCCCGGCTCCTGCCCACCGAACTGGTTGCACGGGAAACCGAGCACCACCAGCTTACCGGCGCGCGCCTTGGAAAGCTCCTCCAGCCCTTTGTACTGCGGCGTGTACCCGCATTCCGACGCCGTATTGACGATCAGAATCTTCTTCCCCTGATACTGTTTCAGGGAAACCGGCTTGTTGTCGAGCGACTGGACAGTGAAATCGTAGACCGAGCCTTTGGCTGCGGTGGCGTTGTCGGTGGATTCGGTGGTCATCGGGTTTTGGGTGGAAGCGGTGGAGCTGGAAGTATCAGTCGACTGACACGCCACGCCTACGGCGAGCGTAAGCGTCAGGCCGACGAGCAGCGGAGCAAAGGAATTCATACGCAAGGTCACTAGTGAGGGGGTTGGGGGAGTAAAGAAACTGCCCGCCATCGAAACCGACGGACGGGCAGTAAGTTTTTGGGCTGATTCCGGTGCGCAGCTACGGGCTACTGCATAATGGCATCAAGTAACACCGGCGACATCGGGCTGACCGTCGAGGGGTAATACCCAATTACATAGCCGTTTTCGTCGATGAGGTATTTACAGAAATTCCAGCTCGGCGGGTTGTTCACCACGCCATTGAAACGCCGGTTAGCGAGGAATTTGTAGAGCGGATGCGCCGTAGCGCCGGTCACGTCGATTTTATGAAACATCGGAAACGTGACATTATAAGTGCCCGTGCAGAAGGTATTGATCGTGGAATCGTTCCCCGGTTCCTGACCACCAAACTGGTTGCTCGGGAAGCCTAATACCACTACCCGATTATGATACTGCTGCCAAAGCTGCTGCAACTCCCGATACTGCGGTGTATAAGAGCAATTCGACGCCACGTTGACTATCAACAGCTTGCGCCCCCGATATTGCCCCAGCGGCACCCGCTGACCAATAATGGATAGCGGCTGAAACTGATAGACGGAAGCGTTCGGCGTCGGGACGGTGGTGCGGTTGGCCGTCGGGGAAGAATTGTCTTCTCCGACAGGTGTCACACCTGAAATAGTGCTATCCGGCGAGCACCCAGCCAATAGCAGCAGCGCAAGTACGGAGCGGTAGAAAGTAGTCACTGTAGCCATTGGGTAAGGGTCGGCAGAGGAGTGGCCTGCCGACCCTTGCGTTAACGTATTACCCTAGGGGCTGTTGTATGCGCTTAGCTAGTTTTTTTCGCCGTTCGCCTACTGATACTGCCCTTGAAGTCGGCGTGCGCCGGGCGCACCTACATCCGGTTGGGCGCTTCGATGCCCAACAGCCCCAGAGACTTACGGAGCGCCCCGGCGACCAGCTCGCTCAGGGCCAGCCGAAGCGCCCGGCGTGCCGGGTCAGCTTCCCCCAAAACCGGCGAATCGGCGTAGAAGCGGTTGTAGAGTTTCGCCAAATCGTAGGCGTATTGAGCCACCAAGCTCGGCGCCAAGGCCTGCGCAGCGGCATGAACGGCCGCACGGTATTGCAGCAGATGCGCCACCAGATCCCGCTCCGACTCGTTGAGTGCGCCCACGGAATCGAAAGCCCCGGCAGCCACCGTCAAGCCCTGCTCGGCGGCTTTGCGCCCAATCGCCCGAATCCGGGCGTGCGTGTATTGCACGAACGGGCCGGTGTGGCCGCGGAAATCGATGCTCTCCTCGGGGTTGAAAAGCATCCGCTTTTTCGGCTCCACCTTGAGCAGGAAGAACTTGAGCGCGCCGAGCGCTAGCGTCCGGAAAAGGGAGTCGGCTTCGGCCGTGGTCAAGCCATCGATTTTGCCAAGCTCCATCGTGTGCTGCTTGGCGGTGGCAATCATTTCGGCCACCAGCTCGTCGGCGTCCACCACGGTGCCCTCGCGCGATTTCATCCGCCCGCTCGGCAAGTCCACCATCCCGTAGCTCAGGTGGAAAATGCCCTCGGCATACGGTTTTTCGAGCTTCCGCAGTACCGCTTGCAGCACCTGCATGTGGTAATTCTGCTCATCACCGATGACGTAAACCGACCGCCGGCACCCCGTTTCCTGATACTTCAGCTCCGCCGTGCCCAAGTCCTGCGTCATATAAACGCTCGTGCCGTCGGAGCGCAGGAGCAGCTTTTCGTCCAGCCCTTCGGCCGTCAAATCGACCCACACCGAGCCGTCGGGCTTCCGGAAGAAAACGCCTTTCTGCAAGCCTTCCTCCACGCGCTCTTTGCCGAGCAGATAAGTATCGGATTCGTAGTAGAACCGGTCGAAATCGACGCCGATGGAGCGGTAGGTTTGATCGAAACCTTCGTACACCCAGCCGTTCATCGTGCGCCAAAGCCCGACGGTTTCAGGGTCGCCTTCTTCCCATTTCAGCAGCAGCTCTTGGGCGGCGGTCAGCAGGGGGGCGCGCTTCTTGGCTTCATCTTCGGTGAGGCCTTCGTTCTGAAGCTGCCGCACTTCCTCGCGGTAATGCTTATCGAAGAGCACGTAATAATGGCCGACCAGATGGTCGCCTTTCTGGCCGCTCGACTCAGGCGTTTCGTTGTGCCCGAACCGCTCATACGCAATCATCGACTTGCAGATGTGGATGCCGCGGTCGTTGATGAGGTTGGCTTTCGTGACGATAGCGCCATCCGCCTTCAGAATTTCCGCCACTGAATAGCCGAGGAAGTTATTCCGCAGATGCCCCAAATGGAGCGGCTTGTTCGTGTTAGGCGACGAATATTCGACCACCACCCGCTCGGCCGTTTCGCTCGGCGCTGCGGTATCGGCGCCGCTCGCGGCATTCGCCACCAGACCGGCTAGCTGCTTCACCCATTCGTCGTCGGCGATTTCGAGGTTCAGAAAACCTTTGACCACGTTGAACCCCGCCACGGCCGGGCAAGCGGCAATCAGTGCATCACCGAGTCGCTGGGCGAGGCCGTCGGGCGACGTTTTAGCGGATTTCGCGAACGGGAAAGTCACGAAGGTGTACGTGCCAGCGAACTCCTTTCGGGTCGGCTGAAGCACAATCGCATCCGGAGAGAGGGCCGGTACACCGGCGGCCACGAGCGCATCGGCAAGCGCGGCGCGAAGAGTTAGGTCGAGGTCAGGAGATTTCACGGCGCAAAGGTACCCGCCGCAGTCGGGGTGCGCTAACGCACTCAGGCGCCCGGCGCTTCCCCAACGCTAATGAGCGCCGTCACCATCGCCTGCCACGAAAACCGCGTTTTCACGCGCTTCACCCCTTCGGTGAACGCCACGGCGCGGGCCGGGTGGGTGAAGAAATCGACGAGCGCATCAGCAATGGCGGCGGGCGTCGGCGGCGTCACGTAGCCGACCTCCCCGTGCGGCACCAGCTCCGCCAGTCCGCCCACGTCGGTCACGAGCATCGGGCGGTCGAAATGATACGCCACCTGCGAAACCCCACTTTGCGTGGCGTTTTTATAGGGCTGAACCACCAAATCAGCAGCCGAGAAATACGTCGCGACTTCCGAATCAGCAATGAACTGCATTCGCCGGACCAAGCGATTTTCCAGTCCGAGCCGCGCGATTTGCGCCTCGTAAGGCGCAGCATCCTCGTAAAACTCACCCGCAATCAGCAGCTTGACGGGCAAGCGCGCCAGTCGCTCATCGGCCCACGCTTCCAGCAGCAAATCAAGCCCTTTGTACGCTCTGATAAATCCGAAGAAAAGCGCGTAGGACGTACCCGCATCCAGTCCGAGCGCCGTGCGGGCAGCCGTGCGGTCTTGTACCGGGCCGAACGAATCGTAAAGCGGATGCGGCTGATACTGCGCCGGTTTTGCGGGCACGAATCGCCGTAAATCCGCCAGAACCGCCCGGCTCATCGTCACAAAACCGTGGCACCCGCCGAGGAAATAGCGCGTGAAAACGGTATCGCCGGGGCGCTTTTCGTGCGGAATCACATTGTCGGTAATTGCGACAACGCGGGTGTGGCCGTTCGCCTTGATGAGGCGCGCTACCGTCCCGAGGGCCGGCCCCATGAAGGGCAGCCAATAGCGCAGAATCACCAAGTCGGGGCGCTCTTGCGCGATTCGGCGCCCCACCGCCACCCAATTCAGCGGATTCACCGAGTTCAGCGCCACTTCGATATCCAACCCGACCGGTGCCGCCTCCGTGCTGAATTGCGTTTGCCCGGGGAACAGGAAATCAGGGTATTGGAGCGAGAACGTGACGATTCGCGCCTTCCATCCGGCCTCTTGAAACGCGCGGCAGAGGCGCTCGTCGTACGTAGCCAGCCCGCCGCGTAACGGCCAAGCCGGTCCAATGATGATGGCGGTCTTCAAAAGCTTACCCGATGATGGCGAACTACGCCTTTAGCTGTTTCTGCTGAAAACGAAGCATCAAATGACCTCCCGAATGAGGTAATCATTACGTTTTGCGCCGTTGAGCGAGACCATTTCGGCCAGAAAACCCGCTAAAAACAGCTGCGTACCGAGCACGATAGCCACTAGTGCGAGGAAGAAAAGCGGCTGATCGGTCACGGGGCGCGCCTTCTCGTTGTGCAGCGAGAGCCAGATTTTTTCTATCAGCAGCCACGCGGCAATGAAGAAGCCGATTCCGAACGAAATCGACCCCATCGACCCGAAAAAATGCATCGGACGTCGCCGGAACCGACTCACGAACGTAATTGACGCCAGATCGAGGAAGCCGTACACGAAGCGCTCCAGACCGAACTTGGTCGTACCGTATTTCCGCTCCTGATGCTGCACCACTTTTTCGCCGATGCGCCGGAAGCCGTTCCATTTGGCAATGACCGGGATGTAACGGTGCATCTCGCCGTACACCTCGATGCTTTTCACCACCCGACGGTCGTACGCTTTCAGGCCACAGTTGAAGTCGTGGAGCTGAATGCCTGACAGCCAGCGCGTAGCGGCATTGAAGAGCTTGGTAGGAATGGTCTTGCTGAGCGGGTCGAAACGTTTCTCTTTCCAGCCGCTCACCAGATCATACTTTTCCTCGGTGATGAGGCGGTACAGCTCCGGAATCTCATCCGGCGAATCCTGCAAGTCGGCGTCCATCGTAATCACTACGCGCCCGCGCGACTCCTTGAAGCCCACGTGGAGTGCTGCCGACTTGCCGTAATTCCGGTTGAACCGGATGCCGCGCAGGTTGCGGTTCGCTTCGGCCAGCCGCAGAATTACGTCCCACGAATCATCGGTAGAGCCGTCGTCGAGGAGCAGCACTTCGTAAGTGAAGTGATGCTCGGTCATGACACGCGCAATCCAAGCCGTCAGCTCCGGCAATGATTCGGCTTCGTTCAAAAGAGGAATGACGACCGAAATCGCCGGGCCCGCCGAATCGGCGGCCATCGTCAGCAGCTTACTCAAATTCCGGACGGCTGTTTTTGGTGATTGCGGAGATGATCAATGACAAAATGAAGCCGAAAAACGCTCCGCCGACAATGCTGAAAATCAGCAGCGCCCCACCCGTCATAAACTTCGCCGAGATTTCCATCGCTTGGTCAATCTGCTCCGACGGCATGTCTCCTTTCGCTTCCATCTGCGCCCGCGCGATATCCATCGCCCGCTGCATATACGTGGTATCGACGAACGTTACGTAGACATACGTAAAAATGCCGCTCAGCGTGCCCGAAACAAGGCTCAGTATGGTGCCAATGCTGAGCCCCTGACCGTATTCCATATACCCGCCGTTCTGCTTCTTGAACTCATTGTGCGCCAGCCAGATAGCGCCAATCGAGATCACCAGCCCCAGCCACCGAATTGGCGACTGGTCCATCTTGGTCAGAAAAAGAATCAACGAAAACACAACGCTGACCAGCCCGGCCAACAGTCCGAAGCGCAACGCGACGGCCGTGGTGGTAGGGGCAGCGGAAGGGTGGGGCGAAAACGAAGACTCCATGAGATGATAAATGCTTTGAAGTGAAGACGACAGTGACGAAAGCGCCACGGCCTACGCCGGGTGAGCGAAAGTAAGGCGTTTCAACGGGTTGGCTGCTTCGGCGGACGCGGCGCTTTCTCCGGCTCCAGACCTTCCGGGTTTGCTTTCCGGAACAGAATGGCGCCCAGCAGCGCCACGAGCAGCGCAGGCACCAACCGCCGGGGCAGCTCATCGAGCGCCAGCTCACTGGCTGACACTTCACCGGCAGCGGTTACCTGCCGCAGAAACTCGGCTTTGCCATCGGGCAACGTCTCCAGTCGTTGCCGCTGCGCGGCAAGCATTTGGCGCGTAGCGGTTACGTGCCGTTGCCGCAAGCCGTCGCCGCCGAGCGTAATCAGCAGCCCCAACAGCACGGAAATGACTACTGAAGAAATCGTCGCCACCAATGCTCCGAGCTTGAGCGCGCGCAGAAACGGCATCTCCGTGTCCAGTCGCCGCCGATACGTCACGAGCGCAATCCAAATCACGAACCCCGTCAGCGGAAAAGCCACCACCGGCAGGCGACGGTCGTAAACGTTCCCGCCCGCCAGCCCCACCACCAGCCACATCAGCACCGCCGTGGCCACCACAATCCCTGCGTAACGCACCCCATGCCGCAGCAAGGAAGCCGACGAAAGCCACGTATCCGGGCCGATGTAGCGCGGCTCTTCATCTATGTAATCGTTAGCAGGGTCTGGCCCGGTATGCTTCTCCCCTACTCCGTTTCGTGCCATTGGTCAATTGAGTTGAATTTGCCTTTCTGTGATTCCGAACGACAAATCAGACGATTCCCAGCACTTTCCCGCGTAGCGTTCTCCCATAGAATGGGCTGTTGCGCGATTTGGAAAGCGTGGATTCAGCAGTGGGCGTCCATTCGAGGGTGGGGTCGAAGTAGGTTAGTCGCATTTGATCTCCCTCAGCGATGTGCGGCACTGGCCAGTTAAGGACTTTACGTGGCCCAGTAGTCAGCTTTTGCAGTATGCTATCCAGTCCCAATGCTTCACCGGCGTAGGTATTGACGACGGCAAAAGCCGTTTCCAGCCCAATAACGCCGAATTCAGCTAAATCAAACTCCAGTTCCTTTGACTCAGGGTCGTGGGGTTGATGAGAGCTGGTCACGGCGTCAAGGGTCCCGTCGCACAAACCATCCAGTAGCGCGGCTACATCTTCCGAGGCCCGAAAAGGCGGCCGGACTTTGTAATTGGTATCGAACGCCGGGATTTCATCCGCCACGAACGCGATTTGATGCGCCGCGATATCCGCCGTAACCGCCAATCCGCGCGTTTTGGCAGCACGCAGCAGTTCTACGGACTTTGCGGTCGAAACGCTCATGACGTGCAACCGTCCGCCCGCGTATTCCAAGAGCTGCAAGTCGCGGGCGAGTTGCAAATCTTCGGCGAGGGCGGGTAAGCCGCGCAGCCCCAAGCGGACACTTGCTTCGCTTTCGTGCATTTGCCCGCCTTCGCTCAAGCCCCGGTGCTCAGCGCGGTTCAGCACCACGCTCCCAAGCGGCGCCGAGTATTGCAACGCCCTTACGAGGACTTCCGCCCGTTGAAGCGGATGCGCCGGACCATCGGAAAACCCGACCGCCCCGGTTTCCTGCAAATCGCGCATCTCGGTGAGGTCGGCTCCGGCCGCGTCCACCGTAACGGCCGCCAGCGGGTGAAACTGCACCGGCAGGCCCAGCGTCCGCTGCCGCACATACGTCACCGCGGCGCGGGTTTGGGTCAGTGGAATGGCGTCGGGCATCACCAATACATCGGTGAAGCCGCCAGATGCGGCGGCTTGGGCGGCGCTCGCAAAATCTTCTTTTGATTCGAGGCCCGGGTCGCCAATCGTGCAGCTCAAATCCAGCCATCCGATGGAAACGTGCAGGTCAGCCGACCGCACGACCCGAACGCCATCGGGCAGCTCCCCATCGAAAACGGATTTAATTCGGCCGTCTTGCAGCCACAAATGCCGCCGAAGTCCGTCGTGCAGACCGCCGGGGTCGTGAATCAGGGCCGAAGCCAGTATCACCTCCATTCCTCAAAGGAAACGTACCAGCAGCACTTCGGCCAGCAAAAACAGTAGCGCCGCCACCAAACAATACTTCCAAAGCGGCTCCCCGACGTTCTCCGTCCGGAATTGCTCCGCCGCGCTTACGCCCGTGCCCGCCTCGTAAACGTGGACGTGCGCGTTGCCCGCAAAGGCCTGTTTCAGCTCTGCCGCCGTGTATTGGGCTAAAATCGACTCCCGCTTATCGGCATTGAAAGCCAAAACGGTTGAGGCCGCACCAGCCCGACGCAGGGTGTAGAACCCGGCTTGATTCATCTCGGCAGGCGTACTAAAAATCAGCCGCCCATCACGCACTTGCTGCTCAGGAATGAAGGAAGTGCTGTCATCCCGCACCAAGCGAAAAACCTGTTTTCGTGCATCCTGCACCTTTACGGGCAAGCTGATTGTCTCGCGTCCCAATGCATACGCCAACTCCTGCGACGCCCGATAACTCTGTTGAGCCAAGCGGAACATCGTGGGTACGAATAACGCATTCGAAGCAAAATCCGAAGCCGCCGGGTCAAGCGGCGAAGCCAGCACATACACCATTCCCTTCCCCGTCCGGAAGCCCGACAACAACGGCACACCACTCCGCAACCGCAGAATATCACGGGTAGAACGCGTCCAGGTGAGCGACGGCGTGGCTTTCGGGACCGTCATAGCGGCATTCGGCGAGGTGAAGACGCCACTGAAAAATGGGTCGCGCGCATCAGGAGCGCGTAAAGGCTGTGCCGCTAAACCCGTCTGCCAGCGCAATGAAGTCAGCCCCAAGTTCCGAAATAAGGCGTCGTAAGAGTTATGGTCCGCCCCCAGAGCCGGAATCACCAACACGCTGCCGCCAGCCTGCGCAAACTTCCGAACGTTATCGGCCACACCCGCCGAAATAGACGTCAGCTCCTGCACCAACCATAAATCAGCATCTGCTGCTTGCTGGTAGTTGATCGTGCGCTCATCAGCACCGGCATATTGAAAAGCGGGTTCAGTGACGAAGGCCTTCTGCGCCGCCGTCTCAATCTTCGGTCCGATGCCAAAAACCTTGATTGCTGGCGCCACCCGAAGGGTGAAATAGTACGTGTTGTCGAACGTCACCGGCAAATCATCCAGCTCGACCCGACCGCGCTTCACACCATCGCCCATCACCCGAAAGCTCACTTGCGTGGCTTTCTGCTCACCGGGCGCCAAATCCAGACTGAAAGCCGAAACCTGCTGCTGGTCCACAAAAACCTTGACTCCAACGCCAGTCGCTTTCTCACTGCCACTATTCGCCACCCGTATCACCATCTGATTACTCTCCGCCGGCCGCACGAATTCATCCGTCAGCAGCACCGTATCCACGTAGACGTTACGGGTTGATTGAGCTTCCAGCGGCATCAGGTACAGCTCCGTGCCTTTCCCAGCTTCCTGTAGCTGCTTCAGATCAGAGCCGTTCCGCTGAAAATCCGAGTACACAAACACCTTAGTGCCCTCACTCAAATGGTCATCAACCGACAATAACCGGCGCACTGCCTGCTCACTGGAGCTACGCCGCGCCGTCAATTGCACCCGAGCTACTCCATCAAGCAAGGTAGCCGCCGGAACGGCCGTGGTGCCTTCCGAAAAATCATTATCCAACAGCCGGTACTTTGTACTCGCACCAAAAGCTCCAGTCAATTGCCGAATCTGGCTTTTTGCCTCATCAAGCAGCGATACAGCCGCTGTACGGCTCGTATTCTGCATACTCTGAGAGTTGTCGAGGTAGAAACGGGCATCGTTAGTCGGCGCGCTAGCCAACTTGTCTGCCGGTAGGAATGGCTGCGCAAAGGCGAGCACCAACGCCGTCAAACCAAGTAGCCGCGACAGCAGAATCAAGATTCGCTTCAGCCGTCGGCTACTGGCCGTGATCTCCTTAACCTCGCGCAGGAAGCGAGTATTAGTAAATACGACGCGCTTCGGTCGGCGCAGCTCTACTAAATGAATGATAATCGGAATGGCCAGACTCAACAGCCCGAACAGGAAAGTTGGATACAGAAAAACCATTCAGTGACTAATCTCCGCTTGTTTCAAGATGAACAAAACTACTCCCTGCGCCCTAACTCCTCTTAAGCTAACTGACGATACAAGCTAAAATCAGTTAGCAGTAGCTAAAAGGTCCATTAGGATTGGCTAAAACCCAAAAGAGCCCTCGTCGCGCCTTTTGGGGGCAGCAACGAGGGCTCGATGTAGATAAGGTTGGCGACTACCGACTCTCCCGCCTGTGACAGCAGTACCATAGGCGCAACGGGGCTTAACGACTCTGTTCGGAATGGGAAGAGGTGAACACCCGCGCTCTGATCGCCATTATCAGAACGAACGTTCCCC
>JANNMJ010000010.1:0-8652 GCA_031397815.1 Hymenobacteraceae bacterium
GAAAAGAACCCCGTTGGGGTTCCCCGATGCCATGCATAATGCGAACCCCAACGGGGTTCTTCTCCAAAGCCCGGGGTTGATTTTTGGAAAAAATCTACCCCGGGCACACGCCGCCGGGCACACGCCGCCGGGCGCGCCCCCCAACCGCCGTGGCGGGCCGGAGTCCCGCGAGTAGCCCGCACAGGGCAGAGCCCTGCGCGATGCCACGCGATGCCACGCGATGCCATACCTCCGCCCCAGTTTCCCACCTCTTTTCCCACCCACCGTAACCTTTGCCCCGAAAACCCGTTCTCCCCCGGCCGGAACTGTATTCCCCTTCTTGCTGTGGTCGCTCAAGCACTCGACTTTTCCTCTCTTTTCTATCAGGCGCCTGCTAATTATTTGCTCATTTCGCCTGACGGCACCGTCGTCAGTCAGAGTGATCGGCACGAGATTGTTTCCTTGCGAAAGCGGGATGAAACGACGGGCAGGGCTTTTTTCGACGTTTGGCCGCCGAATTCCGAGGCGGAAGCCGACGTTATTCGGCGCTCCCACGACCACGTCCGGCAGCAGCTCACGCCCGATACGATGCCGCTGATTCGGTACGACCTCGAACGCGCCGACGGCACGTTTGAAGAGCGTTACTGGGAAGCCACCCACTCGCCGATTCTCGACACTGACGGGAAGCTGCTCTACATTCTGCAACGGACCGAAGACGTGACCGAGCGCATTCGCGCCGAGAAGGAGCGCGCCGCCGCCGAAGCCGCCCTCGCCGAGCAGCGCGCATTCACCGATTTCGTCCTTGATACGCTCCCGCTCATCGTCTGGACGACCGCGCCGGAAGGCGGCAACACGTACCTCAACCACGGCTGGTACGCGTTCACCGGCGACGCCCCCACCACTCTCAACCGCGACCTCAGCGAGCACATTCACCCCGACGATTTGGCGATGGTGCACACCACGTGGCAGCGGGCCGCCGAAACCGGGCAAACCTGTCAGTTCGAGTACCGCTTGCGGCGCCACGACGGTGAGTACCGCTGGATGCTCGGCCGCGCCGCGCCGCGCCGCGACGCCGACGGTACCATCACCCTCTGGACGGGGTGCGCGACGGATATCCATAACCAGCGCATGATGGTGCAGGAAATGGAAGCCACCGCCGAAGACCAGGTGCGGCTGATGGAGCAGGCGTACACGGCGAGCCGCGAATCGCGTCATCAGCGCGACACGTTCTATAGCCTGTTCCAGCAAGCCCCCGCGATGATTTGCATCCTGCGCGGCGCCGAGCATCGGTACGAGTTCGTCAATCCGGCGTATCAAAGCGTTTTCCCCGACCGCGAGCTAACGGGCCGCACCGTGGCGGAAGCGCTGCCGGAAGTAGTCGACCAAGGCATCATCCAGCTCCTCGACAAAGTGTACCATACTGGCGAGCCGTTCTATGGCGACGAGCTGCCTATTGCGTTCGCCAACGCGGAAGGGCAGTTCGAGGAGCAGTATTTCAACTTTATCTACCAGCAATTCCGCGAATCCGACGGCTCTATTGCCGGAATTATGGCGTTTGCTTTCGAGGTGACAGAACTCGTTCGCGCCCGCCAACGGCTGGAGCGGCTGACTCAGTCGGGTGCGTCGGGTGCGTCCTCGACGGCGGGCCAACCGGGTATATAGACCCCCTGTTTGGGTCGATTGTTGCCAAACGGGCGCGGCTCCTCGCGGGCTAATTCTCTCCACGGCTCTCTCACATTTGATGAATCTTTCCAGCCTCGATTTTCAGCAAGCGCGCATCAAGCAGGTGCTTTTCAAGTCGCGGCTGCGGTCGGTGCTTTACGGGGTGCGGGAGATTGACGACGAGCTACTGTCGCCGCAGCACAACCCCCTTGCCGAGTGGGTCCGGACGGTGATGAAACCGACTTACGGCCACCACCCGGAAGTGCCGGAGATTGAGCGGCTGGTGAGCCAGATGCTCAGCACCGGTCAGGAGCTGCTCTCGCAATACCGGCGCGGCCTCATCGAAGAAGCCCGCGCCGGTCTAAGCCGCCTCGATACTCACGCCGACCGCATCACCGCCCTCTGGCAAGCGCTCGAAGACAAGTCCGGCCTCTAAACAGAATAACAAAAACGCCCCCGCTCCGTGAATTGGAGCGGGGGCGTTTTGCTTTTGGGGCCGTTCGTGACGCGTGGCCAAGCGCCTGAAAAGCGGTTACAGTGCCGCCAATTGCGCCTCCAATTGAGCAATTTTCGAGAGCGCATCAGCCTGCTTCTTCCGCTCGGCTTCGAGGATTTCGGGCTTCGCATTCGCCACGAACTTCTCGTTGGAGAGCTTTTTATCGACTGAGCCGAGGAAGCCGCGCGTGTACTCGATGTCTTTGTTGAGACGGGCGCGCTCGGCTTCGGCATCGAACGAGCCTTCCGGCAGGACGAGCGCCAGCTCAGTGCCGCCCGCCACTACCGGCACCGCCCCAGCTGGCGCATCGCCGACGGTGAGGGTGCTGACGTTGGCGAGCTTCTGCACCACCGGCTCCAGCCCGGCAAGGGCGGCGCCGTCTTTGGCGACCAGCGGCAGCGCGAGGTTCGGCGAGAGGCCTTTGGCGGCGCGCTGGTTCCGAACGGCCTGCACGACATCGAGGGCGCGGTCGAAGCGGGTGAGGAAGGCGGCGTCCGTGGGGGCGGGCGTTGGCCACGGGGCCACGCAGCAGTACTCGCGGTCGGCGCGCGGCTTCAGGAGATGCCAGATTTCTTCCGTCAGGAACGGCGTGAACGGGTGCAGCACCCGCAGGAGCGTTTCGAGGAAGTCCGACGCTTCGGCGAGGGTCGCGGCGTCAATCGGGGCGCCGTATGGGGGCTTAATCAACTCCAGATACGTGGAGCAGAAGTCGTCCCAAGTGAGCTTGTACACCGTCATCAGCGCATCGCTGAGGCGGTATTCGGCGAAATCGGCGTCGAGCTGCGCGATGGCTTGGTTGAGCTTCGCGCCGAACCACTCACCCGCGAGGCGGGCGGCGGCAGATTGGGGCGCGTCGGGCGCCACTTCCCAGCCGCGCAGCAGCCGGAAGGCGTTCCAGAGCTTGTTATTGAAGTTGCGGCCCTGCTCGACGAGCTTTTGGTCGTAGAGCAAGTCGTTCCCGGCGGGCGACGAAAACAGCATCCCCGTCCGGACCGCATCGGCGCCGAACTCGGCAATCAGGTCGAGCGGGTCGGGGGAGTTGCCGAGGCTTTTGCTCATTTTCCGCCCTTGCGCATCGCGCACGATGCCCGTGAGGTACACATTCTTAAATGGCACGCTCCCACGCCACTCTTGCCCGGCGATAATCATCCGTGCAACCCAGAAAAACAGGATTTCGGGCGCCGTGACGAGGTCGTTCGTCGGGTAGTAGTACTTGATGTCGGCGTTTTCGGGGTCATCGAAGCCATCGAACACCGAAATCGGCCAGAGCCACGACGAGAACCACGTATCCAGCACGTCGTCATCTTGCCGGAGCTGGTCCATTTGCAACGTGGGGTTGCCGGTGAGCTTGCGCGCTTCCACGAGCGCCTGCGTATCGGTTTCGGCCACCACGAAGCGCCCGTCTTCGAGGTAATACGCCGGAATCCGCTGGCCCCACCACAGCTGGCGCGAGATGCACCAATCGCGGACGTTTTCCATCCACGTGCGGTACATGTTCTTGAATTTCGGCGGATTGAGCTTCACTTCATCGCTCATCACCGCTTCGAGGGCGCGCTCCTTGAACGGCTCCATCTTCAGGAACCACTGCAACGAAAGCTTCGGCTCAATCACGGCGCCGGTGCGCTCGGAAGTGCTAACCGACGTCTGGTAATCGTCGATTTTATCTAACAAATCGGCCGCTTTCAGGTCTTTCGCAATCTGTTTGCGCACCACGAACCGGTCGAGACCGGCGTATGGTCCGGCGGCTTCCGTGAGCGTACCGTCTTCGTGAATCACATCGACCACGGGCAGGCCGTGGCGCAGGCCCAGCTCATAGTCGTTGAGATCGTGCGCGGGCGTCACTTTGAGGGCGCCGGTGCCGAAATCCATCGCCACGTAATCATCAAAAATCGCCGGAATCTCCTTGTCGAAGAGCGGAATCCGCAGCTTGCGCCCGCGCAGCCACTGGTAGCGGTCGTCGGCGGGGTTGAAGCAGACGGCCACGTCGGCCATAATGGTTTCGGGGCGCGAGGTAGCCACCGTCACGTACTCCGCTTCGTCGCCTTTGGGGTCCACGACGGCGTAGCGCAGGTAGAACATCTTCATCGGCATCTCCTTCGCGATGACTTCATCATCGGCGATGGCGGTGCGGCCTTCGGGGTCCCAGTTCACCATCCGGATTCCCCGGTAGATGTGGCCTTTTTGGTAGAGGTCGACGAACACCTTGAGCACCGCCTCGGTGAGCTTCGGCTCCATCGTGAAGCGCGTGCGCTCCCAATCGCAGGACGCGCCGAGCTTTTTGAGCTGTTCGAGGATGATGCCGCCGTACTTGTCTTTCCAAGCAAAAGCGTGCTCCAGAAACTGCTCCCGCGTGATGTCGCGCTTGCTGATGCCCTGCTCTTTGAGCATTGCCACCACCTTCGCCTCGGTAGCGATAGACGCGTGGTCGGTACCGGGGACCCACAGCGCCTCTTTCCCCTGCATCCGCGCGCGGCGGATGAGGACGTCCTGAATCGTGTTGTTGAGCATGTGGCCCATGTGCAACACGCCCGTCACGTTCGGCGGGGGCATGGTAATCGTATAAGGCTCCTTCGCCGGGTTAGGGCGGGAGCGGAAGAACCCGCGGTCGAGCCACGCCTGGTACCAATGACCTTCGACGGATTGCGGGGAGTAGGTTTTTGGGATTTCCATTACGGGGGCAAAGGTAGGGAGAGTCTGTAAGGACGTCCCGACGCGGATACTGCCGTCGAGTGATGCGTCAGCGCCAGCAGGCTTCAATGTCCTATACAAGCTTCTTCATACGACCACATTCCGCTGCTTTCTCCTTGTTTTAAAAACAGCTTGACTGACTCGTAGGTAACCCCGCTCGGTATATCAACAGAAATCAGGTTCGGTAAATCGCTTAACTCGGATTCACAACCCATTTCAATCAGCTTCTTTCTGGTGCTTTGCACCAAATCAGCTTCAAAAAACACGATTCTCACTAAACTATGCCCTGAGGCTGTAATCAAGCCTGTGACATAATTTTCATCGTCTACCGCTTCAGCACTGACAATATCGCCAAAGGCATACTCTTTTGCGTAAAAGAGCAGGTTATTGAGCCTGTAGCCTTCTTCTGTTTTTTCAGCCCAAGCACTTTCAATACTGTATTCCCCTTCAAAATCCTCGTACTCGAAAAGTATCTTAGTCATGGGCGTATCGTTAGCGCAAGTTATCCTACCGCCCCTGCCGCGCCAACGCTACGCCCGCCAGCGCCACTACCGTTCCGCCCACTGCCCAACCCGTAATGGCTTCCCGCAGGAAGACGAACGCCAGCCCGTACCCCACCAGCGGCACCAGATAGAGCCATTTACCCGCATCCACGGCATCGCGCTGCAACAGCTTAAACCACACCTGCACCCCCACGATGCTCACCGGGCCGATGAGCCACGCCAGCGCGAGCCAGAGCCGGGTATCGGGCACCACCGGCCCGGCCCCACCCTGCCACGCAATCAGCGGCAGCAGCGCCAGGCCGCCCAGCAGCACTTGCCAACCGTTGACCACCAGCGCGGGCAGCGGCAGCGCGAACCGCGCAAACAGCACGCTCCCCAGTGAGTAGCAGACCATTCCGCCGCCCAGCAGCAGCAGCCCGCCCACCCCGGCGCCGTGGGCCGTGCGCAAGCCCGGCACCGCGCATAAGGCTAGTCCGCCGAGGGCCAACAGAAGCCCCAGCCATTCGGGCCACGCCACCCGCCGCCGCAGCAAAGCCGCCGAAAACAGCGTGATCAGCAGCGGATTTATCGCGACGAACAGCGCCGCCAACCCTGCCGGTACCGTGCGCAGCGCCAACACATACGCGCCCAGATACACCGTGGTATTCAGCAGCGCCAACACCAGCAGCTTGCCCCATTGGTCGCGCCCCGAGGGCAGCGGGTAACGCCCGGCGCGTATCCCGTATATGTAGCCGCACAGCAGCAGCCCGGCGCCCACCAGCCGCAACGCCGCCAGCGTCAAGGGCGGGCACGACTGCATCCCAAACTTCGTAGCGACCGCCGCCGACCCCCACAACAACACGAATACGATACCGGTAGCGAGGTCTTTCACGCGGGCTGGTTGGTGTCAGGGTGGATGATGAAAGCGCCTTCGTGAGCCGTAAAAAAGGACGCGGTCACCGTCGGGCTGACGATGACCGCGTGCAGATGGTTTTTCGGTCTGATGAACCTGAATGCGGCCGATTGACGCCGAATGCTTTTCGTCCGAAATCAGCCCGCGAGGCCTAAGCCGCCGCGTGCAGCCATTCTTTCTTGGCGAAAAGGTCTTCGTCGGTTTCCCGGTAATCGGGGTCGTCGACGCAGCAGTCTACTGGGCACACGGCGGCGCATTGCGGCTCCTCGTGGAAGCCGTGGCACTCGGTGCATTTATCGGACACGATGTAATAGTACTCGTCGGAGATGGGGACCTGCGGCTCGGTGCCGCTCACGGCCACTCCACCATCCATCTCGACCTGCTTCAACGTGGTGCCATCGCCCCAACGCCACTGCGCACCGCCCTCGTAGATGGCGGTGTTGGGGCATTCGGGTTCGCAGGCACCGCAGTTGATGCACTCGTCGGTGATCATGATCGCCATAGCGCGGAAGTGTTCGGGGGAAGTGAGTTCAGAAAAAAAGTGGGTTCCGGCACTAGAACCGGCGGAACGCACTACGGTTCCGGCTGCTTGTACGTAACCGGGGCACAAAAGTAGGCCCGGCGGTTTGGGTAGGCGAATTTTGCCGCTGATTCCACGGGCTTTCTCGTCGTGCTGGCTACGGTGTTAGCCGTTTTTTTCGTTTGTTTTCCCTGCGAAGCCCCCACTTCGCGGTACGTTTGCCCTATGACTCTCGACCAGCGTCTTACCGCTTTTCTGGCCCTTGGCCGTCGCCTGAACACCTTCCTCCTACCCGCTTCTGCCGCCGACTTGACCGAGCTGGCCCGCCGCGCCGCCATCACCAATCCGTGGTTCGATGAGCCGAACGTGCGCGCCGCGCTCACGGGAATCGCCGCAATGCTGCGCCCCGAAGAGCTGAATCCGTGGCTGAGCCAGTACGATGCGGCGGCCCTCGAACCAGCCGCACCGCGCCGGGTGGGCGTGGTGATGGCGGGGAACATTCCGCTCGTCGGCTTCCACGATATGCTGTGCGTCCTCATCAGCGGCCACCGCCTCGACGCCAAGCTCGCTTCCACCGACCCGCTGCTGCCGCGCTGGATTACCGATCTGCTCCTCGAAATCGAACCCGCCTTCACCGATTATATCCAGTTCGTGGAGCTGGTGAAGGACGCCGACGCCGTCATCGCGACCGGCTCCGACAACACCGCCCGGTACTTCGACTACTATTTCGCTCGCAAGCCGCACCTCATCCGGCGCAATCGCACGTCGCGGGCGGTGCTGTCGGGTTACGAAACCCGCGAAGAGCTGGCGGCCCTCGGCGAAGACATTTTCCGGTACTACGGCCTCGGCTGCCGCAATGTCGCCAATCTGTTAGTGCCGCCGGAGTACGATTTCCGCCCCCTCCTCGACTCCTTGCAACCGTGGCAAACCGTCCTCGGTCACAACAAATACCACAACAACTACGAGTATCAGCGCTCGCTGCTCCTCGTCAACCGCGAGCCGCACCTCGATACCGGCTACCTGCTGGTGCGCGAAGCCGCCGCCGCCGTCTCCCCTATCAGCGTCCTCTATTACCAGACCTACGACGGCAAAGCCGAGCTGGACGCCCGCCTCACCGAGCAGGCCGAGAAGACGCAAGTCGTGGTTTCGGCGGGCGGCTGGCTCAGCGGTTCCACCGCGTTCGGCGCGGCGCAATCGCCGCACGTCTGGGACTATGCCGATGGGGTCGATACGATGCGTTTCCTGACCTCGGCGGAAGTCGTGGCCGTTATAGCAAACAAATAGTACAATTCCGTCGTTAGACTGAATTGAAGCGGGCAAATAGGCGGAGTTAGAGAAAAAAATCCCAAAACCAACCTAACTCGCCGCAATTGTTGTTATTTGGCGGTCGGGTTCCATATCGGGACCGCCCTTTGAAGTTGAATCCAATGCCCTACTTGACTGCCGCTCTGGTTACGACCGAGGAAGACCTCATCCAAAAAGAAGAGGTTGGCACGCTCCACTTTTCTGCTACCGACGTTTTGCCCACGATTGAAGAGCGCCGCCGCCGCGCCCACGCCATCGAGCGCGCCTGTACGCTGGGCAATGCCCATCACGGAAAAGTACTGATTCATTTCCTGACCGAAGACGGGCATCTGTACCGCCTCGACACCACCATCTGGGCGTGTGACGACCGGTTCATCACCCTCAAAGCGGGCGCGTCACTGCCGGTGCGGGCGGTGACGGAAATTGAGTTTATCTAAGATAACCCTAGAGGGTTATTAGGGCCTCCCCGTGAGGGGACACCGTTTGGTAGCCGGGGGCAACGCCCCCGGAAGGAGAAGCTGTAAATAACAGGCGTCCCCGTTAGGGGATACCGTTTGGTACCGCCTCCTATCAGCGATTACCGAACGGTATCCCCTAACGGGGACGC
>JANNMJ010000042.1:0-6335 GCA_031397815.1 Hymenobacteraceae bacterium
TAATCCGCACAATCGCGTGGACGCCAATAGGCGTCCCTACGTCGCCTACCGCACAACCAACCCGTAGGGACGCCTATTGGCGTCCACCACAGCCCAACCGGTTCGGCCAAAACCCAACCGGTTCGGCCTATCCTAATCCGCACAACCGCGTGGACGCCAATAGGCGTCCCTACGGGCCTGTACCGTCGTCTTCAACCACCTCAGCGAAACAGACCGTCGGCATTTAGGTGTTCATCAGCCCAGCGGGCAGGGTTCTGCTCGATATACCATTCGATGCGGGTCTGTTCGTAATCGGAACGAATGACACGGTCGTGATAGCGGCTTTGCCAGCCAAAAGTGAGGCCCGCCTGTCGTGCCCACTTACTCAGCCCGGCTTTATAGCCCCGCACAACGGCAGCCAGATTATCGCGCTGCGGGCCGAAAATGGGCGCTGTGTAGGCCGGATGGTCTACTGAGCGCTCGAACAGCAAGATGCCGTGGATATGATCGGGCATCACGACGAAAGCACCGGGTGCTGCGAAGCCATAGTATTCCGGAATCGCGTTCCAACCGGCGAGTGCTATATCCGCGAGGGGTGTAGAGTCTAAGTAGGCGCGAGCAGGGTCTTGGTCGGGGGTAATGATCGAACCGAAGTAAGGGCATCTATTCGCAGTGCAGATCGTGATAAAATAGGCCCCAGCTTGGCTGTAGTCATAATTCGGGCGGCGCGCCGAAGCGCTGCGGAACCCTTTGTAATGGGTAATCGGGGATTGACAGGAATCGGCCATCCTCATCAGATTTAAATGGAATAGAAGAAATTCATTGCAAGATGCATCATTTGCGGTAGGGACGCCTATTGGCGTCCACCACCTAACAACCGCCTGCAACCGCGTGGACGCCAATAGGCGTCCCTACACTGGTTCCCCTCCATTCATCACCCGGCGCGGGCGGCACGATTTCGCCCTCACCCCCCACCTCCTCCGCCAACCGATGGAAGTAGCCCCCGGCCTCTGGGCGGAAGCCAACCTCTCCTCCAACCACATCGCCGACCGCCTCCGCCTGCTCCTCGGCGCCTACGGCCTCCCCCTAACCGCCCTCCGCGTCTTCCTGCATACTGACCGCGACGCGTAGCGGGTAATTCCGCTTTCTCCCCCCCTGCTGCCACTCCTACACCGCTGCCCTTTCGGGTTAGCGCGGCGCGGTGTGCCGCAACGCGTGGGTTTGAGATTCAGTGGTAGCACTGATGTGCCCTCATTTATCCTACTCGAACATTGCATACGTTTAAATTCCATCTTTATTTCTCACCAAACACGTCCATGAGATTCACTTTACCTCTCCATCCAATTTTTCAATGGCGGCCTTGCAAGTCTGCAATCCTCGGCGGCCTCGTCTTATTTGGTATTACACATCAAGCACAAGCCCAACGATTCGGCGGCCAAAGTAGCCAAGTCGAACACAGCGAAAGCAATAAAAGCACAGAGCGTGCGCAGGCAAATTTTTTATCGACAAACACTCTTGCAGGGCCACTCCCCACCATTACCTACACGGCCCTGAGTGTTAGATGGAAAGCGGCACTTTTATCAGATGGCGATTTCACTAAGGCGATCAAAGAAACCGAAGGAGCAGCACCGAAGACTGGCTCATTGGGTGCCAATTTCGTACGAATGAAGAAATGGACCTATCCTGTTCCAGCTACTACAACATCTGCCGCCACCACCGATACCATTGAAGTAGCGCACTTGGTAGGCAATTTCTTAGTTTCCCTAGGGTCTCAGGGCGACACCTTATCGGGTATGCCTGATACAGCGAATACAGCTCGCATACTCAATCAGGGCCAATTCGGGCAAGCTCTGCTTTTGCCAGGTAGCAATGCCAAAGCCGCCCGTTCGCTAACCGCCACGCTGATTTGGCGTCCCTATCTGTTGAGCAAGAATTCTGCAATACAAGGAATCAGCTTCAACTTGTTTACTAACGTTACCCAAACCCGTTGGGCGTATCAAAAGAAGATCGAAGACGTTCGTATCGTATCTATGAGTGCCGGTTTGTACTACAACGTTTTTGATATACAAGCCAAAGACAAAGACGACAATACCGTCAAGCTCGATGTTTATGTGAATTACGCATTTCGGAGTATCGGCGGCGACATCCGAGAGGAGCCTGAAATTTTGGAAAAAGCCTTCGGCAGCAAACGTTACTCCTATCACGGGTTCGAGCCGGGGCTGGTATTCAGCGTAAACTCCCTGCGGCTAGCGGCCAACTTCCCACTATTCGGCCATAGTATCAAGGGCTTCTCGAACGGCCAGTTTGTCGGAAACCTCGGGTTTAGCACGGCGCTTAATCTGACACGCTAAAGCCTTCCCGATCTCCTCTTTAACTACCCCGCCCGGCCCCATCCCACGGAGCCGGGCGGCTTCGTTTTAAGGGCTATTCAGGCCGTTTTTTCCCAAACAGGCGGCACAAACGTTCCAACAGGTAGCGCGGATTCTCCAATAGGTAGCACAAACGTCCCAACAAGTGGCACGGCTTCTCCAACATGTGGCACGGATGTTCCAACAGCCTGCACGGATTCTCCAACAGGTGGTACGGATTCTCCAACAGCCTGCACGGATTCTCCAATAGGTGGTACGGATTTTCCAACAGCCTGCACGGATCTTCCAATAGGTGGTACAGATTCTCCAACCCGTTTGCGCTCTTTTGCCAAGCGAGAAGATTTCCGTTCATCACGTTTTTAGCTATGTTCAGCTATCATTTTCACGGGTTCATCGAAATTTTCCCGTAGGCCTGAGGGGGTTTTCTAGCTTCGTCCCGCCATCGGGTATTCCGCTGGTTATGGCCGGTTTAAAAACAACCTCCCCTATGTTCACCACGAGTCAGCAGAATCGTTTTGTCGCCTATGACAATCTGCAAAAAGCCCTTAATCTGGACGCAACGCCATTTCAAAACGACGCCGCGATGCTGGATTTCAACCAGCGCCTCGGCATTCTTATCGCCGCTATGCGCGCCGCGCAAAAGCCCGGTTTGCGCATCAAAAAAGGCCTGACGCTCGATAAGCAAGCCGCCCGCTTGCACCTCAATACGGTTGCCGCCGAAATGGCCGGTGATCTCTTCGCCTACGCCACTAAGCTCCAGAACGCCACTCTGCAAGCCGAGGCCGATTACAGTGAAGGCGATTTGCGTAACCTCTCCGGCGTCCGCGTGACCATCACCGTCGATAACCTCATCAACCGCATCAAAGAGCATCAAGCCGCCCTCGCCACTTACGCCGTTGACGCTGCCCGCATCAAGGAGCTGGAAGATGCGCTGACCGCCTACGACGGTCGCCGCAGCTCGCCGCGCCAACAGGTCACCGAGAACAGTGCCGCCCGCATGACCACGGGGCAGCTTTTCCGCGCCGCCGCCTCCCTCGTCCGCGATGAGCTGCAACGCTCGCTGCGGAAATACGCGCGCTCGGCGCCCGCCTTCTACGCCCGCGTCATCAGCGCCCGCGAAGTGATTGACCTGACGGCCACCCACGGCGGCTCCGACAATACCCCGCCCGCCCCGCAGCCGTAACCCGCTTTACACCGCTTTACCCTGCACCTTTCGACCTAATTAAAACGCCCCGTCCGGAGAGATTCCGGGCGGGGCGTTTTTTGGGTTTTTGTTGGGGTGTTTTCCTGCAAATTTATTTTTATTCGCGCGGGGCTCTGCCCCGTGCGGGCTATTCGCGGGACTCTGGCCCGCCACCCCAATCGGCGCACCTTGCCACGCGCCATTCTAATGGCAGGCGAGACGCCTGCGAATACCCACACACGGGGCAGAGCCCCGCGCGATTTGCGCGCGATTTGCGCGCGGATTACGGGCGAATTACTCCACCACCAACCGCGCCGTCTGATCCGCAATCGTCAAATCAAAATCCCCGGCTTCCAGAATCATCTGGCCGTCGGGTCCGGCGTAGGACAGCTCCTTGGCGGGCAAGGTGAAGGTGACGGTTTGCGTTTCGCTCGGCTTGAGGGTGATTTTCTCGAAGCGGCGAAGGCGCTTGACGTCGGGCGCGATTTTGGTCGCGACCAAGTCAGAGGAATAAAGGTGCACGACTTCCTTGCCCTCGCGGGTGCCGGTGTTCGTCACATCGACCTTCACCGTGACGGTGCCCGCTTTGCCGATTTGCTTCGTGTCCAAGCGGAGGTTGGCGTACTTGAAAGTGGTGTAGCTCAGGCCGTGGCCGAAGGCGAACTGCGGGTTGTAATCGGCTTCGTAGTTGTAGACGCCTTCCGCCTTCTTCTGCTCCTCGGAATACTTGTGGATGTACGTGACGAGGGCGTTCGGGTAGCGCGGGTAATTGTAGGGGAGCTTCCCGGACGGGTTCACATCGCCAAAAAGGATATCAGCGAGGGCATCGCCGCCGAAATTGCCCGGCAGATACGCCTGCACGATGGCCTTGACCGGCTGCTCGAACCGGCTAATCACGCGCGGCCGCCCCTCGTTGAGCACCAGTACCACGGGCTTGCCGGTGGCGGTGAGGCGCTGCGCGAGCTGCGTTTGCAGGTCGGAGAGGTACATATCGTTGAGGTCGCCGGGCTTCTCGACGTAGGAGTTTTCGCCGAGGCAGAGGACGATGACGTCGGCGTTTTTAGCGGCGGCTACGGCCTCGTCCATCCGGTCGGGGGCTTCGTCGTAGTACTTGGCGTCGGGCTTCATGTTGTAGCTCACGCCGGGGATGTAGGTCACGTTCGGCGCCCCAATCTCCTTCTGCACCGCTTCGAGGATGGTGTTGTAGCGGGCGGCGAAATCTTCCACCTTCTCGCCCTGCCACGAGTACGTCCACGACCCATTGAGCGTGCGCATCGAGTTGGCGTTCGGGCCGGTCAGAAGCACTTTCGCGGTCTTCTTGAGCGGCAGAATGTTGCCGTCATTCTTAAGGAGCGTGATGGCTTCGGCGGCCACATCGTAGGCGGCGCGCTCGAACTCGGCGGAGCCGAACTTGGGGTAATCCTTGGGGTCGGTGACGGGGCGCTCGAACAGGTTCAGCTCCACTTTCACGCGCAGAATCCGCCGCACGGCGTCATCGACGCGGCTTTGCGGCACTTTTCCCTCCTTCACCAACTCAATCAGATTCTTGCAGAACGACTCGTACTGATACGGAATCATCGCCATATCAACCCCGGCGTTGATGGCTTGGCGGATAGCGTCTTTCTCGTCGGTCGCGAAATGGTCGCGCTTGTAGAGGTTGTCGATATCGGCCCAATCGGTCACAATCATCCCCTTGAACCCGAGCTTTTGGCGCAGCAAACCGGTGAGCATCTCGGGGTTCGCGTGCTGCGGAACGCCGTTGATGAGGCCCGAATTGACCATCAGCGTATGCGACCCCGCCGCAATCCCCGCCGCGAATGGCGGGACGTGGTAATCAAAGAGCGCATCCGCCGAAACCGACGAGTTCGTGCGGTCCTTCCCCGACGCGGGCACCTGATACGCCAAAAAGTGCTTGATATTCGACGCGACGTGCTCGGGGTGACCGATGTCGTTCTTCTCCCCTTCATACCCCTTCACAATCTGCGCGCCCAGCTCGCTCACCAGATAAGGGTCCTCGCCGAGCGTCTCCCAATGGCGCGGCGAGCGCGGGTCGGCCCCAAGGTCGAGGACCGGCGAGAACGTCCACGGCGTGGCGCTGGCGCGGGTTTCGTAGGCGCTGATTTCGGCCCCACGGCGCACCAACGCCCGGTTCCGCGACGCCGCCAACGCGATTTCCTGCGGAAACATCGTCGCGCCCGCCGTGTACGTAGCGCCGTGCACGGCATCGATGCCATACAGCACCGGCACCTTCGCCCGGCTCTTCTGCATCGCAGCCTCCTGAATCTGGCTAATCGTCCGAAACCACTCCTGCGGTGGTCGCGCCCGGTTATTCGCCGCGTTCAGAATCGACCCCACATGGTACTCCACCACTGCCCGCTGGAGCTTGGCGGGGTCAATCGCAAACGGCTCGTTACTAGCGTACCGCTCCGGCCCGTTACCAATCACATCCAGCGTAATCTGCGCCATCTGCCCGACCTTTTCTTCGAGCGTCAATCCTCCTAAAACTGCCTCCACCCGCTTCTCCACCTCCCCCGCCGAAGGGGCCACATAGGCAACGGCAGAGGTTGGTTTAGCAGGTTTCGCCTTGTTTTTCTGCGCGTGAGCGGCAGTCGGGAGCAGCGCGGCCAGCAGGAGCGCGCAAAAAGCAGGTTTTGGCATCGGAAAAATGTAGTAGCGTCTCTCCGAGACGCGTGTGGATTCGGGTGGGATTCGGGTAGTGACAGTCAGGTAGAGGGTCGTAGGGGCGTGGCCTTGTGCCCGCCCGCAAGCAGTTAAGAACGCTAATCCGCCGCCGACCCCAGCCA
>JANNMJ010000056.1:0-4192 GCA_031397815.1 Hymenobacteraceae bacterium
TGTTGGAGGTGACCAAACCGCCGTTGTGCGTCGCGTTCCGCGCCGGTGCGTCACAGACGCACACCCCGGTCAGACACGCGTTAGTTCGACCTGCGGTCGACCCAAACGCGCGCCAGCGGGTGTCGTTGTGCGCCATTCCGCGCCGTTCTGCGCCGTTCTGCGCCGTTCTGCGCCGTTCTGCGCCGTTCTGCGCCGTTCTGCGCCGTTCTGCGCCGTTCTGCGCCGCCCGGGGTAGCCTTCGGCAACCCCGGGCTTCAAGGATGAAACCCCTTCGGGGTACTTTTTCCGCGATTCTGGAAATCAGAGGGAATTCGCTTTGAGTGGACGCTAACGCCCCAACCACTTATCAGCGGCTTTTTTCTGCGCTTTGCTGCGCTTCTCGACTTCGGCGATACGATACTTGACGAGCGTTGAGGGCACGGGCGTGATGCTGAAGCTGCGCGTCAGGCCGTCGCGGCGGAGGTCGATTTTGACGGGAGCGGATGGGGTGGGGCGCTTCGCGAGGAGCGCGTCGAGGTTGGTGTCGGTGAGGGGGGCGCCGTCGATGGCGACGATTTCGTCGTTGACGCTGAGGCCGCCGTTCCAGCCTGCGCCGTCGCGGCGGACGTCGCGTAGGTAGAAGCGGGTGCCGCCGCCCGCCACCGTGACGCCGAGCGTGAGGGGCGCGGGTTGCGGCGCCTCGTTCAGCACCCGGTAGCCGACGAGGTTGAGCGCCATATTCCAATCGATAGGCTCGGCGCCGTAGATGTAGCGGGCGAAAAACTCATCCTGATTGCGCCCCGTGAATTGCGCGACGGCTTGGCGGAACTCATCATCCGTATAACCACGGTTCAGCTCCACGGCGTAACGGCGGTAGAGCCAGCGCATCATATCGTCGAGGTTTTGTTTTCCGGCGGAAAAGGCGGCGATTTGGGCATCGAAAACGAGGGCCACGGCCGCGCCTTTCGGATAATAAGAAATCTCAGCATTGCGCGAGTTTTCCGACGGCCGATACGCCTTAATCCACGCATCAAACGACGACGATGCAACCGGCTGCACCCGGTTCCCCGGCTGATTATCAAGGCTCGCGAGCGACGACGCTTGGGCGGTCAGGAAATTCTCGGCGGTGCTGCGGTCAGCGCGGTAAACGAGGAGATTATCGTAATAAGCCGTAAAACCTTCCGCAACCCACAGCATGTGCGTGTAATTCTCGTGGTCGTAATCGAACGGACCGAGCGCGGCGGGGCGCAGACGCTTCACGTTCCAGAGGTGAAAATATTCGTGCGCCACCAGCTCCAAAAAGCCGCGATAGGCTTCCGGAGTATCATAAGTGGCCCGATTAACGTCCAGCACCGTCGAGTTTTTATGCTCCAATCCGCCGGAGCCTTGCGTGTAGTGATGGACGATGAACAGGTAGTTGTCCTTCACCGGCATCTCGCCGAAAACCCGCGTGGCTTGCTCGCAAACGGCCGCCATATCGACCTTCAGCTTCGTAGTATCTGCCGTGAAGCCGCCGCCCGCCATCGCTACCCGGTGCTTCACGCCGCGCACCTGAAACGAAAACTCGTTGTGTGCGCCCAGCTCGAAAGGAGAATCGACCAGCTCATCGTAATCCGCTGCGCGGAAGGTGTTCGGCTGCCCCGGAAGCGCCGGGAGCGCCGTGCTGACGCGGTTCCAGCCGGCAGGTAAATCGACGATGACGGTAGCGGGAATATTTTGATGGTCGACGACGTACATAAACGTCGCCGCTGGAATCACGCACGCGTGCATATCATCGCAAACGTTCGTCCGGACGCTCGGCTCGTTGGCGTACAGCTCGTATTGCAGGCGCACAACCTGCCCCGGCGCGTGCCGGACGCGCCACGTCTGCTTGTCGGTTTTCTCCCAATTGAGAGGTTTTCCTTCGGAATCAGTGGCTTGAAAGCCTTCGAGATTTTTCGCGTACTCACGGACGAGGTACGAGCCGGGCGTCCAGACGGGCAGGCGGAATTCGGTGACTTCGGCGCCGTCGGTGCGGCGGTAATTGACGCCGACTTGCAGGTAGTGCGTCGAGGGCTTGCGGCTGGTAACGGTGTAATCGATGCCGACCGCCGCGCGTTTCTGCGGATTATCGGCGGAAGCTTCGGCACTTGAAAAGCCGAGGGCCAAAAGGAGCGCGGCACCCACGCGAGCGGTGCTCAACAGGCGGGAAGGAGAGGATAAGGGACGAATCATCAGAGGAAAAAACGAGACGAGCGGCGCTTTTGCGCCCCCGAAAGTAGGTCCGACGGCCCGCCGGGTTGCGCCCCGACGGAACCTTTCGAGCGGTTTACGGCGTAAAAGCCGCCCAATGCTACTTACTCTTCGCACTATCTGGCTGGGCGCCGCCTCCTTTGGGGCAGGCATTCTGGCCGTCGCCCGTCTGGCAGACCCGTCGACGCCTTCGGTTGCACCGTTGGCGGAACCGGTGGCGGTAGTCGTCCCCGTCGCGCCGCGTCCGGCCGTTGCCGATTCAGTGGTGGCGCTCGGTCTGCGCCTGCGCGGCACCGATTACTGCTACGCCGGCACCACCCCGCAGAAAGGATTCGACTGCTCGGGGTTCGTGACGTATTGCTTCTCGCGATACGGAATCGACGTACCGCACAGCTCGGAGCTGCAAGCGAAAACGGGTCAGCCCATTGCCCGCGCACTAGCCCGGCCGGGCGATATCGTCATCTTCACCGGCACCGACCCGGCGCGGCGCACGCCCGGCCACGCGGGCATCGTGGTGAGTCAACCCGGCGAGCCGCTGCGGTTCGTGCATTCCTCGTCGGCTCGCAAAGAGCGCGGTGTGAAGGTGAGTCAGGTGGATTCTACGCGGTATGAGGAGCGGTTTTTGGGGATTCGGCGCGTGATTGAGTAGGGGCTGCGGCTTTGTGCCCGCCCGCGCTACGGGGGTCATTATCAACGCCTCTCTCCTTCAAAAAAACGCTGCCAAGGATAACACCCCTAGCTTTGCTCATCCCTTTTCACCCCTAAACGCGCCTCGAACGACCGGCCGTCTATCCCTTTCGAATGCCTGCTACTTCTCCCCTCTCGCTTTCTGCTATTCGGGCGGCCCTGCTGGGGTTAGCCGTCGGTGATGCCCTTGGGGTTCCGGTGGAGTTTACGAGTCGTGCGGAGCGCGATAATGCCCCCGTGAGCGGGATGCACGCCTACGGCACGCACCACCAACCGGCGGGGACGTGGTCGGATGACGCGTCGTTGACGTTTTGTCTGGCCGAAAGTCTGGCGGCGCACCCCGAATTCGACGACGCCGATTTAGCTAACCGGTTCCTGCGCTGGTTCTCGGCCGCGTACTGGACGGCGCACGGCGAAGTCTTCGACATCGGCATCGCCACGAGTCACGCATTCGAGCGCCTTTCCCGCGGCACGCCGCCCGCGCAAGCCGGCGGCACCGGCGAGTACGACAACGGCAACGGCGCGCTGATGCGGATTCTGCCGCTCGTGTTTCACGTCGCGTTTCAGGACGAAGCCGCCGCCCACGATTTCCCGGCCCAATTGGCCCTCACGCGCGCCGTCACGCGCCTCACCCACGGCCACCCGCGCTCAGCGGTGGCGTGTTGGCTGTACCTGACGGTGGCGCGGCACCTGCTGCGCGGGGCCACGCCGGGCGCCGCGTACGCCGCGATGCAGCGCGAGGCAGAGGAGTTTCTGTTATCGGCGGAGCCGGAGATCGCCGCTGAGCTGCCGCATTTCGCCACCGTCCTGAGCGGCACCCTGCCGACGTTGCAGCGGCAGTTCGTGCGGTCGTCGGGCTACGTGGTTCACACCCTCGAAGCCGCCCTGTGGTGCCTGCTGACTGAATCGACTTACGCGGCCACGGTCCTGAAAGCCGTCAATCTCGGCGAAGACACTGATACCACGGCCGCCGTAGTGGGCGGGCTGGCCGGTTTGGTCTACGGCGAAGCCGCGATACCCGAAGAGTGGCTGGCAGTCCTCGCCCGCCGCGCGGATATTGAGGAGCTGGCGGAGCGGATGGGGAAGGTGATGTGAGGATGTGGGGAGCATTATGGATTTAGTACGCTAACAGTACGTAATCAGCTCCGCCCCGCTATCATCAGAAACGGCAATTCTTGGAGCACCGCATTGGCATGGTGGGCACACCCGAAGAGGTGGTGGGCGGGTACATCGCCGCCCAGGAGTCCGTGGCCAGTGAGAGCGCCGGCGCACACTGCCAGCTGGTCGACCTGCG
>JANNMJ010000079.1:0-7152 GCA_031397815.1 Hymenobacteraceae bacterium
CGCCGCCCTGTCGCACCGGCTCTGGGACAGAGCCGGCTACATCGGAGACGGTGTTGATTCGCCGTATAAAGTAGTCATTCTGAAGTAATCAAGGGGAGTTTGTCATTGCGAGGAGGAGGCTCTGCGACGACGAAGCAATCCTCGTTTGCTTGGAAATGCGGCTGAGTCAACGCGCCCATCCTAACGAGGATTGCTTCGTCGCAAAGCCTCCTCGCAATGACAAAATCCTTTACAATCGCTTCTGAATGGGTACTTGACGCCATCTCTGAGACAGAGCTGGCCACGCGTCAATTGCCCCCCATAGAATCCCCCGCTCCCCAGCCACATCATCATGTAGCCCCCACCCCATCCTTACTCCCCACCGCCACCCCCTAGCTTTGCTTCCTATGATTCGCGTAGCTGTTATCGACGACGATTTGGTGGTCCGGGAGGGGCTGTCTGAGTACCTCGGTCAGCAGCCGGGGTTTGGGTGCGTGCTGGTCGCGGGGTCGATGGAAGCGGCCTTGGCGGCGCTGCCGAGCGTACCGGCGGTCGATGTGGTGCTGCTCGATTTGGGGTTGCCGGGGATGAACGGGCTCGACGGGATGCCGCACTTGCGGGCGCAGTTTCCGCAGGTCGATATCATCGTCCTGACGGTTTACCACGATACGAACCGCATTTATCAGGCGCTCTGCGCGGGCGCCACGGGCTACCTGCTCAAGAGCACGCCGCTGCCGGAAATCCGCGATGCCGTGGCCACCGTCCACGGCGGCGGGTCGGTGATGTCGCCGGATGTGGCGCGGAAGGTGATGGCGCATTTTCAGCCGGTTCGGCCCGCCGCTACCTCGCCGCAGCTCACCGCCCGCGAGCGGCAAATCGTCGATTGCCTGATCGAAGGCCTCAGCTACAAGCTCATCGCCGACCAGCTCGACCTCTCCATCGACACCGTCCGGTTCCATTTCCGCAACATCTACAAAAAGCTCCACATCAACTCCCAGACTGAATTAATGGCGAAAGTGCTGCGGAAAGAGGTGTGATTTGGGGGAGATGTGGGGATGTGGGTCGATGTGAGGGGATGTGAAAGAGAGGTGAGGATTCGGGGTAACTACCCCCGCGTCGGGAGCAGCAGCACGGGCACGGTGCTGTGCCGCGCCACCTGCGCCGTGACGCTGCGGTGAAACAGCTCGCTGAGGAAGCTGCGCGGCCGGGCGATGAGGACGAGTAAATCGACCGCATCGGCTTCTACTTCGGCGGCTCGCAGAATCGCCGGAGCGATGTCGTCGGCCGTCACTACGTGGAACGCATTCGTCCGCAAAGCGGGGAGCGCAAGGCCCGTCCGGACGGCCTCGAAGGCAGCGGCGGCGGGGGCGGCGGACCGGGCGTCATCCGTCAGCGGCTCCACGTGCAGCACCCGACTAATGGCTTGCCAACCGTCGAGGAGGCGGCGGCGGGCCATCAGCGCGGCGGGCGTAAGGTGAATCGGGTCGGCGTCGACGGCGATCAGGGCGTGGTGCGGCGCAGTCGGGCGGCGGCGGGATGCGCCCGTCGGGATGAGAATCAACGGGTAAAACGCGGACCGCAGAATCGGGAGCGCGGCGTTGCTGAGCAGCCGGTCGAACCAGTTTTCCGGGGAGCTGATGCCCATCACGAACGCCACCGGCCGCAGCCGGGCGCCGATCTCGTCAATCGCCGCCGCCAGCGAATCCGACGACACTTCGATCTCCGTCGGCACCGGTAGGTCGGCGCTCCACTTCTCCAGCTGCTCGCGCAGGGCCGCCCGGTTGCGGTTCGTGTATGCGGCGGCGACGGGCACCATCTCGGGTTCGAGAATTAGGTCGTGGTAGACGTGCAGCAGTACCAGCCGCGCCCCCAACGGCTCGGCCAGCGCGGCCGCCGCCAGCAGCAAATGCTGCGTAGAATCGCTGACATCAGTCAGCACGACGAACGTGGATGTAGAGAGCATGGCGGGTGGAAGGGGGTTTGGTTTCGAAGGAAGGTCGGCGCCTACTCAGCAGACACCGTCGCGAGCACCATCACGGGCAGCGGGCAGCGCCCGAGCACTTCGGCGGTGACGCTGGTGTGGAGCAGGTTGCCCCAGAAGTTCCGCCGGCGGGCGACCATCAGCAGCAAATCGGCTTCGGCGTCGTGGGCGGCGTCGAGGATGCCGGTGGCGGGGACGCGGTGAATCCAGTTCAGCAGATTCGGTTTCAGCGGAAACGGCAGCAGCCCGGCGTTATCGACCGACGCGAGCGCGTCGTGGCCGTGCAGCGGGGCGGTGGGCTGCGTGACGTGCAGCACCGTGAGGCTGGCGCCGGGCGCCCGCAGAAGCTGCCGGACCAGCACGGCGGCTTCGCCGATGTTGAAATCCGCGCCGTCGACGGCGATTGCGATACGCCGAGGCGGCGTGGTGGGCGCGTCGGGCGGCACCACCAGCAGCGGGTAGGGCGTACCGGCCAACAGGTCGGCGGCGCGCGCCCGAACCATCGCGGGGGCAGCCTCTCCGGCGGGCCGGTTCAGCACCAATAGCTGCGGATGATGGCGGCGCAGCACCGGCGCAGCTTGGCTCGGGGCGATGCGTTTTTCGGGCGCCAGCAGGGCGGCTTGCCCCACGGGGTGCCCGTTGAGCGCGACGGGTTCCGCGACGGCTTCGGGCGTCAGGTCATCGGCCGTGAGCGAGAGCTGCAAAAGCGGCGCGTGGATCATCGCGGCCAGCATCGTGGCATATTGAGGAAGGGCGGTGCGCTCGTCGAGCGGGTCGGTGAGGAGAACGATAGGGTCGGACATGATGGAAAAGCGAGAGGAAAAAAAGTGATTGAGGGGGGAGTGCTCTGGCTAGGGCGGACGGGCCTGAAAAGGCGATGAGATGGGGAAAAAGAGGCTCCGGGCGGCGGGTCGGGCGGCGCGCTGGCTGATGCGTTGCGCCAGCCTTCCCGGCTTCGGAGTAGGACAAAGGTCTGACCTTGATATAGGGGCTTTTGATGACCCATCTCAGTTGAAAAAGTGACGTTCGTCAGTAACCCGCGCCCCTAAATTGAGTAGGTAGGCGGCGGCGGGGCCGCGCCCTGCGTCTCACCTTTGCGTCTGCTTATGCTGCTTCCTCTGCCCACCCCCGCTCCTACCCTCCGCTCGGTTCACGTTACCCGCTACGTCACGCCGCTGCGGGAAGGCGGCTCGCTGCCAGCGCTCGTCGAGGCCGACGATGGGTTTATGTATGTCGTGAAGTTTCGGGGTGCGGGGCAGGGCGTGAAGGCGCTGATTGCGGAGCTGATTGTCGGGGAGCTGGCGCGGGCGTTGGGCCTGCGCGTCCCCGAGCTGGTGTTTTGCCACCTCGACGAAGCTTTCGGGCGCACCGAGCCGGATGAAGAAATTCAAGACCTCCTCAAAGCGTCCACCGGCGAAAACCTCGGCCTGCATTTCCTCAGCAGTGCCGCCACCTACGACCCCCTCGTGACCACCGCCGCGCCCGAAGAAGCCTCCCGCGTGGTCTGGCTCGATGCGCTCACGCTCAACGTCGACCGCACGGCGCGCAACCCGAATCTGCTGCTCTGGCACAAGGAAATGTGGCTCATCGACCACGGCGCCGCCCTTTACGTCCACCACATCGGGCCGGGCTGGGAAGTGCCCGATCGCCGTCCGTTTCCCCAAATCAAAGACCACGTCCTCCTCCCCCGCGCCTCCGAGCTACCCGCCGCCGACGCGTGGGGCCGCGCCCGCCTGACGCCCGACGTCATCCGCGCCATCGTAGACCTAGTGCCCGACGAATGGCTCACCACCGCCGCCGGGCCTGACTCGGGGCCCGCCACCCAACGCGCCGCCTACGTGCGCTTTCTGGAGCAGCGCCTCGCCGCCTCCGCCACCTTTATCGAAGAAGCCGAAGATGCCCGCCGCGCTGCACGTTTTTGAGTACGCCGTGGTGCGCGTAGTGCCCCGCGTGGAGCGCGAGGAGTTTCTGAACGTCGGGGTGCTGGTGCTGTGCCGGGCGCAGGGTTTCCTCGGCGCGCGTTTCCAAGTCCCCGAAAACCGCCTCCAAGCCCTCGCCCCCGCTGATTTCGACCTCCCCGACCTCCACGCCCGTCTCCTCGCCATCGAGCGCATCTGCCGCGGCCGGGCGGAAGGCGGTCCCATCGGCCAGCTCGGTCTGGCCGAGCGTTTCCGCTGGCTCACCGCTGCGCGGAGCGCCGTGGTGCAAGCGTCCGCCGTGCATCCCGGCCTGTGCGCAGATGCCGGGGCGACGCTGGAGCGGCTGTTTGAGGGGTTGGTGAAATAAGAACGACGTGGCCAGCCGGCGTGGCCAGCCGGCGTGTGCCCGGCGTGTGCCCGGCGTGTGCCCGGCGTGTGCCCGACGTGTGCCCGGGGTAGATTTTTTCAAAATCAACCCCGGGCTATGGAAAAGAACCCCGTTGGGGTTCCCCGATTGATTGCGTGACGCGAACCCCAACGGGGTTCTTTTCCACAGCCCGGGGTTGGCGGCGCTTTGCGCCGACTACCCCGGGCTACGCGCGCTCCGGGCTACCCGCGCCCCGGGCTACCCGCACGCCGGTTTCACACCCCAACCACCGGCACCGTCTCGGTGCCGGATACGCCAGCCTACCCCAAATGCCGCCCCAAATACACCGCCGTCCGGCTCTCCCCCACCTGCGCGACCTCCATCGGCGGCCCAGCCGCCACTATCCGACCGCCATCTTCCCCCGCGCCGGGACCGATATCCATCACCCAATCGGCTTGCGCGACGACGGCCATCTCGTGTTCCACCACCACCACCGTGTTCCCCGCTTCCACGAGGCCCGCGAGCTGCGTGAGGAGCTTGCGGACGTCGGACGGGTGCAGGCCGGTCGTGGGTTCGTCGAGGACGTAGAGCGTGTTGCCGCGCCCGATGCGTTGCAGCTCCGTGGCGAGCTTGATGCGCTGCGCCTCCCCGCCGGAAAGCTCCGTCGCGGGCTGGCCTAGCCGCAGATACCCTAAGCCCACTTCGCGCAGCACCGTGAGGGCGCGGCGCACGGTGGCCTCTTCCGCGAAAAAATCCCACGCCGTATCGACGGTCATGCCGAGAACGTCGGCGATGGATTTTTCTTGATATTTTATTTCGAGGGTTTTCGCGTTGTACCGGGCGCCGTGGCAGACGGGGCACGGCGCATAAACGCTCGGCAGAAATAACAGCTCGACCATTACAAAACCTTCCCCCTGACAGTTCTCGCAGCGGCCTTTCGCCACGTTGAACGAGAACCGCCCGGCGTCATAGCGCCGCTTGCGGGCTTCGGGTGTGGTGGCGAAAAGCTTCCGAACGTGGTCGAAAAGGCCCGTGTACGTGGCCATATTCGAGCGGGGCGTCCGGCCGATAGGCGCTTGGTCGACCCGCACGAGGCGCTTAATCGATTCCATGCCCGCCGTAATCCGTCCGCCGAGGGCGGCAGGGTCAGCATCAGAGGAGAGGGAAGAATAATCGGCTTCTTCGGCGGCTGATTCGGAATTAACTACCAGCTCTTCTTTATTCATCCCCAGTCGCTCGCCCACTAATTCGACCAGCGCCTGACTCACCAAGCTCGATTTTCCCGAACCCGACACGCCCGTAACCGCCGTAAATACGCCGAGCGGAAATTCGGCCGTCAATTGATTGAGATTATTTCGGGTGATGCCTTCGAGCCGTAGCCAGCCGGTGGGTTGGCGCGGGGGCCGGACGGGAGCGCCACCGTCGGGTTCGGTTTCGGGGAAGAGGTAGGGGCGGGTTTGCGAAGCCGCCACGTCGCGTAACCCCTCAGGCGGACCGCTGTACAGGATTTCGCCGCCCTTCTCGCCCGCCGCCGGTCCCACATCCACGAGCCAGTCGGCTTCCCGAATCACGTCCAAATCGTGCTCGACTACGAACAGCGAGTTCCCCGCCGCTTTCAGGCCCGCCAACGCCGTCAGGAGCGCCTCGGTATCGGCCGGATGCAGCCCCGCCGACGGCTCATCGAGCACATAAACCACCCCAAACAGATTGGAATGCAGCTGCGTCGCCAGTCGCAACCGTTGCAGCTCCCCCGGCGAAAGCGTGGGCGTGCTGCGCTCCAAAGACAGATAACCGAGGCCCAAATCGAGCAGCACGCCGAGCCGCGACACCACATCGGCCGTCAGACGCTGCCGGGCCATTCCGCGTGCCTCCTCCCCCAACGACGCCGCCTGATTCGGCCCGCCGTACGCCGGACCGCTTTCGGGCAGGGCCGCGCTGCCCGCGCCCGAAACCGCGAACGGCCGCAGCAGCTCCGCCACGCGCTTGAGCGGCAGGCGCGAGAGGTCGGCAATGTCGTAACCGGCAAACGTGACGCTCAGCGACTCGCGCTTCAGGCGCTTGCCGCCGCACGTCGGACAGTCGGTGGCGATCATATACTGCAACGCCCGGCGCTTCATCAGCGCGCTCTGCGTGTTGGCGAACGTGTGCAGCACGTGCCGCCGGGCGCTCGAAAAAGTGCCCATATAGTTCGGCGGCTCCTTTCGTTTCACGGCGCGCTGCGTCTCGGCGGGCGTGTAACCGGGGTAAACGGGCATTACGGGCTGCTCGTCGGTGAACAGAATCCAGTCGCGCTGGGCTTGGGGGAGGTCGCGCCACGGCGTATCCACGTCGTAGCCCATCGTCACGAGAATATCCCGCTGATTCTGTCCGCCCCACGCCTGCGGCCACGCCGCCACAGCGCGCTCGCGGATGGTCAGGCTCGGGTCCGGGACCATCGATTCTTCCGTCACCTCGTAAATCCGGCCCAGCCCGTGGCACGTCGGACAAGCCCCCTCGGGCGTATTCGGCGAAAAAGCTTCGGCATAAATAATCGCCTGACCAGCCGGATATTCCCCAGCCCGCGAGTACAGCATCCGCAGCAGGTTAGAGAGCGTCGTGACCGACCCCACCGACGAGCGCGTGGTTGGCGCGCCGCGCTGCTGCTGCAACGCCACCGCCGGCGGCAGCCCATCAATAGAATCAACCTCGGGCACCGAAAGCTGATGAAACAGCCGCCGCGCGTACGGCGACACCGATTCGAGATACCGCCGCTGCGCCTCCGCGTAGAGCGTCCCGAACGCCAGCGACGATTTCCCCGACCCCGACACCCCCGTAAACACCACCAGCGCATCGCGCGGGATGTCGAGGCTGACGTCCTTCAAGTTGTGCTCGCGGGCACCGCGCACCCGCACAAAACCGGCGGCGGC
>JANNMJ010000141.1:0-5259 GCA_031397815.1 Hymenobacteraceae bacterium
AGCAGGGAGCCAATCTGGGCGCTGGTGCGGCCAGCAGCAAGGCCAAGCGCAATTTCCTCGCGCTCCGGATGGGTTAATCGCGTGTACGACATAAGGGCAAATGTTCGCCCCTAATTGATGCACTAGCACCTAGACACCGCCAAGTGATTCGATTACGGAAGTGAAGCACGCCTTTCAATGTGCGGTTGATAGCTACCTCGAAACACGTAGTCAACTGGACGAAACGCCTGACTAAGCTTATACAGGCGCCGAAAAAATCGAAATGAAATTTAGCCTACTTGCCAAACAGCTTAAGGAAGTGAGTTTTTTATCTAACTTCTGAAGCCCTTTACGCCTTCACCGCCACAAAGCGAATTACCGCACCTGTGCCGTTATGATACCGGCCTTCGGTTAGCTCAATCTCTTCCTCCCGCAATTCGCGGAAGGTATAATTCGGAAAATCACGCCGAATTTCTTCCAGCGAAAACAGCGACGCCTCGTCTTTCGGGCCGCCTACGTGCTCGTTCTGCGCCTGATAGGCCAAGTGCCGTTTGCTGAAGGCCTCAAAAATCACCACGCCGCCCGGGCGCAGGAACCTGTCAAGGGCGCGATGGTAAGCGGACTTGATAGAGGCAGGGAAATGCGCGTAAATCAGCCCGATGGCATCGAATTGTTCGGCCGCGTAGGGCAGTTGCGTAAGGTCTTGAATGAGCTGATAGTCGAGGGTAACGCCGTTTTCTTGCGCCAGTCGCAACGCTTTTTCTTGCCCTTCGACACTGATGTCAAAGGCGGAGACAGCCCAACCCAGCCGCGCCGCAAAGACCGCGTTGCGCCCCTCGCCCTCGGCCGGAAAAAGGATGGTGCCGATGGCTAGCGGCGACAGCTCCTGCTTCAGGAATTCGTTCGGCGCCACGCCGTAGGCATACTCAGGTTCGCGGAAGCGTTCGTTCCAGCGGTTGGTCCAAGGGTCGGTCATCAATATTTTGGGGAAAGCAACAGTCAGACACTTGGTCAGACGATGATTATTTGATCGAGCGCCACTTCATCACAAAAAATCTCAATCTCGTGGAAATGCGTGGGTCGGCCGCGCTCTGTTTCCAGATGCGGCAAGGGGTGCGAAGCGGCAGCGATATCGAGCAGGAGCTGCGCGTGAAGGCGCTCGCCGAGGCGAATGGCGACGGGGGAATGGCCGGGATGCGCCGCTCGCCAATGGGCGAGGGCTTCTTCAAGGGTCTGGATGACAGAAGGCATCAGTGGAAATAGGGAGAGATGGAAGGTGAAAGAAGGGTCGAATGTAGCCAATTCATTCGTTCGTGCAACCCTTTTCGTTGCACCTTCGCGCCATTAACCGCGCATACCTTCTCCGTCCGCCGATGACCCCCGACCTTCCGATTGGTATTTTCGATTCCGGCATCGGCGGCCTGACCGTCGCGCAGGCCATTGCAGAGGCGCTGCCGCACGAATCGCTGGTGTATTTCGGCGATACCGCGCACTTGCCGTACGGCGATAAATCGACGGCCGCGATTCAGGCTTACTCCGTTAAGATTTGTGATGTGCTGCTCCGGCAGCGCTGTAAGCTCATCGTGATTGCGTGCAACTCGGCGTCGGCGGCCGCCGGGGAGCTGGTGCGCGAGTATGTGGGGTCGAAGGCGCGGGTGCTGAACGTGATTGACCCGCTCGTGCAGCACGTGGGCGCGCAGTACGCGCACCGCTCCGTCGGGCTGATCGCCACGCGGCAAACGGTTTCCTCCAATGTGTACCGCAAGAAGCTCGATGCACTCGACCGCGATATTCAGCTTCACGCCCTCGCTACGCCCCTGCTCGCGCCGATGATTGAGGACGGCTTCCACGATTCGAGCGTTTCCGAGGAAGTCATCCGCTCCTATCTCAGCCAACCCGACCTCCACGGCATCGAGGCGCTGCTCCTCGGCTGCACCCATTACCCGCTGATTCGGCCACAGATTGAGGCTTTTTACGGCGGTCGCGTGGCCGTGCTAGACGGCGGTCAGGTGCTCGCCGAGGAAGTCCGGCGCACGCTGACGGAGATTAACCTGCTTGCCGACGGCGCTTTTCCGCCGCGTCATCACTTTTATGTCTCTGATTTTACGCGCTCGTTTGAGGAATCAACGCGGCTGTTTTTCCGGCGGCCAGTGCAGCTGGAGCATTATCGGCTGTGGGAGTAGATCGCAGATTTAGGTGATTTTTTGATTTCGCGGATTTTTTGGGGTTTATTTTTTTGATTGACTTTTTGGGATTGATTTGAGTTGGCTGGCAGCTTATGGGGCTTTGAGGGCAACAAGTGGCGCTGAAAAGCGGTAACTTGGTTCGTTATGAAGAGAAACTACTTCCGCATCGGCGACTGGCGCCGTAATGTGCTGCTGGTGGCCGCGGCTACCAGTCTCGGGCTGAACACTTTACCGGCCTGCTCGGGTGGCGGCGGCGCCGACGAGGCCAGTACCGACGGGCAGGAATGGAACGGGCCGGAAGCCGGGCAGACCTACTCGAAGGGCGTGATAACGGAGATGACCGAAGTGCAGCCCGGCGAGTGGAAAATCACCGCTGAGCGCCCGGCGGGCAAGGAAGAAGTGGCGGCGATTCTGCGCCATTTCGACGGCAAAGTCGATACTTTGCAGGGGCAGGCGTTGCAGCGACAAATGCAGGATTACTCGCGTCGGAACCCCGAAAACCGCGTCGGCAGCACCGGTATGATGGACGTGCTGATGTGGAGCGGCATCGGGTATATGGCCGGGCGCTTCCTCACGCCGCAACCCTCCATGTACGCCGGGCCGGGCGTGCTGAACCAAACGCAGGGCTGGCGCGCACAAACCGCCCGCGAGCGCGACAACGGGCGCGGATTTTACGGACGCGGGTTTTCGGGCAGCCGGGCCAGCGCCGGGGCCACGAGCGGTATTCGGCCGAGCCAATCGGTGGTGCGGTCGGGGAGCCGTCCGTCTTTTCGTGGGAGCGCGCCGCGCGGTGGGCGTAGCAGCGGTTTCGGTAGCCGGGGCTTTGGCGGCGGCGGACGTGGTTTCGGCGGCTAAAGTGGCGGCGGCGGCGCAAGTTGTCGGCAAAATCTTGGGCTTCTCCCTTCTTTCCTTTCTCTCGTCTCGTCTCCTTTCGTCCTACGAATCAGATGCATAAAATCGTGCTTTTACCGCTGAGCGGCGATGTGGAGCCCGCCGTGCGCGCCCTCGGCTGGGACTGGGCCGTGGCCGACGCCTGCGCCCATTATGTGGCCCGCGAAGCCGTGAAGCTGCCCGAAAAAGAGGCCGATGCGCTCCTCGATGCCGCGTCGGCGCTCTACCAGCTCTGCGTCGAATCAATCCCCGACCCCATCCCCGACGACCTCCTCCACCGCCTCGCGATTCCGGAGAATCTCTGGGAAGCCGTGCGCCATTCGTGGGACGACGACCGCCATTGGCACCTCTACGGCCGCTTCGACCTCGCCCTCACCCCTGACGGCCCCAAGCTCCTCGAATTCAACGCCGATACCGCCACCAGCATCCCCGAAACGGCCGTTGTGCAGTGGGCGAGCCTCAAAGCCGCCGGTCTGTCCGACGACGACCGCCAAGCCAACGGCCTCTACGAAGGCCTGACCGCGCAGCTCCGCGAGTGGCGCGAGCGCAACCCCGACCTCGACCCGCACCTCCTCCTCGTCCACCTCCCCGATAGCGCCGAAGACGAAACCAATTGCGCCGTGCTGGCCGCCGCCGCCCTCGATGCGGGCTTCACTACGGCGCACGTAACGGCGGTAGATGAGATGACGGTCGCGGCCGACGGCGACGACCTTGGCGTGTGGGCGGCCGTGGAAACCGACCAGTGGCAGCGGTTCGATTTCGTGTTCAAGCTAGTGCCGTGGGAAGTGTTGGCCGAAGAAGAGCCAGAGCTGACGGCCGATCTGACGCAGCTGCTCTTGGCGCGCGAAGTCGTGGTCGCGAACCCGGCTTACGCGCTGCTTTTCCAGAGCAAAGGGCTGCTGGCATGGCTCTGGGAGCAGTATCCGCATCATCCGCTGCTCCTCGAAACCACCGTTGGCCCCCTCGAAGGGCACGCCGTGAGCAAGCCGCTTTTCGGGCGCGAAGGTCAGAACGTAGCGGAGCTGGAAGACGGACAAGTAGTAGACGAAGTGCCCGGCGAGTACGGCCAACAGCGTTACATCACCCAACGCTGGGCCGAAATGCCCTCCGACCCCACCGGCCGCCGTTACCAAGCCGGGGTATTTTGGGCCGGGGAAGGCTGCGCGATTGGCTTCCGCCGGGCGCAAGGCATCATCACGAATCTGTCGGAATTTGTGCCGCACGTTTTGGCGTGAAGGAAGAATCCGGCTTTCCTTTGACGCCGAAGCGAGCGTTTCACTTCCCCTTCCCCCCTGTCATGGAACCGAATACGGCGGCCGAATCGGCCTTTTTCGCGGCGAATCAAGCTCTGTGGGCGGCCCGCACCGCCGCCCATTTACCGAGCGCGTTCTACGATGTGGCGGGTTTTCGGGAAGGCGCCGAATCGTTGCGCGAGATTGAGCTAGCGGAAGTCGGCGACGTGGCCGGGCGGACTTTGCTGCACTTGCAATGCCATTTCGGGCAGGATACGCTCGCGTGGGCACGGCGCGGCGCGATGGTCACCGGATTGGATTTTTCGGCGGAAGCCATTGGCGCCGCCCGCTCCCTCGCCACCGAGCTAAGTCTGCCCGCCCGGTTCGTGGAAGCGAACGTCTACGACGCCCCAGCAGCGGTTGGCGGCGAGCAATTCGACATCGTTTTCACGTCTTACGGCGTCCTGGGATGGCTCCCCGACCTAAGTCGCTGGGCGCAAGCCGCCGCCGCGTGTGTACGGCCGGGCGGCACGCTGTACCTAGCGGAGTTTCACCCGGTCATCTGGATGTTCGACAACGACTTCACCAAAGTGCAGTACGCGTATTTGAACGATGGCGTGATTGAGGAGACCGAAATCGGCACGTACGCCGACCAATCGGCGCCCTTGGAGCATCAATCGTTCACGTGGAATCACGGTTTGGGGGAAGTCGTGAGCGCCCTCGTCGCGGCCGGGCTTGAAATAGAATTTCTCCACGAATTCGATTTCTCCCCGTGGAACTGCCTCAAAGCGATGGTCGAGACGGGGCCGAACCGCTTCCAGATTAAAGGCCTAGAAGGCAAGCTCCCGATGACCTACTCGGTGCGGGCGCGCAAGCCGCAGCAGCCGGGTGCGGAAGAGCTGAGCTAGTCAATTTGAACGTACCCGGCACCGTCTCGGTGCCGGTTTACCCGCGTAAAACGGAGCGGCGAG
>JANNMJ010000178.1:0-8888 GCA_031397815.1 Hymenobacteraceae bacterium
GACCGGGGTGTGCGTCTGTGACGCACCGGCGCGGAACGCGACGCACAACGGCGGTTTGGTCACCTCCAACAAGCCGCGCCAATCCTACGCGAATGGTTCGCTGACGCGAACGCGCGTCACAGACGCGCCACCCGGTCCGACACGCGTTAGCTCGACCTGCGGTCGACCCAAACGCGCGCCAGCAGGGGTTTTTTTAACCGCATTTCCCAGCCACATTGCCCAACCGCGTTCCCCACCCCGCCCCTTCGGGGCACCCCTCCCCCAAGGGGGCGGGGAATCTGGAGATACAGCGCATTATCCCGCACGCAACAGATTTTCCAAAACCAAGCGCCCCGTTCGAGCTTAGCTCGAACGGGGCGCTTTCAATTCAAAGAATCCTCACCAATTCCCCCTCAATAAACCCGCTTCAAATCGCCAATCTTGCGGGTCATCGTGAGCAGCAGCGGCACGCGCTCCACTTTCACTGACGCCGTATCGAGGCCGAAATACTTCGTTTCCGACGAGATGAACTGGCGGATGTAGAAGTACGCCTGCATGATGAAGCTCTGGAAGAACGGCAGCTCGTTCTCGTCGGAGAGGTAGCGCTCCATCACCACGAACCGGAAATCGCCGGTTACTTGCTGACGCGAGAGGGAATCGTAGCGCGAGGTGATATCGACCTCTTTGTTACGCACCAAATCCTCGATTACCCGGCGGAAATACAGGTTGATGCGCTGCTCGACCCGGAAGCCGAGCCGGAAGCTGATGCGGTAAGCGTCGTTCGGCGCCAGCTCGGCCACTTTGTATTCCATCGTGTACGGCTCGTCGGTGGTGTCGACGTGGACGAACCAGTAGACGTCGGCGCGTTTCGGGCGTTTTTGGAAGATGGAGTAGATGATTTTCGACTCAATCTGCGTCACGTCATCGGCGCCGGTCATAAAGACCAGATGCGTGGAGTATTTCGCGACCGACTCGTCGTGGCTCAGCTCTTGGAGCTTGTCGATATAAGGCGCAATCGAGACGAATTCCGTGACCGATTTCTTGATGTCGGCCGCTTTCAGCCACACGAACATCACCGCAACCAGCACCCCGCCAATCAGGAGCGACACCCAGCCGCCGTGGGGAAACTTATCGAGGTTGGCGACCAGAAACGCGCCTTCCACCACCAGATACTGCGCGAGAAAACCGCCGACAATGGCCCAGTCGAGGCTCTTGTGATGGACTTTCTTGTAGAGCCAGTACGAGAGTAGAATCGTCGTCATCAGCATCGTGAGCGTGATGGCGAGGCCGTACGCCGCTTCCATCGCCCCCGACTCGCGGAAGTACAGCACCACCCCGATGCACCCCAGCAGCAGCAGCCGATTGATGCTCGGCACGTAGAGCTGCCCCTTCACGTTGGTGGGGTAGTGGAGCCGAACGCGCGGCCACATATTCAGCCGGATGGCTTCGGAAATCAGCGTAAACGAACCGGTGATGAGGGCTTGCGACGCGATGATGGTCGCCATCGTCGCGATGACGATCCCCGCCATCAGGAACCACGACGGCATCAGCGCATAAAACGGGTTGCCGTTCGGCAGCATCGAGAGTGTCTCGCCTTGGTGGGTCATCAGCCACGCGCCCTGTCCTAAGTAATTGAGCACGAGGCACGTCTTCACGAAGCCCCACGAGAGGCGGATGTTGCCTTTGCCGCAGTGGCCGAGGTCGGAATAAAGCGCTTCCGCGCCCGTCGTACACAGGAAAACGCCGCCGAGCAGCCAGAAGCCGCCGGGGTAATTCACGAGCAGGTCGTAGCCGTAATACGGGTTCAGGCACTTCAGAATCCCCGGATGATCCGAGATGTGCATCACCCCAAGCACCGCCAGCATCGAGAACCAAACGAGCATAATCGGCCCAAAGGCTTTGCCGACCACTTGCGTGCCGAGGCTCTGAAACAGGAAGAGCGCGACGAGAATCGCAATCACGATGTACATCACCGATTGCTGCGTCAGGGCCGGATACACCGTTTGCAGCCCTTCAATGGCCGACGAAACCGAAATCGGCGGCGTGATGATACCATCCGCCAGCAGCGCCGCCCCGCCGATAATGGCCGGGATGTACAGCCATTTGGCCTGCCGCCGCACCAGCGTGTAGAGCGAGAAAATGCCGCCCTCGCCGTTGTTGTCGGCTTGCAGCGTGGTGATGACGTATTTGATGGTCGTCTGGAACGTGAGGGTCCAGAGGATGCACGAAATAGCGCCGTACACGAGCTGCTCCGTGATGGGAGCGGTGCCGATGATGGCTTTCAGTACGTACAGCGGCGAAGTGCCGATGTCGCCGTAAATGATGCCCAGCGCAATCAGCAGCCCCCCCACCGAGAGGGGTTGGTGCCCGTGGGACGAAGGGGATTCAGCGGGCGAAAGAGTAACAGCAGTAGCCACGTCAGCAACTAAAAAAACGAACGGAAATGGGGTCAAATGTAGGGCGCCGCACTTTGCGGACTGCCAACTACCCCCAACAGTGAACCGACAGCGAAACCGACGGCATCTGCGGACTAGCAAACCAGCGGGTTAAGCTGAAAGCGAATAGGAGATCAAAAGATCAAGGCAAAATGCCCGGCAGCAACGACGGCGGATACGGACTGGGCAGCGGCGGTGGCCCCAACCAGAAACTCGCGCCGCCCGTCGAGGAAGTGGTGCCGTGCGCGGCAGCGGCTTGAGAGGCGGCTTCCGCTTCGGCGGCCAGTCGGCGTAGCTCGGCTTGGGCGCGCAGGTAGTCGTTCACCTCATCCTCGAACCGCGCCAGCGCGGCATCGTCGGCGCCGTAGAGCCACGCGTGGCGCGGTTCGGCCTCATCGTCGAGGTGCACTGAAAGTTGCCACGCGCCGCGCAAGCCCCACGTCAGGAGGCCCACCCCGGCCAGCAGCCCGCCCCACGCCGGAACCGGATTGAGGGAGTTGCCGATGATGCCGATCAGCGCGTAACACGTAATCAGGCCGCCGAGCCAGTACCAGAGCGCAAACCGCACCCGCCGCACCACCACGTACCGCAGCCGCGCAATGCCGAGGAGCCAGCCGTCGCCGGGCCGTGCCAGCGTGAGGCCAGCCGGTGAGAAGCGAAGCGAACCCCGACGTAAGCGAACTACGGATTCCATAGGGAGGAAGGAGAAACCGGCGGAAGAAGCGGAAACAGAAAGCAGGGGAGAAGCGACGCCAAACGCCCCGGCCTCTCCCGCACTTTAGCGTAACCCGACCAGCGACTAATTGATTTTGAGCAGCTCAACGTCGAATACGAGCGTCGCATTCGGGCCGATATCGCCACCCGCCCCGCGTGGGCCGTACGCCAAGTCCGACGGGATATACAGGCGCCATTTGGCGCCGGTGCCCATCAGCTGCAAGGCTTCCGTCCAGCCCGCAATCACGCCGCCGACCGGGAACGACGCCGGTTCGTTGCGCTCATACGAAGAGTCGAACACGCTGCCGTCGAGCAGGGTGCCGTGGTAGTGGGTCGTGACGTTGTCGCGGCGCGTCGGCTTTGGGCCGGTGCCGGGGCGCAGCACTTCGTATTGCAACCCGCTCGGCAGGGTCGTGACTTCCGGACGAAGGCCGTTTTTAGTCAGAAAAGCCTTGCCTTCGCGGAGGTTATCGTCGCCAGCGGAAGCTGCTTTGGCTTCCTGCGCGGCTTGCAGCTCTTGCTGGAGCAGCGTCATCGCCGCGCGCGACTCTTCCGGCGAGAGCAGGCTCTCATCGCCCGCCATCGCGGCTTTCAACCCCGCGACCAGCGCTTCCGGGTCGATAGTGAGGCCTTGGCGAGTGAAGTTGCCCGCCAAATCGCGGCCAATCAGGTACGACGTGCGCCGTAGTTGCGTGTCGAGAGTCATATTCAGTAACGGGCTTGTGTGTGTGGGGCCAAAGGTACGGGCGGCGCAACGGGGCGGCTCGAATACCCCCGGCACGCCCCAAACGCGGCATTTCACATTATTATGTGATTGTAGACGGTTAGGAGGTGCCGGTACTTTTGCAGTGGTCAATTTATATCAGCCTGATAATGACCACTTTTTCATCAGCCCATCACTTCCTCTTGCCATGCGCACGCTCTCCACTTCCCTGCTAACCCTATCGCTCCTCGGCCTGCTCACGACGGCAGTCTCGGCGCAGTCGACGGCCAAAAAGCCCGCTCCTAAGCCTACCACCACGACCAAACCGGCGGCTAAACCGGCCACCAAGCCAGCAGCCAAACCCGCCACCGCGACGGCCAAGCCTGCGCCGGCGCCGGCGCCCGCCCCAGCACCAGCGCCCGCTCCGGCACCAGCGCCCACTGCTCGTACCTCTACTTCCAGCAGCGGCTTGGGAATGAGCGCTAACACCTCTTTTAAGAAGGGAAGTACCGCCGCTAACCTAGGTATTGGGCTGATTCACTTTGGGTCTTATTCAGGTCTGCTTTTTACCGGTTCCGATTATTCGCGCACTCCGCTGATCAATTTATCGGTTGAACACGGAATCATCGATAACGTCGGTCCCGGCGTGATTTCAGTTGGCGGGATTGTCGGGTTTCGCCGGGCGAGCTATACGTATAAAGAATTTTTTGGCGAGGGGTATAAGTGGTCGGCGACCGACGTTTTCGTTGGCGTACGCGGAATCTATCATTACCAATTATCGAGCAACCCGAAATTGGATACGTATGGTGGCCTTACCGTTGGAGTCCGGATTTCGAAGTATTCGTACAAGTGGGATGAAAGTTACCCTGACTTTCTCCGTAGCTCTTCTGATTCTGACACTTACACGAATGCAATCTCCGGCCTTTTCGTGGGAGCCAGATACAATTTCGCTGAAAACATCGGTGTTTTCGGAGAATTCGGCTATGATATCGCGCTGCTCAAAGTCGGCTTGAGCGCCAAGTTTTAATTCGATATTACCACTCCTTACCCTACCCCGTCAAACAATGAAACCCCGGCGTGCCATTGAGCCGCCGGGGTTTTTCTTGTTTATTGAGTTATTGATGCCATCTCTGAGACAGAGCTGACCACGCGTACCGACTCCTTATTCCACCGCTACCCGCCACGACGTTGCCCGCCCGCCCGTCGCCGTGAAGCGCACGATGTAAAGGCCCGCCGAACGCCCCATCAAGGGCAGCACCTCGGCGGTTTCTCCGGTGGTGCGGCGTCGCACCACGCAGCTGCCCCGCCCGTCGAACACTTCCACCGTTCCGGCTCGGCCAGTGGCCGGTAGCGTCAGGCGTCCGCTCGAAGGGTTGGGGTACGGCGCGTGCAGGGCAGCGGCCGCAAACGGCTCCGCTTGCCCCAAAACCTGCTGATAATTAGCGGCTGCGGCATCCGAAGCGGCTTGCAAATCGAGAAGAGTATTACCGGCCACGAGGGCAAAAACGACCGTTACCGAGTCGTTCGGCGCCAGCGTGAACGGCCCGGCGCCGTGGACCGTGGCCACGTCGGAGCCGCGCCCCAGCCCCGCTTGCGTCCGGCTGACGCCCCGGCTCAGCGCCCGCCATTTTTCGCCGAGCGTGAACGTGTCGCTCGCGCCCCACGGGTTGCCGGGGAGGGAGGCGTTGAAGTCGATAGCGCGATACGTTGGCTGCGCCGAGGCCGGTGCCAACAGCCGGATACCGGCAAACGCCGAGTCAGGCTCGTTGGAATACGCGTAGCCTAAGCGCCGGGTGGCGTCCCAGTCGGCTTTGTTGGTGATGGCGCCGCCGATATCCCAATCGGCATAAAGTCCGGCGTAGACATTGGCCAGCGGCCGGGGCGAGGGATTGCGGAGCGTGTACGAGAAAATGACGTATTTATCCTGCCCTGGCGCCGCCCACGCGTAGGTATGGTACCGAATCAGCACCGGCAGGGCGGCAGCTCCGGCCCCGGCGTCGCTCATCAGACCGGTAAATTCCTGATCGGCGCGCGGGGCTGTTACGGCCCTGACCGGCCCGCCGACCGGCCGGAAATGGTCGTCGGCAATCGGTGGGTAGGAGGCGATGTGTAGCAACGTGTTCGAGACGTGCGTCGAGTCAATACCGACCATCAGGCCGCATTCCCAGAGCAGGTTATCGCGGTTGGCGTATACCATCCCGAGGCCTTGGTTATTCTGGCTATCGTTGAAGCCGATGCGGCCCTTGCTCGTAATCGTGGTATGCACCAGATTGGCGGTGATATCGCGGAAGCTCGGGTTGAGGAGGATTTCGAATTTCTCGGTATCCGTGTACCCCGCCTGATCCTGATACGTGATCGTGAAGCGCGCGGGCACATCGGCCGGCGCCGTTGGGCTGATGCTTATGCCGAACGTTTCGATCACCGATTGCCCCGTGCCGAGGTTCCCGAGCGCAATCGTCCCCTGCCGAATCGTGACGGCCGCCGACGTGGTCGTGAGGGTAGCGTTCAGGCCGGTGGTCGGTTTCAGAATCGACTTAAACGTGCCCCGAATCAGCAGAATGGCCCCCGCGGCGGGCGGCGTGGGCAGGCCGGTCGCATCGTCGAGCACTTGTTTCCGCAGACAACGCACCGCCGACGGCTGCTCGGTAATGGCGCGCATCACGTTGATGCGGCCCCGACCCAGCAGACCGGCGAGGGCGGGGTTTTGGGCGTCGATATTGTCGCAGGTCATCCGCAGCTGCTGCCCGACTTGCTCGCCCGAATACGCCGGAAACTGCGCTTTCACCAGTCCGGCAGCGCCCGCACACACCGGCGAGGCCATCGAGGTGCCGGAATTATTGCCGTAGCTGTCGTTCCAGAGCGTCGAGAAAATCTGCAGCCCCGGCGCGAATACTTCCGTATTGACGCCGTAGTTCGAGAAGCCCACTTTCACGTCGGTCGGCCCCGTCGCGCCTACGGTCAGCACGTTTTCGAAACCGGCGGGCGAGAACGGATCGGCCACGCCGTTGTTGCCCGCGGCCGTCACCACCAAGGCGTTACGGTTGAAAGTGGCGTAGTCGATGGCATCCTGCCCGAGGTCGGGGAAGCCGAGGGAGCCCCACGAGCAGTTGATGATATCGCACCCGTGATCGGCGGCGTACACGATGCCGGGATAACCGTTCAGAATAAAGCCGCCGTTATCGTCGGCGGAGCATTTAATGGGTAATATGCGGCACCGAAAGCCGACCCCCGCCACGCCAATATTATTATCGGCTACGGCCGATGCACACCCCGCGACGTGCGTGCCGTGGTAGGTAGCGGGCGAACCCCCGGCGCCGTTATCGCCGGACGGCTGATGCACAAACTGCCCGACCATATCCCAGCCGAGGTAATTATCGACGTAGCCGTCATTATCGTCGTCGAGGCCGTTGATGGGGTCGGCGTAATTGCGCTGAAGGTTAGCGACGAGGTCGGGGTGGTCCAAATCGACTCCGGTATCGACGATCCCGATGAGCACCGTCGTATCGCCTTTCTGCACGTCCCACGCATCGAGGGCGTGGATTTGCGCCAGCGCGTACTGCTGCGGCGCGCTCGGGTCGTTGGGGGTGTAGCGCGGGCGGCCCACGAAATCAGGCTCCGCATAGCGCACGGCGCCACAATCGAGGAGCAGCCCTGCGGCTTGGTCAACGGGCACCGGCGCACTGTAGGCGGCCCGGTAAACCGTCGTGAGGTCGACGCAGCGTGGGTCGCGCTTCAGGTCAGCGGCGGTGGGGGCGGGAGAATGCGGAAAAACGCGCTCCAGCCGCGTGGCGCCCAACCGCGTGAGCACCCGCTGAATGGCGGGCACTTCCACGCTTCCGGCCGAGCAAGCCGTGCGCCACGTATCCGTCACCCGAAAAACCACGACGCCCGCCCGGTAATCGGCCGCCGTGGCGCCCGCCGGAAGGTGGTAACTGGCAGAAAGCGGTTTAGTGGGTGGCGCCGAAGCGTGCGCAAGCCCCGGCGCCGTCAGCAGCAGCAGGCCTGCAAGTAGGAAGTTGAAGTAGCTCATCAGCAGTGCGTAACCGCCCCTCTGGTGTAGAGCGGCTTGACTCAAAGATACGGCGGGCCGAAAAGTGCCCGAGTGGTAACCGGGAGACGTGCGAAAGCTAGTTGGCGTTACGTGTTGGGGCTGACTGATGGGCCTATATCAGTAGCTACCTTGCTGACACAAAGACGAAAGGCGGAGGTTCTTACGATGGCAAGTGTTGTTACGCATCTTCAAAAGTGGTATGCCAACCAATGTGATGGCAATTGGGAACACGACTACTCCATTAAAATTGAAACATTAGATAATCCCGGATGGATAGTTAAAATAGATTTAGGCGACACGCCAAGTCAGGGATTGGTGTTGCGCACAGGCCTAATTGAAAAAAGTCCTGAGGATTGGTACAGCATTTCCTTCGAAGGAGATAGGTTTGTGGGAATCGGTGATCCGGCAAAGCTTGAGTTTATACTGGAGTTTTTTGCAAAACACATCGTGTAAAATGGGAAGACATAGAAAATGGTAGTGCGGTATATCGGGCGACTCGGTACAGGCAGAAGTCTGGGCGAGCTTCGATCTGCCCCAACGGCCGGGCTGGCCCGTGCGCCCCGCCCTCGGCGGCGGCGCCGGGGTGCCCGAAGGCGTGGCGGGCAAGCCCCGCACGGGCCTGCTGCCGCGCCTGCAGCTGAGTCTGGCGGGGCTACTCGCCCTCGCCCACCGCTCCGCCACCGACCCGCTCCCCGCCGCTTACCTCAAGCTGGAAGTGTACTCGGCCGATTCGGTCAAACAGGCCGAAGCGTGGGCCTACGTTTCCGACACGGTGCCCCCGGGGCAGTGGCAGCGACTGATGGCCAAGCTCTCGGTCGCGCAGGACGGCTATCTCGAAGCCAAGCTCGTCGACGAAAGCCCGACGCCCGTGTACTTCGACGACCTGCTGCTCAAAATCAGCAAGGAGCGCGGCCTTCAGGAGAACCACTACGACCCGTGGGGCCTCAACCTCGTCGGCATCGAGAGCCAGCCCGTCGACCGGCTGGAGCGCAAGCAGTACAACGGC